>CAMUYE010000022.1 GCA_947164825.1 uncultured Clostridia bacterium
TGCTGAAGGAGGCGCCGATCTACGTCTTCGACGATTCCTTCTCCGCCCTGGACTTCCTCACCGAGGCCAAGGTCCGCACGGCCATGAATGAGAAGCTGGCCGGCAGGACCCGGATCGTCATCACCCAGCGGGTGGTTTCCGCCATGCACTGCGACCGGATCTTCGTCCTGGCCGACGGCGCCCTGGTGGGGGCCGGGACCCACGCGGAGCTGCTGGAAAGCTGCTCCATTTATCGGGAGATCTATCTCTCCCAGACGGGAGGTGGAGCCGCATGAGTACGAACAACGAGAAGAAACAGACGGAGGCAAAAGAAAAAAAGCAGCGCAGCCGTCTCTTTGACGAGACCGGCAAGCGTCTGCTGCGGGAGATCAAGCCCCTGCGGGGCTGGATCGGCCTCTGCGCCTTCCTCTGTCTGATCCTGATCGGCTGCGCCGTGGCCGCCCCGGAGCTCCTGGGCGATCTGGTGAACCGGCTCTACGACTGGGTCAAGGACCCGGTCCCCGGCCTGGCCCGGAGCCTGCTGCCGGGGCTGGGCGTCCTGCTGGGCGTCTACGCCCTCCAGGCCGTGATCACCTACGGCAACTCCTATCTGCTGAACAACGTGGTCAGCCGCTTCTTCTGCGCGGAGCTCCGCATCCGCCTGTCGGAGAAGCTGCGCCGCCTGCCCGTGTCCTACGTGGACAAGACCCCCGCCGGCGACGTGATCGACCGGATGATGGAGGACGTGGGCAACATGGCCGACTCCATCTACGGCATCGTGGAGATCCTGATCTCCGGCTTCCTCCAGATGGCGGTCATCGCCGTGATCCTCTTTATCACCGACTGGCGCATGGCCATCCCCGTGGTCCTGCTGTCCCCGCTCTCCGTCCTCCTCTCCGCCAAAATGGCGACCCTGGGGGAGAAGCACTGGGACAAGCACTTCAACCTGGGCGGCGAGCTGACCGCCCTGGCGGAGGAGGCCTACACCAACTACCCCACCACCAAGGCCTTCAACCGGGAGGCCCGGCTCCAGGAGAAGTACGACGAGCTGAGCCTGCGCCACCAGCGCAACGGCATCTTCGGCAACTTCCTGTCCTCCATCGTCCAGCCCGTCATCATCTTCCTGGACGCCCTGGCCTACATCGCCGTGGCGGTCCTGGGGGGCTGGCTCATCGTCCACAAGGGCCTGGCCATCGGCACCGTGGTGACGGTGATCTTCTTCGCCCGGCAGCTCTCGGCGCCCCTGGAGCGCATCGCCTTCGGCCTGAGCTTTGTCCAGCATGTGAAGTCTGCCGCCAAGCGCGTGTTCGCCATGCTGGATCTTCCCGAGGAAGAGGACCCCGCCGGGACCGTGGAGGCCCCCACCGAGGGCCGGGTGGTCTTCGAGCACGTGGACTTCTCCTACGACCCGGAAAAGCCCCTGATCCGGGACCTCTGCATGGAGGTGAAGCCCGGCCAGAAGGTGGCCATCGTGGGCCCCACCGGCGCGGGCAAGACCACCATCGTCAACCTGCTCATGCGCTTCTACGACGTGCAGAGCGGCCGGGTCCTCATCGACGGCCGGGACGCCTCCGAGCTCTCCCGGGCGGAGAACCGCAGGCTCTTCGCCATGGTCCTCCAGGACACCTGGCTCTTCAAGGGCAGCGTAGCCGAAAACGTGGCCTACGGCAGCCCCGAGGTCAGCCGGGAGGAGATCGAGCGGGTCTGCGACCAGGCCTACTGCGACCACTTCATCCGCCGTCTGCCCCAGGGCTACGACACCGTCATCTCCGAGGACAGCACTGCCGTCTCCTCGGGCCAGAAGCAGCTGCTCACCATCGCCCGGGCCATGCTGGCGAACCGGCCCCTGCTGATCCTGGACGAGGCCACCTCCAACGTGGACACCCGCACGGAGCTGCTGATCCAGAAGGCCATGGACCGGCTCATGGGCGGCCGCACCTGCTTCGTCATCGCCCACCGGCTCTCCACCATCGTGGACGCGGACCTGATCCTGGTGCTCCGGGACGGGACCATCGTGGAGCAGGGGACCCACCGGGAGCTGCTGGACCGGAAGGGCTTCTATTACGAGCTCTTCCAGAGCCAGTACGCAATTTAATACGAAAGAACCCTTCAATCAAATTTTCGTATAAGCAAAAAAAGTCCGCTGACACAAGCCAGCGGACTTTTTTTGCAGCGTGTCAAAAAAGTTGAAAGTTGAAAATTGAAAGTTGAAAGTTGTGGTATCGTTCAAATTGCCATTTGAACGATGAGAAAAGAATTATAAAAAAATAGACAGCTAATCCGCTGTAAGAAACAGGCATGCGCACGATAGAGCAGGAAAAGGCTTGTTTTCGCGGGTCCTTTTTCCGTTTTTCAAATGGAAATTTGAAAAACTCCTCCATTTTCAACTTTCAACTTTCAATTTTCAATTCATCCTGCATCCAGGGAATTCAAACGCGGACAGTTTTTTTGACAGTCTGAAAAAGAGTCCGCTGACACAAGCCAGCGGACTTTTTTGCTTAATCGGCTTAAGCGGGTCTCTGCATGACGCCCTTGCGGACGCCGAGCTGACGCATGCCGGAACGGAAGCGGAACAGCAGCAGGGCGAGGCAAACGAGGGAAACCGCGTTCAGAAGCAGCAGGATCCCGGAGAGGATCCCGGTCAGGCTGCCCGCGGCCAGGAGCCAGAAGCCGCCGATCGCCAGAAGGCCCGCGAAGAGCATGGCGATCACCGCCGCGAAGGGGGAGACCCGGTCGTCGGGCCGGCCGCTGCGGATGACCCGCTTGACGGTGTTCAGGCTCTTGAGGACTTTGGCCAGGCAGACGAGGGCGAGTCCGTTGATCAGCAGCAGGAGGCCCAGGAGGATCCCGGCGAGGACCGTCCGATTCAGGTGCAAATAGCTCAGCCTGATCCGGTACTGCCGCAGCGTCCGGTTGAAGAAACGGAAAACCTCCCGCCCGAGCCCGCTGCGGGAGCCGAAGAACAGAGTCATCACGAAGAAAATGAACACCACGGCCAGGCAGAAGCAGACAAAGACCAGGGAGATGATGACAAAGACCTTGGAGGCGGTCAGCGCGCCGGTGCCCAGGGGCTTGCCGCGCCTGCCCGCCGCGGAGCCGAAGGCGATCCAGAGCAGCAGGACGAAAACAAAAGCGAAAAGGAGGCGCAGGCCGATGGAGAAGAGATTGACGACGGCGGTGGCCGCGGATGACGCGTCCCGGAGACCGGGCAGCGTATCCAGCAGGTAGAGGACGCTCTGGCTGCCCCGGTCAAAGACGGACAGGTAGAGGCTGATCAGGAGGGCGAGGGTGGCAGCCAGCGTGGCCGTGAGCCAGAGCCCGGAGCTTCCCAGCTTCCGCACAAGCTGATTCGCGGGGGGCTCCCGGCGCTCGGTCTGCACCACAGGCGCAGTCTGCACCACAGGCGCGGTTTGCATCACAGGCTCCGCCTGCGTCACGGGCGCTTCCATTTCCACGGGGACGGCGTATTCCGGAACGGCCGCCGCGGTTTCCGGAACGGCAGCCGCGGTTTCCGGAACGGCAGCCGCAGTCTCCGGAACGGCAGCCGCGGTTTCCGGAACGGCCGCCGCGGTTTCCGGAACGGCAGCCGCAGTCTCCGGAACGGGCGCCGCGGTCTCCGGAACGGGCGCCGCGGTCTCCGGAACGGCCAGCTTCGCCCCGCAGAACGGGCAGAATTTACCGAGGCTGTCTTGGCCGCAGTTGGGACAGATCATAGGGGGACCTCCTTTGTCGTTTCATAATTCGAGGGCGCTTGCCCAATACGAGAGCGCCTGCCCGAACGGACAGCCGCGGCCCGCGGCCTGGCTTCCGCGTTTCATTCGGCCTTTGGGATCGCCAGCCTCAGGCGAAAGAGGGTGCATGCCCCCTCTGTTCCGACGGGCTCCGCCCCCAGGTGCGAGAAGAAGGCCAGCGCCTCGGAGTTTGCCGTCGGGACGCCGAAGCGCAGGGTCTCCAGGCCCCTGCGGCGCAGGAAAAGGGCCGCCTGGCCGAAGAGCTGATCGCCCATGCGGCGGTGGCGGAACTCCGGCCGCAGCCAGATCGTCGACAGGCCCTGTTCCGTGACGGAAACATAGCCCACGGCCTCGTCGCCCAGGCAGGCGATCCAGGTCCTGTCGCCCGCTCCCGGGGCCCAGAGGGGATCGAAGCGCGCCGCGTCGGCGGGCTCCGCGTCCCGGAACCAGAGGTTGAATTTCCCGCCCAGCTTCCGCCACCAGCGCTGCCGCGCCTGGGTGGAGATGGCCTCGCTCAGATGGGAGTTGTCGAAGAGGAAGACCGGAGAGAAGACTCCGTCCTCGTATTCCAGGAGGCTGACGGCGGTGTTGTCGGCCCGGGAGGCGTCGTGGGGGAGGCCCAGCAGTTTGTGCAGGCCGCCGGAGAGGACGCAGCCGTGGGTGAAGACCGCCAGGGTCTTCCCGGGATTGGCCTCCGCCAGCTCGGTGAGGGCCGCCGCAAAGCGGGAGGAATAGGCTTCATAGCGCTCCGCGCCGGGGGCCAGCCAGGCCTCGGGATCGTGCGCGAAGGCGTGCAGGGCTTCGGGCTCGGTCCGCTCCAGCAGGCCGAAGGGCAGATCCTCCCAGGCCCCCACGTGGACCTCCCGGAAGCGGGGATCCAGCCGCAGGGGGAGGCCCTTGGGCCGATAGATCGCCTCGGCGGTGCGCCGGGTGCGGTAGAGGTCGCTGGCCCAGACCGCGTCGATGGGAAGGCCCTCGAAGCGCCGCTCCAGGGCGGCGATCTGCAGCAGGCCGTTGGGGGTGACGCGAGAGTCGTACTGCCCGTGGAGGCGGCGGTAGATGTTGCCCTCGGCCTCCGCGTGGCGAATCAGATAGATCCTCGTCATCTCACAGCACCGTGATATAGGTTTCCAGCTGCCGTTTGGTCTTCTCCACGGCGGCCAGGGCGGCTTCGGGCCAATCGACCCCCGATGACCTCCCCTGCTCGCAGGGCACAACAGCCCGGGGGGCTGTTGTGGATTTCATTGCCGTTGCGGCGGCTGTGCTGGCGCAACTGGCATCCTCAAGCAGGGAGACCGCCGCCGTCGGGGCGGCGGTGGAGGGGTGCTCCCGCCAGGCGCCGATGACGGAGCGGGAGACGCAGACCGCCGCCCCGTGGCCGAAGCGGTCGAAGGCGTAGGCCGCGTGCTTGGCCACGCCGCCCTGGGCTCCGTAGCCGGGGACCAGGAAGAAGAGGGTGTCGTAGCGTTTCCGCAGGGCCTGGATGGCCCGGGGGCTGCTGAGGCCCACCACCGCGCCGACTTCGCCGTAGCCGCACTTGCCGAAGAGATCCGTGCTCCAGCGCAGGGTCAGATCGGCCATGGCCGTGTAGATGACCCGGTCGCCGGAGAGCAGATCCTGGACCTCGGGGGAGGACTTGTTGGAGGATTTCACCACGATGAAGATGTTTTTCGCCTCGGGCCCGCTGAGATAGGGGAGGAAGGGCTTGACGCCATCGCTGCCCAGATAGCCGTTGAGGATCAAAGCGTCGCAGGGGTAGGGGAAGACCCGGTCGCCACCGAAATCCAGGCCCCCGAAGACCGCGTCGGCGGTGAGCTCGGCGATGTGGCCCACGTCGGAGCGCATGGTCTCCAGGATCACGTAGTAGTTGAGCTTTTTCGCGTAGGCGAGGACCTCCTGCATGGCCTTCACGCCCTGCCAGCCCAGGGCTTCAAAGCAGGCGGCCTGGACCTTCACGGCGGGAACGGCCTTTTTCAGCCCGTCCAGCAAGCCCTTGCAGAACAGGGTATAGCTCTCCGCCGCGGCCTCCGGGCCGGGGCCGAGCCGGGCCTTGCAGTCCGCCAGCAGCTCCGGGGGGATCAGCTCCGGCGTGGGATCGAGCCCCACCACAATGGGAGTTTTCAGCTTGCGGATCTTGCTTTGCAGAACGTCAATGGACATGGCAGGCACCTCCGGATTTCATATTTTATATATTATACCATTTTTCGCGAAAAAAAGACAGCTTTTTTTCACGAAAAACGGGAAAAATAGCAGAGAAAGGCAACAGATACGCCGGGAAGGCGCTCCCTGAGCGCCTCTGCGGCGCTGTTCCTTTGAAACCGAAAACGAAGGGAGGCGAAAACGATGACGATCAAAAGCTTTGCCCTCGGTCTGGGCCTGGGTATGGTGGGCGGCGCGGTGGCCGCCACGGTGCTGCCGAAGCAGCCTGCGGTGAAGCAGGCGGTCACCAAGGCCGCCGACTCCGTGGAGAACGCGGTGGAGACGGCGAAAAGCGCCATCGTCGGCGGCTCCGGGAACTAATACTGAACTCCCATAGAAACCTTTAATCTGTTTCGGCAGGAATTGTGTCATACTTCGTTGTCGTCCTTGCCGGGCGTCAAGCCCGCCTGCGTCCTCCGCCTCGTCTGACGCAATTCCTGCACGGAACATTTTTCAATCTTTCTATGGGAGTTCAGTATAAGGGAAATGCGAAGACGCAAAGAGAAAGGCGCACAGCAAAGGCGCAGGGCGGAAGCCCTGCGCCTTTGCACGTTGCTGGACAAGACAAATCAATGAAACTATGAAAAATTGTACCAGGAGCCCGGGTCCTCAAAGAGCTCCTTCAGCTCGGCCAGCAGCTGCTCCGACTCCGGCGCGGGATCCGCCTCTGCGTTGGAGATCAGCTCATACCGGACCATCTGCAGCTGCTCGTCGGTGAATTCCACCCAGGCCTGGCCGTCGCCCAGGAGCTGAAGCTCGCCGGCTGCGGCCTTGGCTTCGGCTTCCTCATAGCTCAGCTCCAGCAGAGCCGCCCGATCCGCGTCGTAGTCCGTGGGCTCGAAGACCTTGAACGCCACGGAGAAAACCACCCGTTCGTTGCCGGTGGAAAGCTCGTCGTCCGGAATCTTGCCGACGGCAAAGGCCGTATGCATGTCCCCGTCGGCGGCGGGCCACCAGAAGCGGCCGTCGTGGAAGCTCTCGTGCTGGGCGTAGTTGTCACCCCGCTGGGCGCTGTAGTCTGTGCCCTCGGCGGGGGAGACGGTCTTGCCCAGCAGCCGGGTCAGGGTCTCGTTGACCTGCTCCAGGCGCAGGGTCTCATAGCTCTCGCCGTCCTCCGTCTGATAGGAAATGGCATCGTAATCGTGGAGCTTGGTCCAGATGTGGGCGAACTGGGCCAGCTCATATTCGCCTGCCAGGTCCTGCTCGCTGTCCCTGATCTCCTGCTCGGCAAAGGCCGTCAGCAGGGCGTTGAGCTGGGCGGGGTCCGGGTCGCAGGCGGGCTCCGGATCCTCAGCGGAGTCCTCCCGGGACGGAAGGGCTTCCGGCCCGGTCACGTAGGAGAGCAGGCGATAGCCGTCCTCGGTCAGCTCCAGCTGCGCCTCGCCCGTGGCTTTCAGAATGAGCTTTTCCTCTGCCGCCAGGGCCTCGGCTTCGGCGGTGGAGAGGGCGGGCATGGCGGACATATCAACGGTGCCCCAGCGCTCGTAGTTGACATAATACACGTTAAAGAGGACGAGCTCCCGGCCCGGCTCCCTGTCCGGCGCCCGCAGGGTCGCCAGGGCGAAGAAAAAGCCGGTGTCGTTCTGGGCAGGCCGGTCCCAGAAGCAGCCGTCCCGATAGCAGACCGAGCCCGCCTCGCGTCCGAGCTGCTCGCTGTAATCAAAGTCCATGCCCGGCGTTCTGTTGACGATCCCCGGGTCGTTTTCCGGCAGCTCGACGGTCTTTCCCAGAAGCGGCTCCAGGACCTCGTTGATCTGCTCCAGGGTCAGGGTGTCGGTGAGGCCCTCGGGGCCCTCCCGGACGGTGATGGACTCACAGTCGTTGTTTCGCCGCCAGACGAAGGCGAAATGGATCAGACTGCCGGGATTGTTCAGGTCCTCCATGGGGACGTTCTTGATGTGCTGATTGACGAAGACGGTCAGGAAGCGGCTAATCGCCTCCTTCTCCTCGCCCTCCATGGCCTCCCAGTCGGAGTTCCGGCTTTCGATGGGTGCGAGCTCGGAGCTTGCGCCGGGGACGACCGGCGCGGCGCCGCGGTCGATCAGCCGCTTCACGCCGAAGCCGCCCAGGACCAGCAGGACCAGGACCGCGGCCAGGGAAAGGGCCTGCCTCCAGCCAAAGGGATATTTCGATTGCTTCACTTCATAAACCTCCTCTGCGTTCCCGCCCCGGGGACGGTCCCTGTCTATCCCAGTGTTCTGCTCCGCCGCGGGCGAAAGCGAACAGCTTTTGTCTTCATAAAGATCCATCAGATCTGTGATTTTGTACTTCACGGCCGTACCTCCTTTTCCAGTTTCTTCCGCAGGAGCGCCCGGCCCCGGCTGAGCCGGGACCGCACCGAGGCCGGGGCCAGGCCCAGCTCGGCGGCGATGGCTTCCATGGGCTGCAAATAGAAATAGTAGCGAAGAAAGATTTCCCGGTCCTTCGGGCGCAGGCTGTCCACGGCCCGGCGGACCGCCGCGGCCAGCTCCTTCCGACCGGCCTCGTCCTCCAGGCTCGGCCCGTCGTCGGGCAGCTCCAGCTCGTCGAGATCCATGGGCAGCTCCCGCCGGACCCGGAGCCAGCTCTTGGCCCGGTTCCGGGCCACGGTGCCCAGCCAGGGCTTCAGGCTCCCGGCCCGGAGCTCGTCGGCGTGCTGCCAGAGGGCCAGGAACACGTCGCTGCAGAGCTCCTCCACGTCGGCCCAGGCGCCGACGCCGGAGAGCATATTCGATAAAACGGTGCAGACGTAGGACCGGTAGCGCTCCGTGAGCTCGTTCAGAGCGTCCTGATCCCGCCGCTGCAGCCGTTCCAACAGAGCGGCGTCCCGCATCGGCTTCATCTCCCTTCGTAAATAAAAACACTGGTTTTTGGAAAAATGTTGCAAAAAAAAATAGCGGCGCGGGCAATTTGCCCGACGTTTAGGCAACAGGCATCAGGCATCAGGCAACAGGGGACGGGGGATGCGAGGCATCAGGCATCAGGCATCAGGCAACAGGGGATAACGCCGTAGGGGCGGCCATTGGCCGCCCGCCCGAGGCAGACGCTTCC
The DNA here is from genome assembly GCA_947164825.1 of uncultured Clostridia bacterium. Taxonomy (GTDB): domain Bacteria; phylum Bacillota; class Clostridia; order Oscillospirales; family Oscillospiraceae; genus JAFRPC01. The sequence continues at coordinate 8,940 of CAMUYE010000022.1, forward strand.
GACGAGGCATCAGGCATCAGGCATCAGGCATCAGGGGACGGGGGATGCGAGGCATCAGGCAGCAGGCATCAGACACGCCCGTAGCGGCGCACAGTGTGCGCCACGCCGTTCCCCGCTCCGACGAGGCAACAGGCAACAGACACGCCCGTAGGGGCCGGCCCCTGGGCGGCCCGCAGGTATCAGAGAACGACACGTTCGGGGCGTCGAGGACGCCGCCCCCTACGGCTGAACGAATCCATATATGAAACGCGGCCCGCCGTATGGCGGGCCGCTTTATTATACGCGGGATATCCGGGCTTGTCAATCGGTTGGCGCGGTCAGATCCCGCAGCTCGGCGCCGGCCCCTGCGGGCGGAGGCGTCAATCGTCCAGCGCCGTCAGATCCCTGAGCTCCACCCTGTCCACGACGCCCTGGATGTGGACCATCAGCATGCGGCAGTCCTCGGTGAACCAGCAGGGGATATAGAGGCCGCTGCCCATGTCGAAGTGGCAGGGGCCCAGGCGCTCCGTCACTTGTTCCGGGGTCAGGCCCATGAGGGCCTCCGGGTCGGCCGGCGCTTTGATGGGCTCGATGCCCCGCATAAGGCAGGTCCAGGTCCCGTCCTGGTTGGGCACGTACCGCAGCAGGCCCGTGACGGTGTGGCTGTTGTCGGTCACGGCGGCGAAGACCCTGGGTCCGGCCGTCGGCGCGGAGGCGGCGGAGGGCTCCGTCCAGACCAGGCAGGCCCAGTGGTTGAAGACGCAGCGGTCCCTGACCTCGGCCTTCAGGCGGTTGAAGGAAGAGCCGAACCAGCCGTATTCCGGGCTGCCCCATTGGGAGACCCCCTCTCCATCCGGGCTCGTACTGCCGTTGAGCAGGATCGTTCCGTCCCGCAGGGTCAGGGTCAGGATCCGCTCCTCCCCGGGTTCGGCGGAGACCCCGCCTTCGGCGTCGGGGTCGGCGACGTATTGCCAGGGGGTGTGGTGGAAGAACACGCTGCCGTTCTGTTCCGACAGGGAGATCTCGCCGTAGGACAGAACGTAGATCCCGGAGGCCTCCAGCACCGGCCAGCCCTCCTCCAGGCCGTAGACGCAGATCCCCACGGTGAAGACGCCCGAGGTGGGGCCGTTGCACCAGTAGATCAGTTCCCGGAAGCCGTCGCCGTCCAGGTCGGCCCAGACGGGCTCCCGGTCGGGGGGTCCCATATAGCTCAGGGCCTCCACGGTCCCGGCGGGGCCGGCGACGCCGTAACGCCCGTCCTCCAGCCGTGTCAGCGTGGGCTGATAGCCGTCAGGGGGCTCCGTGGGGTCGGGGGACGTTTCCGTGGGCTCCTCCGTGGATTCACCCGGATCCTCCGTGACTTCGACCTGGGCGGGGTAGTCCTCCAGGTAGAGCGCGTTGATCGCGGGAACGTATCGGAGCCCGCAGAGGGTGGCGCCGCTGACCGTATCCTGCCCCACAGGGAAGAAGAAGCGGTAGAAGGGGATCAGGTATTGCCCATCCTCGTTGGGGAGATAGACCAGATCCATCAGCAGCTCGTCCTGGCTCTGATACGCAACGGGCAGATCCAGGAGCTCGCCGCAGCCCTCGGGGCGCTTGGCGTAGCTGCCGGCCCAGGCCAGGGCCCGGGCTTCCGCCGGGGAGATGGCGGGGTAGCTGCCGATCTCCTTCAGGGTCCCGCTGACGCCCACGGGCGTATCGCAGCGTCCTGTGTCGATCACGAAGCTGGAATAGGGCTCGGAATTCGTGCCTTCGGGTCCGCTCCGGCCATAGAGATACTCGAACAAATCGGAGTTGGCCAGGGTGAGCTCCGGCACGCTGAAGCCCCAGAGGGTGCCGTCCCGATACCAGAGGGTGATCCGTCCCAGACTGTAGTCCACGAAAGGAGCCGCGCTGTAGAAGCCCTTCGGATTTGCGTAGATCTCCGCCGGATAGAGGGGCTCCTCGACGCCGGGGATGGTTCTGGCCTGGGGATAGCGCCCCTCCAGGACGGTCCAGTTTACGTTGGCATTGAACCCGACCGCGGAGACGACCCGATCCGTGAAGGCCCGCAGCAGGGCCTCATTGCGTTCCGAACCCTGCAGGGAGGCGCCGGACTCCGGGGTATAGCGGTCGCCTTCTGCGAACAGGTACAGGATCGCCTGGCCGGTGCTCTCCTCCGGCATCTCGTAGACCGGCAGGAGATTGATTCGCCGATCCTCCCGCAGGGGACCGGAGGCGCAGTAGGCCGCCGGATCCGTCAGCAGCAGGGCCGTCCGATCCTTGCCGACCTCCCCGAGGGTGAGCTTCGGATGGCTGTTAAACTCGACGGACCAGTCGCGCAGATAGAATTCGTGGATCGCCGGGACGTAGAGGGCAAGGTATTCGCCGCTCTCTCCGTCCTCGTCGGCGGGGAGCCAGAAACGGTAGAAGGGCATGAGCTGTCCGTGGCCGTATCCGGTCTGATACACCAGAACCGCGCTCTGACAGAGGGTTTCCAGGCTGTCCTCGCTGTGCCGCAGGGCCCGGATCCGGGCTTCGTCCACGGGCTCCTCGCAGTAATAGTCTCCATGCAGCAGGGCATTCGCGGCGCCCACAGCGGTCTGAACGGGATAGCTGCCCTGCAGCAACAGCCCCTCGGGGACCGCGGCCCCGGCCTCCCCGGGAAGACGGTCCAGCTCGAAGCCCCGGAGGGTCTGGCCGTCGTTGGTCAGCATGCGGACGGTCTCAAACCAGCGGGCGATGAGCTGCTCCTTCGGACCCTTCCGGAGGGGGTAGATGGTGTAGACCGTCCAGGCGCTGGAGGCGGGGTCCCAATGGTCGCAGGGGACGAAGCCGCATTCCCCCAGGCCCAGGCGCTCCGCCAGCTCCTCGCCGCAGTCCTGCATGTTCGCGTCCCGGAGGGCGCGCTTCGTTTCCTCCTCGGTGAGATCCCCCTCGAGGGATACCTTGACCTGGGCCTCGATGACGTTTTGATCATTGTAGAGCATCCGGATGCGCCCGTCGGCGTAGACCGTCAGGGTGCCCTGGTCCGTCTCGCAGGAACAGCTTGCCGCGTACATCGTTCCGTCCCCGGCATCCTCGAAGCTGAAATCGTACCCGTCGTCTGCAGAGACTCCGATCCGGGCGGCTGCCTGGTACAGCCGATTGACAAGTGCTTCTCTGCTGTCAGCAAGCCCGGCCCCGCCGTTCAGCCAGCCCTCCGACAGGTAGACCGGCAGGTTCCAGAAATTGGCGGACAGGTCGTATTCCGAAGCCAGGCTCCCGGCCAGGGAGGCGTCCAGGTTGTCGAAGCGGGCCCGGCTCAGACCGGTCCAGCTGTCTCCCACGGTCAGGATGGGCAGCTCCATGGTATCGGTGATGATGGGGTCCGCCCTGGGCCTGGTGACAGCGGGGTCGCTGGGCGTGCCGGTGGCGGCGGGGTTGAGCCCGCCCTTCAGATTCTTCCAGAGGAAGAAGCCCCCCACGCCCAGGGCGACCAGCACCACGGCGGCGGCCGCCGCCCCGGCCCAGGGCCGGTGCTTCCGGACCAGGACCGTCTGCTCGGCCTGGGCCAGCAGATCGTCGCCCACGTGGTCCAGACTGTATAACAATTCCTTGGGTTTCACAGCAAGCCCTCCTTCTGCAAGTAGATCCGCAGCCGCCTCCGGGTCCTGGACAGGAGCACGGAGACCTGGGCCGCGCTGATTTCATAGCGTCTTGCGATCTCGGTACGGGTGTCAAAGAAATAGTAGCGGCGGAGGAAGACGGCCCGGGCCGTCTCGCTCTGGGTCCGCAGGAAGCGGCCCACGGCCCGGCCCAGCTCCTCAGCCATCAGGCCGCTCTCGGCGTCGCTCCCTCCCGTGACGGAGGAAAGCTCGTCCAGGGAGACCGTAACGGCCCGCCCGCCCCGTTTGGCCGCGTTCTCATGCCGCAGCCGGTCCAGGCAGAGATTTCGCACGATCCGGGTCAGATAGCTGCCCAGGGAGTCCGGGCGCTCCGGGGGAATGCGCTGCCAGAGCCGCAGGTAGGCGTCGGAGACGCACTCCTCCGCGTCCTCGGCGTTTTTGAGGATCCGTTTGGCCAGACCCCGGCACAGGGCCCCGTAGGCCCGCTCGGTTTCCGCCAGGGCCCGTTCGTCCCGCTGCCAGTACAGCGAGACGATCTCTTCATCCGGCATGACGGCCCGCCTCCCTTCGTTGACGATTCGCGTTGTTGTTCCGCCGCAGGGGCGGTCCTTGACCGCCCGCCGTTCCTTCACCCGTTATGACGCAAAGAGACGGAAAAGCTTGCAGAATGATTATAGCATTTTTCCCGCTTTTTGCAATCTCTCTCTTGTGGCAGAGGGGAAAACGTGATAGAATAGCGGAAATGATTCGGATTTGCCGCTCCGTAGGGGCCGATGCCCACATCGGCCCTATCCCGTATCGGTGTGAGGGCCGATGTGGGCATCGGCCCCTACGAATGATCCCGACAAATCCCGATTTTGCGGATTCTTTGGAACGTGAGGTGTTTCTATGCCTGATCGAAAACCCGACGTCGCCGTCGTCCCCTGCGCTTCCTACGATCCCGCCCTTTGCCGCGCCGCCCTGGAGGCGCTGATCGAAAAGGCCGGGGGCCTGGACTGGGTCAGGCCCGGCATGCGGATCGGCGTCAAGGCCAACCTGGTGGCCGCCATGGGCCCCGACGCCGCCGCCACCACCCATCCGGCCCTGGTGAAGGCGCTGGTTGACATAATTAAGGAACGCGGCGCGAGCCCCGTGGTGGGGGACAGCCCCGGGGGCCTCTACAACGCGGTCTTTCTCAACCGGGTCTACGCGGCCTCGGGCATGAACGGGGCGGGCGTGCCCCTGAATCATGATTATTCCACCCGGGAGATCGAGCTGCCGGAGGCAAAGCTCTGCAAAAGCGCCACGGTGACGGGCTGGCTCCTGGATTGCGACGGGATCATCAACTTTGCCAAGCTGAAGTCCCACGGCATGATGGGCCTCTCCGCCGCGGCCAAGAACCTCTTCGGCTCCATTCCCGGCACCATGAAGCCCGAGTACCACTTCCGCTTCCCGAATCCGGCGGACTTCGCCGATATGCTGGTGGATCTGGACGAGTTCTGGAAGCCCCGGCTCCACCTGGTGGACGCGGTGGCAGCCATGGAGGGCAACGGCCCCACGGCGGGCTCGCCCAAGGCCGTGGGCTGTCTGCTGGCCGGGGAGAACCCCCACCGCATCGACCTGCTCTGCGCAAAGCTCATCGGCCTGGAGCCCGGCACCGTCCCCACCCTCCGGGCCGCCCAGGCCCGGGGCCTCTGCCCGGAAACCCCGGAGGAGCTCTCCATCGACGGACCCTGGCAGGACTTTGTGACCGAGGGCTTCGAGATCATCACCGAGCGCAACGGCCTCCAGTTCCAGGCCCTCATGGGCGGCGGGAAGACGGGGGAGCGCTTCAGCCGCTTCGCGGGCCGGCTCATCGCCGCCCGGCCCACCGTGGAGAAGGCCCTCTGCGTGGGCTGCCGCAAGTGCGAGCAGATCTGCCCGGCCAAGGCCATCACCATGAAAAACAAGCGGCCCTCCGTGGACCGGAAGGCCTGCATCCGCTGCTTCTGCTGCCAGGAATTCTGTCCCAAGGGGGCCATGAAGGTCAAGCGGCCGCCGCTGGCGAGACTACTCGAGAAATGAAAAAACGGGAAGGCGCATAAAATTGCTTGCAATTTTATGCGCCTTACCATATAATAGAAATGTTGCAGTGCAACAGAGAAAAAGAAAAGAGAGATGAAAACACACATGGGCATTTCCGCGCAGGCTCCCTGGCTGAAGTATTACGGCAATTCTCCGGCGCACCTGGACTATCCCCGGCAGACCATCTATCAAATCGTCCGGGAGAGCGCTCACAGGTTCCCCGGCGATATCGCCTACGAGTTTATGAACAAGCAGACCACCTACGCCCAGTTCATGCAGCGCATTGACCGGGTGGCCCGGGCTCTGGTTGCCCTCGGAATCAAAAAGGGCGACCGGGTGACCATTTGCATGCCGAACTCCCCCCAGGCGCTGGATACCTTTTACGCGCTGAACCGCATCGGCGCGGTTTCCAACATGATCCACCCTCTCTCCGCACCGGCGGAGATCGCCTTCTATCTGAACTTCTCTCACTCCAAGGCCATTCTGACCCTGGACCAGTTCTACCCCAAGCTGGACGAGATCCGCGGTCAGCTCAAGGAGCCGGTGAAGATCATCATCGCCTTCATCAAGGACGAGCTTCCCATGCCCCTGAAGCAGCTCTACCCCCTGACCAAGGATGCCCGAAAGGTCCCCAAGCTCCCCAAGGGGGGGGATTACATCCTCTGGAAGGATTTCCTGCGGGCCGGGGACAAGATCAAGGAGCTGCCTCCCGACGACGTGATGTTCAGCCGCGAAGGCGCCTCCATCCTCTACTCCGGCGGCACCACCGGCACCACCAAGGGCATTCTCCTCTCCTCCGACAACTTCAACGCCACGGCCCTCCAGACCATCGCGGCCTCCGGCGTGGACCTGCGCTACGTCCGGGGCATGAAGATGCTCTCGGTCATGCCGGTCTTCCACGGCTTCGGCCTGGGCATCGGCATCCACACGGCCTTAGTGGGCGGCGGCACCTGCCTCCTGGTCCCCCGGTTCAGCCTGGACACCTACGCCAAGCTGCTGGTCAAGAAAAAACCCAACTTCATTCCCGGCGTCCCCACGCTCTTCGAGGCCCTGTTGCGGACGCCCCTGCTGGAGAACGCGGACCTGAGCTTCCTGGTGGGCATGTTCTCCGGCGGCGACTCCCTGTCCATCGAGCTGAAAAAGAAGGTGGATGACTTCCTGAGGGCCCACAACGCCAAGATCCAGATCCGGGAGGGCTACGGCACCACCGAGTGCGTGACCGCCTCCTGCCTGACCCCCAAGGACTACGCCCGCTCCGGCTCCATCGGCGTGCCCTTCCCGGACACCTACTACAAGATCGTCAAGGTCGGCACCGAGGACGAGGTGGATCCCAACATCGAGGGCGAGATCTGCATCTCCGGCCCCTCCGTGATGATGTGCTACATCGACAACCCGGAGGAGACCGCCCAGACCCTCCGCCGCCATGCGGACGGCCGGATCTGGCTCCACACCGGCGACCTGGGCACCATGGACAGCGACGGCTTCGTCTATTTCCGCCAGCGCATCAAGCGCATGATCATCACCTCGGGCTACAACGTCTATCCCAGCCAGCTGGAGAACATCATCGACGGCCACGAAAAGGTCCTGCTCTCCTGCGTGGTGGGCGTCAAGGACAAGTATAAAATGCAGAAGGTCAAGGCCTACGTGGTGCTCCGTCCCGGCTTCGAGGCCAACGACGAGACCCGGAACGAGCTCATGGCCTACTGCCGCAAGCGCATCGCCAAGTACGCCATGCCCTACGAGATCGAGTTCCGGGACGAGCTCCCCAAGACCCTGGTGGGCAAGGTGGCCTACCGGGTACTGGAGGAGGAGGCCAACGCCGAGGCCGAGGCGTGAGACAATGCAAAACGCAAAATCAAAACGCAAAATGCAAAATGCAAAATGCAAAATGAATGAGAAGGCCGGCGAAGCGACGGGAGAGCTTCCGGCGTTGAACGGAAAGAAGGGGCGGATCTGGGAGATCGACGCCGTCCGGGGTCTTCTGATCCTCTGCGTCATCGCCTCCCACACCCTGTTCTATTCGTCCTATATCCTGCGGGCCTTCGAGCTGCCGCCCCTTGTGCGCTTCGTCATGCAATACGGCGGCCTGCTTTTCGTGGTTCTCTCCGGCCTCTCCGCCACCCTGGGCAGCCGGAGCTTCCGCCGGGGCCTGCTGGTCTTCGCCGGGGGCATGGTGCTGACCGTCGGCTCCATCGCCGCGGTGCAGCTGGGCTGGCTCACGGAGGATATGATCATCCGCTTCGGCGTCCTCCACCTGCTGAGCTTCGCCATGATGGTCTATCCGATCCTGAAGAAGCTGCCGGACGGGGCCCTGCTGGGCTTCGGCCTGGCGGTGCTGGCTCTGGGCTATTGGTTCGAGCTTAAGCCCGTGCTGGTGGAGACCAAATACCTCTTCGCCCTGGGCCTGCGCTATGTCGGCTTCAGCTCCGGGGACTATTTCCCCATCGCCCCCCAGCTGGGCTGGTTCTGCCTGGGCATCCTCCTGGGACGGCGGCTCTACCCGGAAAAAACGACCCGCCTGCCCGGCGTCAATTCCGAAACCCCGATCCTCCGCTTTCTCCGCTGGTGCGGACGCAACTCCCTGTATATCTTCATCCTGCACCTCCCCATCCTCGGCGGCATTATGATGCTGCTGGCGTAACGCGCCGCCCCTACAATAAGCGCGCTGTAGGAGCGGCCAGTGGCCGCCCGCCCAAGGCAGACGATTCCGACGAGGCAACAGGCAACAGGGGACGGGGGATGCGGATTGCCACGCCAGTGTGCGCACTGGCTCGCAATGACAAAAATCGAAGGCGTTCCCCGTAGGGGCGGCCAGTGGCCGCCCGCCCGAGGCAGACGATTCCCCAAAAAAGAGAAAAGAAGGAACAACCATGTCGAAAGAGAAGAAAGAAAAGATCAAGCGCGGCGACCGCTTTGACGGCGTCTGGCTCAACCGGGAGCCCGCCATGAACCAGTTTATGGCCTATCTCTATCCCAACCGGGCCGACAACGAGGCCTACATCAACGAGGAACTGGATCTGCGGCCCATCGACGAATATCTGGCAAAGAAGAACGCGGGCCGCACCGAGGACAAATACACCTATTTCCACGTCATCTGCGCCGCCATCGTCAAGGCCTTTACGCTGCGGCCCAAGATGAACCGCTTCATCTCCGGCAACCGCATGTACCAGCGCAAGTATCTGTCCGTGGCCTTCGTGGTCAAGAAGAAGTTCTCCGACCGCTCCGAGGAGGGCCTGGCCTTCCGGAAGTTTGACGCGGACTCCAACATCGACAAGCTCCACGAGAGCCTGGTGGAGGAGATTCACACCCAGCGCAAGGAGGGGAACGTGGACAACTCCACCTACTTCATGGACAAGCTGCTGAAGCTGCCCCGCTGGATCCTGCGGCTGGTGATGAAGGTCCTCTTCAGCCTGGACCGGAAGGGCAAGGTGCCCTACGACCTGATCAAGGACGACCCCAACTATTCCTCCGTCTTTTTGACCAACCTGGGCTCCATCGATCTGAGCTGCGGCTACCACCATCTGTCCAACTGGGGCACCTGCTCCTGCTTCGTGGTCATCGGCAAAAAGCACCTGGCCCCGGAGTGGCACGAGGACGGCAGCTGCACGGTGCGGCCTGCGCTGAACGTGGGCATCACCCTGGACGAACGCATCGCCGACGGCTACTACTACTCCAAGACCATGAAGCTGGTGAAGTACCTGCTGGCCAACCCCGAGCTCCTGGAGCTCCCCGCGTCCGAGGAAGTGGACTACCTGCCCAAGGACGACAAACGCTTCACCCGGGAATAGGCAACAGGCAGCAGGCAACAGGCAACAGGCATCAGGCATCAGGCATCAGACCCGCCTGTAGGGGCGGCTCTTACCCGCAGGGTGAGCCGCCCGCACGTACCGACATAGGCAACAGGCAACAGGCATCAGGCATCAGGCATCAGGGGACGGGGGATGCGAGGCATCAGGCATCAGGCATACTTCGTGACTCTTCGAGTTCAGACCCGCCTGTAGGGGCGGCTCTTACCCGCAGGGTGAGCCGCCCGCACGTACCGACATAGGCAACAGGCAACGGAAAAGCCTTCCCCCTGGGGGGAAGGCGGCATCCGCCGTCCCCCGCAAGGCGGATGACGGATGAGGGGCCGCTTCGACAGAAAGGATGACGAAAATGTCAGAGACCCTCCGTCCGGGCCGCTACCGGCACTTCAAAGGAAGGTATTATCAGGTCATCGGCGTGGCCCGGCACTCCGAGACCGGGGAGGAGCTGGTGGTCTACCGTCCCCTCTACGGCGAGCGCGGTCTCTGGGTCCGGCCCCTGTCCATGTGGAACGAGCTCGTGGAGCGGGACGGCAGGACGTACCGCCGATTCACCTGGGCCGGAGACGAGGCGCAGATCTGACGAGCCGCCCGCAGGGACAGGCTTTGCTTGTCCGATGCCGCTTCACGAAAGAATAAGGAAAAAGTAAGAAGTAAGAATGATCCGGATCGACACCCGTTACTTCTTACCTCTTACTTCTTACTTCTTACTTTTTACTTCTTACTTCTTGCTGCTGATCGATTATCCGACGATAGGTGTGATACTATGAAACTCTCCCTGATCGTTCCCATGTATAACGAGGCGGCCATCATTGAGGCCACCGCAAAAACCTATACCGACTACCTGGCCGCGAGCTTTGAAGACTGGGAGCTGATCTTCGTGGACGACGGCTCCGCCGACGACTGCGCCGCCAAGGTGGAGGCGCTGGCGCTGCCCAATACCCGGGTGCTGCGCTATACGCCCAACCAGGGCAAGGGCAACGCCGTGAAGACCGGCATGCTGGCGGCCTCCGGAGACCTGCGCATGTTCCTGGACGCCGACGTGGCCTACGGCACCGAGGTCATCGGCCGGGCTGCAGAGCTTTTCGAGGCCAATCCGGACAAGGCCCTTGTCATCGGCTCCCGCCCCCTCCACCCAGAGGGCTACGCGGGCTATACCGCCCTGCGCAAGCTGGCCTCCAGGACCTATATCAAGGTTCTGAACGTGGTCGGCGGCTTCCGGCTCTCGGATTCCCAGTGCGGCTGCAAGGCCTACCGGGGCGAGGCTGCCGAAGCCATTTTCTCCCGGACCCAGACCAAGGGCTTTGCCTTCGACTTCGAGACCATCCTCTGGGCCCAGAAGCTCCGGTACGGCATCCTGGAGATGCCCGTGAAGATCATCAACCACCGGGAATCCAAGGTCAGCGTTCTCCGCGACACCTTCCGCATGCTGAAGGAGCTGCGGCAGATCAGGCGGCGGGTCATGAAGGAATAGGGGTCTGTAGCGCGGGCTATCAGCCCGCCCGAGGGATCAGGGATCAGGGATCAGGGGAAAGGAAGCGAGTCCATGCACCCGATCAAACACTTCATCACAATTACAAAACACCGGCACCTCGTGATGGGCTATTGCTTCCGCGTCGGGCTGATCCGGCAGGGGCTCTGCCACGATCTGAGCAAGTATTCCCCCGCCGAATTCTGGCAGGGGGCCAAATACTGGCAGGGCACCCGCAGCCCCAACGCCGGGGCCCGGGAGGCGGAGGGATACTCCACCGCCTGGATGCACCACAAGGGCCGCAACAAGCACCATTATGAGTATTGGACCGACGTGCCCCCCGGCGAGCACGAATACAAATCCGTCCCCATGCCGACCCGCTACCTGGTGGAGTCCGTCATGGACCGCATCGCCGCCTCCAAGGTCTACCGGGGGAAGGACTACCGGGACGGGGACGCCCTGGCCTATATGGCCCGGGAGCACGCTTCGGAACGCCTGCACCCGGATACTTACCGGAAGATGTCCTTCCTGCTGACGCTGCTGCGCGACCGGGGAGAGCAGACCCTCTTTCGTTTTATTCGGGAGACAGTATTGAAGGAAGTCCCCTTTGAACAATGGGAGAATAAGGAGAAAACCGTCGAATGATCACCATTCGCCTGGCCGGCGTCAACGTCGGCATTGAAAACACATACGATCTGACCCCGCGGCTCGCGGGCTGGATCACCGACGCCGCGCCGGATTTCACGGTAGAGCTGGGTCCCTACGAGCTGAAAAAGGAGGATCCGCGCTATTCGCCGGATTACGTGGAATTCATCTGCGTTTATCGCCGCATTGCCGAGCGGATTCCGGCCTGGGACGCCTTCGTCTGTCACGGCACGGTGGTCGCCATGGACGGACGCGCCTATATTTTCACCGCGCCCAGCGGCACCGGCAAGACGACCCACACCCAGCTCTGGCTCAAGCGCTTCGGGGACCGGGCCTGGATCCTCACCGGCGACAAGCCCATCCTGCGCCGGACCGAGCGCGGCTTCCTGGCCTGCGGCACTCCCTGGCGGGGCAAGGAAAACTACGGCGTCAACGCCGAGCTGCCCGTGCAGGGGATCTGCCTCCTGGACCGGGGAGAGACCAACGAGATCGCGCCGGCCACACCGGCCGACATGCTGCGTTTTCTGTCCAAGCAGGTTTATTATCCCAGACAGGCGGACCGCATGGAGAAGCTTCTGGAGCTTCTGGATGCGTTCTGCAGCACCGTGCCCACCTGGACCATGCGCTGCAACATGGACATTGATGCCGCCGAGGTGGCCTATGAGGCCATGCGGCCGAAAAGGGATTAGGGATTAAGGATTAAGGATCAGGGTGGGGGAAGGGCTGAGGGAACAGACCCGCACGCAGGGACGGCACTCTGCCGTCCCAATGAATTGCGCCTTGCGGCGCGTGATTTGCCCACGGGGCATGATTTGTCCGCCGGACATGATTTGCCCTGCGGGGCATAAAGGCGCAATTCAAATCATGGAGCGCAGCGAAGAATCCGCGCCCCTTTCCCCTGTTCCTTGTTGCCTGTTGCCTCGTCCGTGCGGGGAACCCGTGGCGCACAATGTGCGCCGCTGCGGGCGGTGCCTGATCTCCGGTGCCTCTTGAACGGAATACGAAAAAATTTGAACCAAAAAACGATACGGTTTACGGGCCTTCGCCGGTAAACCGTATCGTTTTCATCGGGCAGATCGGGATCTGCCCGATACCTCAATTATTCATTATTCATTGTTCGTTATTCACTTTTTACTTTCGCATCCTGCGAATATCGTCTCCCAGGAAGTAGACGACCCGGTAGCCGCCCAGGAGGCGGGAGGCGATCTGGCCGCCGTAGCGGGCCTCCAGATCGTTTTCGTTGAGGTTTGTGGAGATCAGGGTGGACCGGTGTTCCAGGAGCCGGGTATTCACGATCTCATAGAGGGCGGCCTTGACGAACTCCGTGGTCATCTCCGTGCCCAGATCGTCCACGATCAGCAGCTCGCAGTCCCGGTAATCGCGCAGGCTCTCCGCCTCGGCCCGCTCAAACTTCACGGCCTCGAAGTCGGCGAAGAGCTTGCCCGCCGTCACGTAGACCACGCTGTGGCCGTTCTCGGCCACCTGCCGGGCCACGCAGGCCGAGAGGAAGGTCTTTCCCAGACCCGTGGCGCCGGAGAAGAGCAGGCTGCGGGCGCCGGGCTGGAAGTCCTGGGCGTATTTTTTGCAGAAATGCAGGTTCTTCTGCATCAGATTCCGGGCCGTGTCCCCCAGACCGGGATAGAAGCGGTCCGGGTAAAGCTCCAGGGAGAAGTTGTCGAAGCGCTCCCGGCCCGTGGGCAGCAGAGCGCTCAGCTCCCGCTTCTGCTCCTGGCGGCAGAGCTCCCGCAGACATTCGCACATCCGGGAGCCCACGTAGCCCGTGCCCCCGCAGAGGGTGCAGACCGGGCTGTCGTCCAGAAAGCCGTCGGGCAGCTCGGCTTCGTCCAGGATCCACTGGCGCTCGCTTTGCAGGGCCTCGTTTTCGGCCCGGAGCTTTGCCAGCTCCGCGGCGGGATCCCCCTCGTGCCGCAGAAGCAGACCGGCCAGCCGTGCGGAGGTCCCGCGCAGGCTGCGGTCGATCTCCTTCAGCCGGGGCCGCAGGGCGTAGGCCCGGGCCAGATGATCCTCATATTCCGCCCGCTTGCGTTCGTTTTCCGCCGTCAGCCGGGCGCGGGCGCGGTTCAGAACGGTGTTGGTGTATGCCATAGAAGCTTATTCCTCCTCCAGCATTTGCCTCGCGGCGTCCAGCATGGCGGGGCTGGGCGTGTCGCCGTGCCGCTGGTAGCCGGCCTTGCGGGCAGCGCCCGCGGGCTTGCGGTCCAGGGTGCGGACCTGGTCCGCGGTGTAGAGCCCCTGGGCGTTCCAGCGCTCCAGGATGCTGTTCATGTACTTCCAGGTGAGGCCGCCGGTGTTTTCACAGGTCTTCTCATAGGCCAGGGAGATGGCGTCGTTGGCAAAGCCCATCTCGGTCCAGGCCAGGAGATAGCGCTCCTCCACCGGGGTCAGGCGGCGGCCCGAGATCCCCAGCAGGGCGCAGAGCTCGCCCAGGCGGCTGTTCCTGCGGTTCTCGCTCTGCATGAAAGCGGCGGCCTTCTCCAGCGTGTCGATCTGATTGTCCGCCCAGCGGTAGGCCTCCTTCTCAATGGCGCGCATGGAGGGCATGCGCCCCGCGCCCCGGGAGCGGCTCCGCTCCACGCAGTAGTGGACCAGGACGTTGATCACCTCGCCCGGCAGCCCCAGATATTCGGTCATGCCCAGCAGGAGTTTGAGCTCCTCGGTGCTGAGGGTGCGGCCCAGGCAGCGCTGGACCTCGCCTGTGAGGAGCCGGAAGCCGGTGCGGGGGAGCTCCATCTGACGGTTGACGTCCGCCTCGGTATACTCCGGCCGCTGGGCCGATTGCTGGAACCGGGGGCTCTGACTCTCGTCGAGGCCCAGCTGCCGGAGCAGGGAAGCGGCGCATTCCAGCCGGGCTTCGGGAAAGCCCGTGGCCACGTCGCTGAAGCCCGCGGCGCGGCAGAGATAGAGCAGGGCGCTGTCGCCGTTGCCGGCCGCCAGAAGCTTGCGCACGCTCTGGCCGGAAATCATCACGTCAGACAAAAAAATCACCCCCAATGACAGTAACCAACATTATATCACATCTTCCGCCCGCGGGCAAGCCGCAGAGCTGTCAGAACTTCGCACAAAAAATCGGGCTGTAATTTGGCAGGCGGCTATATTTTGTGCCGCTTCGGCGAAGCCGCCCCAATTTACAGAAAATTTGTTTTTTGCCCGTTGAAAGTTCCGAAAAAATGTGGTATGATGCATCCGTTACGGACAAAACCGACCAATCCGATGAAAGTGAGAGATTCCGAATGAATAAGAAGAAAATCCTGATTCTGGTGCTGGGGATCGTCCTGGCCGCCGCTGTGGTGGTCGGCCTGATCTTCGGCGTCAAGGCCATTCTGAAGCGGAATGCCGAGCCCGGGGAGGCGCCCGTTTCCAGCGGCGATCCCGTCCCCACCGGCGAGAGCGTCCCCACCGGCGAGAGCGGGTCCGTCGATCCCACCGCCACCGAGCCGGAGGATCCCGCCATGACCGCCGTCCGGACCAAGGAGTTCTATACGGAGGACGACGTCAAGGCCGACGACGCCCGCCTTGACGAGATCGTGGCCCAATGCGGCGATTATCAGATCAACAGCCGTCAGGCCCAGATCTTCTACGGGATGCAGTACGTCAGCTTCATGAGCAGCTACGGCGCCTATGCCTCCTATTTTGGCCTGGACGACACAAAGCCCCTGAAGGATCAGAGCTCCATGAGCCCCAATCTGACCTGGGAGCAGTACTTTCTGATGGGCGCCATGGAGCAGTTCCAGCAGTACGCCGCCGTGGCCGCCGCCTCCAAAGCGGCGGGCTATGTCCTCCCCGAGAAGGAGCAGGCGGATCTGGAGGAATTCCTCGGCGGATTAACGGAGGAAGGCGCGGCCTATGGCTTTGAGAGCGCGGACGCCTACCTCCAGGACAGCTTCGGCAGCATCATCTCCGCGGCGGATTACGAGGCCTATCTGCAGTTGTACATCCAGGCCATGTCCTACGAGAACAGCGTCTATCTGAGCGTCAACCCCAGCGACGAGGATCTGGAGGCCTACCGCCAGGAGCACGCGGAGGATTTTGCCGACACAGACCTGGAGGAGATCGGCGTCGACGTGCGCCACATTCTCTTCCTCTCCGACGCGGACAGTGACGGCACCTCCACCGACGAGGAGAAGGCCGCAGCCAAGGCCAAGGCGGAAGCGATGCTGGCCGAGTATCTGGCCGACCCCACCGAGGAGCACTTTGCCGAGCTGGCCAACCTGAACTCCGAGGACCCGGGCTCCAACACCAAGGGCGGCCTTTACGAGAACATTTCCCAAAATACAAATTTCGTGGAGCCTTTCAAGAATTGGTGCTTAGACAGTGCCCGCCAGATCGGCGATACCGACATTGTGGAGACGGACTACGGCTTCCACGTCATGTACTTCGCGGGCCGGGACCTGGCCTGGAAGACCACCGCGAGAGACAGCATCCGCGAGGCCCACATTACGGCCCTTGTGGACGAGGCCACCGCGGCTTATCCCGGCGAGATCTTCTACGAGAAGCTGGTCCTCTCCCCCCTGCCCATGGCCGAGGCGAAGGAAGAATAAGAGCCCATACAAAAGAAGAATAAGCGCCCATACAAAAAAGGAAGCACCCTTGGGGCACCCTCCGTAAGGAAGGTGCCCCAAGGGTGCTCTTGTATCTGAATTGAATCATGTTGCGAAAATTGTCAAGGCAAAACAGGAGAAGTATAAGCTTCTCCATGTGGGTGCTTTCCTGCGCTTAGTCTTTTACGCAAGCTCTTCTTTCTCAAAAATCTTTCCTGCCGCAAAGAATATGGCCGCCGCTATAATCAAATGGATCAACGTGCTGCCCAGCAGGGTCAGCGCTTTTTCGGTTCCGCCAAACATGGTATACATGATCACCGGAACAGATTTGAGGTACAGCGGGGTCAGCAGATCGACCTTTGAACAGAGAAGCCCCATCAGCGAGAGCAGAATCAGGTTGACGAACAGACAGACCGCTGTGGCGTTGACCTTCTTTTTCAGCACGAAGCACAGCAAAAGGCAGAGCATGTTCAGCCCGCAGAAGTGGAGAACGTGCAGACAGGACAGAACAATCATCCGGATCACATCGGCAAAGCCAAAGACTTTTACATAGATCATGGAGAGCACGGCGGAGACCAGCATGTATTCCGCCAGCATCAGGGCGATGACAATGAAGCAGCTGACCGTTCTGCCGCCGAGGACCTTCCATCTGCTGTACCCGGAGCTGACCCCCAGACTGTAAGAGCCAATCGAGAAGTCCTCCCCGATCATCATGCCGCACATGCAGCCGGAGAGCATTAGCAGGATATTCTTGCCGCTTGCCAGCGTATTGCCGAAGGTCAGGACCAAGTCGCTGCCCAGCTCACCGGAGAAGAAGGTTGCGTCCAGGGCGGAGATCAGCGCGAAAACCAGCGTGATCGCCAGCAGAACGTAGGTGCTCACTTGACGAAAGGCGCGGTAAAGATCGTATCTGACCAGTTTATGCATGGCTGTTCCCTCCGATCAGACTGATGAAGTAGGATTCCAGTGTTTCCCGCCTCTGTGTGAATTCCAGCAGCACGGCTTCCGACTCGTGCAGGATGACGCCCAGCTCTTCCTCGGTGAAGCCGTTTCCGGACAGAGTGATCGTGTCGCCGTTGACGGTGAGTTCGGCGTCCAAGCCGTGCTTCCGCAAGGCATCCAGGACTTTTCCCATCTCCCGTGACCGGATGATCGTTTTGCTCTCCAGTCTTTTGTTGAGCGCTTCCTTGCTGATCTCTCTGATGATCTCCCCGGAGTCAATGAAGATGAAGTCGGTGGCGATCTCGTACAGCTCCCGCAGGATATGGCTTGAGATCAAGATCGTCGTGCCGTGTTCCCGGTTGATCCGCAGCAGCAGGTCCCGGATATCCTTGATCCCCACTGGGTCCAGACCGTTTGTGGGCTCGTCCAGGATCAGAAACTCCGGCTTGGAGAGGAGCGTCGCCGCCAGAGTGAGCCGCCGCTTCATGCCCAGCGAGAATTCCTTGAATTTCTTGGAGCCTGTATTTGTCAGCCCGACGATCTCCAGCATTTCCCGGATAAGGAAATCGTCATGCAGCCCCTTGAGCAGCATCTGCGCTTTCAAGTTCTGCGCCGCCGTCAGATCGGGTGAAATGCCCCGATCCTCCAGCATGACGCCCAGCCGCGCCCGCTCCCGGCAGATCTCCCCGGCCTCTGTCTTTCCGAACAGCGCCATGGAGCCGGAGGTGGGCAGCGACATGCCGCTAATGATCCGCATGAGGGTGGTCTTGCCCGCCCCGTTCTTCCCGATGAAGCCGTAGATCTTTCCTTTTTCCAGGTTGAGATTCACATCCGTCAGCGCACGGAATGTGCCGAAGTCTTTATGGATGTTCTTTAATTCAAGTACGTTTGTACTCATCTCTCATTCCCCCATATAATTTGATCGGATTTCGGTCATGCGGCTGCCGTTCTGGACCGGCCGCCACGCTGTGGATCCCTTTATCTCTGGGAGACGGTGAACAGCGAATAGAAATAGCCCTTCTGTTCCATAAGTTCTCCGAAAGTCCCTTGTTCCGAAACCTCGCCGTTTTTCAGGGCAAACAGGCCGGTGCAGCGGCGCAGGATATTCTCGTCCAGATCGTGGGTGACGATGACGCGGGTGTAGCCGTCCAGCTTCAGAATCGCGTCCAGCACCTCAAAGGAGGTCTCCGCGTCCAGGCTTGCCGTGGCCTCGTCCACAAAGAGCACGGGCGTCTTGCGCAGCAACGCTCGGGCAATGGATATCCGCTGCCGCTCGCCGCCGGAGAGGCCGGAGCCGTTCTCGCCGCAGAGATAGT
>CAMUYE010000023.1 GCA_947164825.1 uncultured Clostridia bacterium
ACGCTTGAACCGCAGATTTCACCCTCTGAAACCTGCGGTTCTTTGACAGACTGAGTGCGTTTTTTATGTTTGCGGATCACACGTTCAAGATGTCTTCGAGCTCGGAGCAGGCCTCCAGCAGGGGCTGGCCGGCGGCGACGCAGAGGGCGTTTTCGGCGGCCAGGGCCTCCAGGACCGGGGCAAGAGCCAGGAGGTCGGCGGGAGTGGTGTGCAGCAGCTCGCCGTACCAGCGGCGGACGTCCGCCTCGGTGATCCCGCGGAACCAGCGGTTCTCGGCGGCGGAGATCCGGGTCTCTTCTCCCCGCAGGGGATCCAGGGAGGACACCGAGCCCAGGATGAAGCCCGTCAGGTCCGGTTCTCCGGCGCAGAAGCTCCGCAGCCAGTCCGCGGCGGCCCGGAACACGCCCAGAGAACGGGCGGGCTGGGGATCCCGGTAGGAGTAGCAATAGAGCTCGCCGCCGGCCTTGACCTCAAAGCCGCTGCCATAGGCGCCGCCCTGCACCCGGATCTCACTCCAGAGATAGGTGAAGTTCAGAATGGTGGCCAGGACCGGCAGGGAGCCGGTAAAGGGCAGGCCGAGGCGCTTCAGATTATCGCCCATGTCGGCGAAGCCCACGGCGGCGGGAATGACCACGCCTTCCCGGCGGGCGCCGGAGACGGGATAGGAGGCCGGGTCGGGTGCGGGCAGGCCGCAGGCCGGAACAGCATCCAGAAGACGGCTCAGGGCGGCCTCGGAGACCTTTCCGTTGGCGGAGAGCGTCAAGCGGGCGGAGCTGATGATCCGTCGGGCCAGAGACGCCATCCGGGCCAGCAGACTCCGCAGCTCTTCGTCACCGGCGGAGCTCCGCTCCTTGAGCCAGCGAAGATAGCTCACGCCTCCGGTGTACTCCCTGGCGACGCCCGCAGCCGTCAGCCCTGCCGCCACGCGGCAGGCGGCAAAGCGGTTGCCTCTGGTCCGCAGGGCCATCTGTGCGCTGAGGGTGAGCTGCTGGAGGTTGTCCCGCAGAAGCTCCGGATCCTCCCAGACCGTGGCGGTGAGGATTTCGCCCAGGAGCGCCGCGGCTGCTTCCGCCTGGTCGGGCAGGCAGGCCAGGGCGGCGGAGAGCAGGACCCGGCAATGGGCGGGGTCCTGCCCCTCCACGACCGAGGGGGCGAAGCTCAGGCGGCCGATGGTGCGCTTGATCTCCAGGGGCAGGCGGGACCGGTCGAAGCGGGCGGTGCCCATGCTGCCCAGGAGGCGGCAGAGGACCGTCAGAACCGGAAGATCCTCCGGCTCCAGATCCGAGGCGTCGAAATAGGCCCGGAGATAACACAGGCTGCCGTTGACCTCGTGGCGCAGGAGGGGAACGCCGCCCAGCCGGGTTTCGGTCATCCGCAGCGCCTCGGGTGCTTCGGCCAGGTCGGAGAGGCGGAGCATGGGGATGCTCGCCAGGGCCTCTTCGCTGTCCGGGGTCTGCTGCCAGAGCCGCAGGGCTTCCGCCTGTTGGGCCTGGGCCGCCCGATCCGCGTCGGTCCAGCCTTCGGTCATGGCCCGGACCCGGGCTGCCTCGGCGGCGTCGTTTTCCGCTCCCAGGGTGGGGGAGGGGACCAGGGTCAGGGTGACGCTGTGCTCGTTGTCCAGGAAGAGCTCCCGCAGCAGCTTTTCGGGGAAGTCGGTGGCCAGAGCCGCCTCGAGACGATTCAGGGCATCCTCCACCAGCAGGCCCTGGGCGGGGTCGCCGCCGTAGAGCCAGCTGTCCAGCATATCCAGGGCCTCCAGGAGGCTCCGGGGGGCGAAGCCCCCGTCCCGATCCCGAAGCTCAAAGGCGTAACGGCGGTAGCAGGCGTCCAGCCGCTCCCGGTCCAGGCCCTCGGCGACGATCCGCTCCAGGGTCTCCCGGACGGTCCGCTCCAGAGCGGGCTGCTTTTCCGGATCCGTGTTGTCGGCTCTCCAACAGGCGGCGGTCTGCTGAATGCCGTCCTCGATGTCCATGGAGAAGTCCTGGGCCAGGCCCGCGTCCAGAACGGCCCGCTTCAGGGGGGCTTCGTCGTCGCCGGTCAGGTAGTCGCAGAGCACGGTGAAGGCGTCGTTGCGCAGATCGTCGTCAAAGCGCCCCAGCAGGACGCTTTGGGCGATCATGGTCCGCTGCGCCGGATCCTCCTCCGGCCCGATGGCGTAGGGGACCGTGACGTGCTGGGCGGGGACGGGATCCTGCATGGGAATGTCGAAGGCCGCCTCCTGCCGGTCGTAGTCCCGGAGGAAGCTGTCGATCTTTTCCAGGCAGGCTTCCGGATCCACGCTGCCTACCAGGGCGATCCGGGCGTTGGAGGGGTGGTAGTACTTCCGGTGGTTGGCGAGGAACTGTTCGTAGCTCAGCTCGGGGATGCGCTCCGGGTCGCCGCCGGAGACGTGGCGGTAGCAGGTATCCGGGAAGAGAAGCCTTCCGATCTCGTTTTCCAGGGTGCGGTCGGGGGAGGCGAAGGCCCCCTTCATCTCGTTGAAGACGACGCCCTGGAGGCGGAACTCCCCGCTGTCGCCCTCCAGCCGCCAGCCCTCCTGGCGAAAGATCTCCGGTCTGCGGTAGATCGCCGGGTGGAAGACGGCGTCCAGATAGACGTCCATCAGGTTCAGCAGATCCCGGTCGTTCCGGCTGGAGACGGGGTAGACCGTCTTATCCGGGTAAGTCATGGCGTTGAGGAAGGTCTGGACGGAGCTCTTCAGCAGCTCCACGAAGGGCTCCTTGACCGGGTACTTGTCGGAGCCGCAGAGCACCGAGTGCTCCAGGATGTGGAAGACGCCGGTGGAGTCCTCGGGGATGGTCTTGAAGGAAATGGAGAAGGTCTTGTTCTCGTCCGGCCGATCCAGCCAGCAGAGCTGAGCGCCGGTCTTCTCGTGGACGTATTCGCGGAGGGTGCCGTTCAGTTCGGCAAAGTACCGGGCCCGAACGGGGATAAACCCATAGATGGCAGTTTCTTGCATGTCAGTTTCCTTTCACCGCCCCGGAGGGCGTTTTTTCGTTCCTCCGTATGATATCACATCGGGCGTCGGAGTGTCAAGGCGGAGCTTTCCGTTTCCGCCCCGCCGCGCATAGCTTTTCCGCCCCGCAGTGTCCCCGGTTCTCCCGGCTGCTTTTCCGTTTCTCCCTGCCGCGCAGAGCGCCTCGCTTGTGTGCGTCTCCGCCTTTCAGGCGGAACGCGCTTCTACGCCTTTCAAGCGGAAGCCTGTTGCTTTTTCGGGATTGATGTGCTATACTGACGACAGATGCAGAAAATCCTGGCGAAATTGCCCGGATGAAAGGAGGAACAAGATCCATGGAGATCCAATTCTGCCCCCACTGCGGCGGCCGTCTGCCCGGAGTGGGATGCTTCTGCCCCTATTGCGGATCCCGTTTCAGCGAAGCGGAGATGAGTTCCGAAGCGCCTGCGCGTGCTGCCCCGACGCCGTTTGAACAGCCGCAGCCGCCTGTCGACGATACTCAGACGCCGTTTGAACAGCCGCAGCCCCCCGCCGCTTACGCCGCAGCGCCCGACGGACAGCCGCAGCCCGCCGCCGCTTACGCCCCGACGCCGTATGAACAGACGCAGCCCGCCGTCGGTTACGCCGCAGCGCCCGACGGACAGCCGCAGCCTCCCGTGGGATACGCCCCTATGCCGTATGGACGTCCCGTTGGTTCTGATCAGTATGTCCCGGTTCGGACTTGGCAGAACCCGGCGCGGCCGAACAAGCCCGTGGATCCCATGGCCCGGGCCTACCGCCTGACCACCCTGGGCACTCTGGTTACCTACGCCATGACCTCGCAGGTTACCACAGCGGTGCTTTCCCTGGTCGGGACGATCTGCGCGATGTTCCTTCTGTCCGGCAGCTCGCTCCGCAGCTTCGAGATTTCCGATCTGCTGGAAAACGACGCCCTGGTTCGGCCGCTGCTGATCGCCTATCTGTTTGCCTATGTGGGCGGCTTGCTGCTGGGCCTGCTGGTTTCCAAAACCATTCGCCGCAGGCTTCCCGCCCAGCCGCCGGAACAGAAGTCCCTTTCCGCCGCGGCTTTCCTGCGCTGTGCCTTGGCGGCCTTCGGGCTCTGGGGGATCGGCGTCCTGGTCGGCAATTTCCCCTCCTTCATCGTCCCCATGGAGACCATGAATTTTGGATGGAACGCGATTCCCACCTGGATCCTGGCCATTGTGGTCGCCCCGATCTTTGAGGAGCTGATCTTCCGCAAACTGGTTCTGGATCGGATCGGCAGCTTCGGCGAGACCCCGGCGGTGCTGTGTTCCGCCCTGATTTTCGGCCTGGCCCATCAGAACGCCGGGCAGTTCTTCCTGGCCTTCCTGCTGGGCATCCTGTTCGCCCGGATCTATCTGCACACGGGGAAGATCGTCTATACCATGCTGCTCCATTTTATGATCAACTTCACCGCCACCCTGGAGGAGGTCGGTCTGCTGATCTGGGGCAATTCCTTCGATCTTTGGTATCTGATCGCCCTGGGCGTCCTCGTGCTGGCGGGGATCGTCCTGCTCATCGTCTGCCGCAAGGACGCGATCCTGGGCTGGCCGGGCCGCCTGAGCCCGGAGGACCGCAGGCGCTCCCTGCGCTGCTGGCCCGTGACCCTGGTCAAGTGGATCTGCCTCGCCACCATCCTCCTCTACGGCCTGCTGTACGCCCTGCTTGGGCTGGCTGACGACTCCTTTGGCAGAGATGCTCTGAATCCGCTGGGGCTGCTCTATCTGATCCCGGCGGCCGGGGCCTTCATCTTCATCCTGATCCTGACGAGACGCCCGAAACCGCAGCCGACCCCGGTGAACGCCGGGCCGATCCCGGTGAACCCTGATCCGACCCCGGTGTACGCTGAGCCGATTCCGGCGGATGACGGGCTGACTCCGACGGACGACAAACCCTTGAACTGACGCGCGAAAACGGAGAAAGAGGCGGTTGACAATTCCCGCCCGACGTGACATAATACACATAGAGGGCCGTCAGGCCCGAAATAAAAGGAGGTTCCGGAAATGGCAAGAACTTTTCGTATGAGATGCCCTTCCTGCGGCAATGTGCAGAACATGATCGCGTCCGGTCCCTGCGGCAAGTGCGGCGCTCCGCTGAATACGGAGCAGCCCGCGGCGATCTCGGTGTACCGCATGGGCAACTTCATGGGCATGGCAAACGGCTTCGGCATTTATATCAATGAGCAGCCCTACGGCGCCATCGGCAACAAGGAATCCCTGGTGATCCCGCTGCCCTACGGAGACTACAAAATGCACGTCGTCTGCGGCATGAACCGCAAGTGCAACGATCCGGTGTTCCGTCTGAGCCCGGAGGACCCCTATGTCTGCGTCAAGGTTCACATGAAACCGGGCTTCATTCAGAACTCTTTCATTATCGAGCGGGTCGATCCTTCCACCATGCCCCAGGGCTGATCCCGGCGTCTTCCAAACAGCGTTTCCCAAACAGAAAGAGACGGTTCCTTCGCCTGCCCGGCAGGCGGAGGAACCGTCTTTCGCGCTCCGTTCTTCGGAAAAACCGAACATGTTTCCGCCGGATCAGAATGATTTTTTATGCAAAACAGAGAAGCTTTTTCAAAAGATTGACAAATAAATATCCATCTCTTATAATTTGCCTATCATCCTGCGGCGCCCCGCGCCGCGAAAGGAGAGAGACAATGGAACATGCGTTCGACTGCTTTGGCAGTCTGGTATTTGACGACCGGGTGATGCAGGCCGCCCTTCCCGCGGAGATCTGGAAAAAGCTCCGCCGGACCATGGACGAGGGCAAGAATCTTCAGCCCGACGTGGCGGAGGCTGTGGCCGAGGCCATGAAGACCTGGGCCATCGAGCACGGGGCTACCCACTTTACCCACTGGTTCCAGCCCATGACGGGCATCACCGCCGAGAAGCACGAGAGCTTCATCACGCCCGCCTCCGACGGACGGATCCTCGCGGAGTTCTCGGGACGGGAGCTGATCCGGGGCGAAGCCGACGGTTCCTCCTTCCCCTCGGGCGGCCTGCGGGCCACCTTCGAGGCCCGGGGCTACACCGCCTGGGATCCGACTTCCTACGCCTTCCTGAAGGGCAAGACCCTCTGCATCCCCACGGCCTTCTGCTCCTACGGCGGCGAAGCCCTGGACAAGAAGACGCCGCTTTTGCGCTCCATGGACGCCTTCAACCGCCAGGCCCTGCGGATCCTGCGGCTCTTCGGAAACAAAGAGGTGCGCCGGGTCCGGACCTGCGTCGGCGCGGAGCAGGAGTATTTTCTCATCGACCGGGCCCTCTATCTGAAGCGGAAGGATCTGATCTTCACCGGCAGGACCCTCTTCGGCGCGCCCCCTCCCAAGGGCCAGGAGCTGGACGACCACTATTACGGCTCCATCAAGCCCCGGGTGGCCGCCTTTATGGAGGAGCTGGACCGGGAGCTCTGGAAGCTGGGCATTCCCGCCAAGACCGAGCACAACGAGGTGGCTCCCTCCCAGCACGAGCTGGCTCCGGTCTACACCACCGCCAACATCGCCGTGGACCAGAACCAGCTTACCATGGAGCTCATGCGGAAGATCGCCCTGCGGCACGACCTGGTCTGTCTGCTCCACGAAAAGCCCTTCGCCGGCGTCAACGGCTCCGGCAAGCACAACAACTGGTCCATCGCCACGGACACCGGGGTAAATCTCCTGTCACCCGGCGATACGCCCTATGAAAACGCCCAGTTTCTGCTCTTCCTCTGCGCCGTCATCAAGGGCGTGGATGAGTACCAGGATCTGATTCGTCTCTCCGCGGCCACCGCGGGCAACGACCACCGCCTGGGCGCCCACGAGGCGCCTCCCGCCGTGGTGTCCGTCTTCCTGGGCGACGAGCTGACGGCCATCATGGACGCCATCGTGGCCGGACGGCCCTACAACGCCGCGGCCAAGACCACCCTGAAGCTGGGCGTGGACGCCCTGCCCCGCTTCGCCCGGGACAACACCGACCGCAACCGCACCTCTCCCTTCGCCTTTACCGGCAACAAATTTGAGTTCCGCATGGTGGGCTCCTCGGACAGCATCGCCTGCGCCAACATCATGCTCAACACCGCGGTGGCCGAGTCCCTGCGGCAGTACGCCGATCGGCTGGAGGCCGCCGAGGACTTCGAAACGGATCTGCACGAGCTGATCCGGGAGAGCTTCCGGGAGCACCGGCGGATCATCTTCAACGGCAACGGCTACGACGACGCCTGGCTGGCCGAGGCGGAGGCCCGGGGCCTGTGCAATCTCCGGAGCACGGCGGACGCCCTGCCGCGGCTGCTGGATGAGAAGAACGTGGCTCTGTTCAAGCGCCACCGGGTCTACAATCTGACAGAGCTGGCGGCCCGCTGCGAGGCCCTGCTGGAAAACTACTGCAAGACGGTCCAGATCGAGGCGAAAACCATGCTGGTCATCGTCCGGCAGGAGCTGCTGCCCGCCATTTCCGGCTTCACGGCCAAGCTGGCCAACGCCGCCCTTTCCAAGCGCAGCCTCTCCGCCGCCCTGCCCTGCGGCTATGAGACCAAACGGGTCACCCGGCTGGCCGTGCTGACCGACGCCATTGAAGCGGGCGCCGTTGAGCTGGAGCGGGTCGCCGCCGAGACCGCCGCCATCAGCTCCTCCGCGCTGCGGGCCGAGGCCGTCCGGGATCGGCTGATCCCCGCCATGCAGAGCCTCCGCGCCGCCTGCGACGAGGCCGAGACCCTGACCGCCGCCGCGGACTGGCCGTTCCCCAGCTATGCCGAGCTGCTGTTCAGCGTATAAATCCCTGTTCAGTGTATCAATTCCTGTTCAGCGTATCAATTCCTGTTCAGCGTATAGACCGCTGTTCAGCGTATAGACCGCTGTTCAGCGTATTCCATGAAAACCGACCGGTTTGCGCAGCCGGTCGGTTTTCGTATTGACAGCCCGTTGCGCGGTATGGTATGATAATGAAAAAGAAGGGAGGAAGCCATGAAAGACGCACTGCAAAAGGCCAGAGACTTTGAAAACAAGTATCTGCCCCATCTCTCACCCGATGAGCTGCCCCGCTTCCACGTCACCGGCGGCGTGGGCTGGATCAACGATCCCAACGGCTTCTCGGTCTACCGGGGAGAATACCACCTCTTCTTCCAATACCACCCCTACGACGTCAAGTGGGGGCCCATGCACTGGGGCCACGTCAAGACCCGGGACTTTCTGCACTGGGAGCGCCTGCCCTGCGCCATGGCCCCGGACGAGGCCTACGACAAGGACGGCTGCTTCTCCGGCAGCGCCATCGAGCTGCCCGACGGGCGGCATCTGCTGATGTACACCGGCGTGCGGAACGTCCGGCGGCCCAACGGCGTCATGGATCACCACCAGACCCAGTGCCTGGCCATCGGCGACGGCCGGGACTACCAAAAGTACGAGGGCAATCCCGTCCTGGACGAGGCGGACCTTCCCGACGGCGGCAGCCCCATCGACTTCCGGGACCCCAAGATCTGGTATGAGGACGGAAAATACCGGGCTGTGGCGGGCAACCGTCCCGCCGACGGTTCCGGCTCCGTGCTCCTCTTCGAGAGCGAGGACGCGCTGCATTGGCGCTTTTCCTCCGTGGTGGCCTCCTGTCACAACCAATTCGGAAAGATGTGGGAGTGCCCGGATCTCTTCCCTCTGGACGGAAAGCACGTCCTTCTGGTGAGCCCCCAGGAGATGACTTCCATGGGCCTGGAGTTCCACCCCGGCAACTCCTCCCTCTGCATTCTCGGGGACTTCGACCCGGAAACGAAGCATCTGCAGCGGGACAACCTGCAGGCCATCGACTACGGCACCGACTTCTACGCCGCACAGACCCTCCAGACCCCCGACGGCCGCCGGATCATGATTGCCTGGATGCAGAGCTGGGAGAGCTCCGCCTGCCGGATCAAGGGCCTGCCCTTCCTGGGGCAGATGACCCTGCCCCGGGAGCTGCGGATCCGGGACGGGCGGCTGGTCCAGAACCCGGTCCGGGAGCTGGAAGCCTGCCGCAGCGTCAAGGTCAGCTACAAAAACGTGATGATCTCCCAGGAGACCAACCTCCAGGGAGTCTTCGGCCGCTTCCTGGATATGACCGTGACCGTCCGCCCGGGCAACAAGAACAGCATGTACCGCTACTTCCGCCTGAGCCTGGCCAAGGACGGAGAGCGCTGCACCGTCATCCGCCACAAGCCCGAGAACAACACGCTGCGGGTGGATCGCAGCCGTTCCGGGTTCCCCCACGACATCGTCAACGTCCGGGACTTCCCCGTGGCGGCCTATGACGAACTGAAGCTGCGGATCATCCTGGATCGCTACAGCCTGGAGCTCTTCGTCAACGACGGCGAGCAGGCCGCCAGCTTCGTCCTCTACACCCCCGTGAGCGCCGATTCCATCTCCTTCTCCTGCGACGGCGCGGCAATCATTGACGTAGAAAAGTACGATTTATGCATGTAGGGACAGGCATCGCTTGTCCGCGGGCGGGCAATGCCCGTCCCCGCAAACGACAAAGGGAGGTAACTATGAAACAATTTGACGTGGTCGCATTGGGCGAACTTTTGATCGACTTCACCGAGGCCGGGCTCAGCGAGCAGGGCAATCCCCTCTGGGAGGCCAATCCCGGCGGCGCCCCCTGCAACGTGCTGGCCATGCTGCAGAAGCTGGGCCGGAAGACCGCCTTCCTCGGCAAGGTGGGCAAGGACGTCTACGGCAGCCAGCTCCGGGCGGTGGTCTCCGAGACGGGCGTGGATCTGCGGGGCCTGCTGGACGATCCCGAGGTCCACACGACCCTGGCCGTGGTCCACAAGCTCCCCAACGGGGACCGGGACTTCTCCTTCTACCGCAATCCCGGCGCGGACATGATGCTCCGGGCCGAGGAGCTGGACGATGAGCTGCTGGAGGGCTGCCGGATCTTCCACTTCGGCACCCTGTCCATGACCCACGAGGGCGTCCGGGCTGCCACCAAGGCCGCCGTGGCCGCCGCCAAGGCCGCGGGAGCCCTGATCTCCTTCGACCCCAACCTCCGTCCGCCCCTCTGGCCCACCCTGGAGCTGGCGAAGGAGCAGATTGAGTGGGGCCTGGGCCAGTGCGACGTGCTGAAGATCTCCGACAACGAGGTGGAGTTCCTGCTTCCCGAGCTGTACGCCTGTAGCGGCGCACAGTGTGCGCCATCCGAAGCCGCTCCCGACTACGCGGCAGGCGCGAAGACGCTGCTGGAAAAATATCCCAACATCAAGCTTCTGAACATTACCTGCGGCCCCGACGGGGCCTACAGCTTCTGCTGCGGTCATCAGGTCTTTGTTCCGTCTTTCAAGCTGGACGGCACCGTAGAGACCACCGGCGCGGGGGACACCTTCTGCGCCTGCGTCCTCCACGACGTGCTGAAAAACGGCGTCGCGGACCGGAGCGAGGAGAGCCTGCGGGCCATGCTCCGCTTCGCCAACGCCGCCGCCTACCTGGTCACCACCAAGCGCGGCGCCATCCGCTCCATGCCGGACCCCGCCGCCGTGGAAGAAATTTTAGCTGCGCGCTGATCGTCCCAAATGCGGACCCCCTGGATCGCGGTATGCCCGCGCCCCAGGGGGTCGCCTTTATTCTTACGGAAACGTTACATTTTGGCCTGCAATACTGAACTCCCATAGAAAGATTGAAAAATGTTCCGTGCAGGAATTGCGTCAGACGAGGCGGAGGACGCAGGCGGGCTTGACGCCCGGCAAGGACGACAACGAAGTATGACACAATTCCTGCCGAAACAGATTAAAGGTTTCTATGGGAGTTCAGTATAAGGGCGGTCATGCTCCGTGATTCTTCGAGTTCGGCCGCCCGCTCGAGGCGCAAACGTGGGTTTCGAATGTAGCGCGGGCAATCTGCCCGCCTCTACAAGCGTATCGGAGTCTTCAGCGCGCGACCCGGCAGCCGCCCCATTCGACCAGGACGAAGCCCTCTCGCTCCGGGGCGGTCAACTCCTGCTGGGGGATCTCCACGGGCTCGTCCAGGGGCTTCCAGGCCATGAAGACCCGGATCACCGTGTCCGGGGCCGGGCTGACCTCCAACCGCGCCTGCTCCGTATAGGCGGCGCCCTGGAAGGAGATCAGGTTGTAGGGCTCGTTCTGCATCAGAGGCAGCCAGTAGACGATGAACTCGTTGGCCTCCCGCCGGGTCAGGCCCAGCTTCGCCAGGGCCTCCTCCAGGAAGGCCGCCGTGTCCTCACCCCGGACGCAGAAGCCCTCGGAGAAGTCGAAGTCCCCGTCGTTTTCTCCCTCCCAGTAGAGATAGTTGTAGGTCTGCCCTCTCTCGTCGGTCAGGGTCCCGTCCGGGGCCGCGGTGACGGTCCAGCCGCCCTCATAAGCCGGATAGGCGCAGGTCAGCTCGCCGTCCAGGTTCAGCTTCACCTCGACCCGGGTCTCGGTCTCGGGATAGAGATAGATCACGGGCTTGGCGGAGGTATACACGGTCGCCTTGTCGACGCTCAAAACCGTCAGCCTGCCGACTCGGTACCAGCGATCCGCCAGATCCGTCCGGCTGGGCCACAGGGCTCCCGGGTCGTCCAGCGCCGTGCAGTGCTCCGCCAGGATCTCCAAGCCGCTGGAATAATCCTGATACGGCAATACTCCGTCGTGAACGATTTCCGTCTCCTTGTCCACTACCAGCGCGATCCATTCGCTGCCGAGCCGGAACAGCAGCGCGTCGCTTCCGTCCGGGAGGGAGCTCGAGCGGGCGTTCCAGCCCCGGACGGTGACGCCGCCCTCCGGCTCTCCCGTGATCTCGGTGCTGTGCCAGAGCCGCTGATCCTCGGCCTCCGAGGCCGTATAGACCTGACGGACCGTCAGGGTCTCGACGGCAGCGGGCACGGGGATCGTCAGCGCATAGCCGGAGCCTCCCGCGCCATAATAACCATCCAGGCGATCCCAGAGCCAGACCTCGGCGGCGCTCCCGCTGCCCGTGACCTCCGCGAGCCGCAGGTCGATGGTACAGCGAATGCCGGCGGCATAGGAGATCACCAGATAGCGGCGGGCAGGATCGGTATAGGCCTGCCGGAGGCCGTATTCCGCGTAAGCGCCGCACCAGGCCGCGTAGGCGTCATAGTCCAGCACCTCCTGTCGCACGAAGCCCTCGGGGACGGGAGAGAGGGGAGGATCGGAGGGCATGAGGACGGTGTCCTCGCTCTCCGGGCCGGGAAAGCTCAGTTTCTGCACGTCGTATTCTCCCTGCCAGTCGCCCTTCAGCACCCAGATCGTCTCCCCGTCGGGCAGGACCTGGGGACTGCAGTTCTCCGGCTCCGCGGCGAAGCTGGGCAGAGTCTGATCTGTCGGAACGCCGGGATCGGCAGAGCTCGTTTCCCCCGGCCTGGCGGGTGTAAGCCCC
Source organism: uncultured Clostridia bacterium (assembly GCA_947164825.1). Taxonomy (GTDB): domain Bacteria; phylum Bacillota; class Clostridia; order Oscillospirales; family Oscillospiraceae; genus JAFRPC01. Next base: position 12,297 of record CAMUYE010000023.1, read on the forward strand.
GGGTGACGGGGCAGCTTCCAGAGCAGGAAAGCGCCGAGCCCCAGCACGCAGAGGCCCAGGGCAGCTGCGAAAGCCGCCCGCAGCCGCAGCCTCCGCACCGGGATGGCGCGGATCGGATTGACGGAAGCTCTCTCCGCCGTTTCCCTTGTCTGCTCTCTAATTTCCGGAACGGGATTCCGGCGCTCGTCGGGCGCCTTTGCCTCCATTGCCCGGTCGATCCGGGCGTCCAGGGCCTCGGTCAGATATTGGGCCAGTGTTTCGTCCGTCACGGTTCCACCTCCTTCAATTCGCTGCGCAGGGTGTTTTTGGCCCGGCTGATGAGCTTCTCGGCCTTGCTGACGGAGCAGCCCAGGGTCTGGGCGACCTCTCTGGCGCTCATGCCGCAGACCAAGGAGAGCTGGACCGCCGTGCGTTGCTGGAGCGGGAGCCGGTCCAGGGCAGCCATCAGATCCATCCGCCCCTCCGGGTCCCCGGCGGGAGCCCGGAGCTCTGCCGCGGCCTCCAGGGGAACGGTCCGCTCCCGCTTCCGCTTCCGAAGCAGGTCGATGGCGGCGTGCTCCGTAAGCACGGCCACAAAGCGGCGGGTCCTGGGCCCCGTGGGTTCCTCCAGGCAGTCATAGCGCTCCAGCAGCCGGACCGCCGCCTCGGAGACCGCGTCCTCGGCCAGGGTGTCGTCGCCCAGGATGTCCCTTGCCAGCCGGAACATCAGATCGTGATACTGCAGCCAGGTCTGCGCCTGCCCCTGGCTGCGCGCCGCCGGGATGATCGGATTGACTTCCATATCCCGCCTCCTCTCTCAGATCCTTCTGTACACCATAACGAACGAAGCGGGGAAAACCGGACAAAGTTTTCCCCGCTTTTTGAAATTGTTCTGATCAGTCCTCGCCAGACAGCGGGGCGTCGAGGGCGCCGCTCCCTGCGGCCTCATTCTTCTCGTCCTCTGATCCCTGGTCCTCGGACGCCTCGCATCCTTCGTCCTCTGTTGCCTGTTGCCCGTTGCCTGTTGCCTCGGAATCATCTTGCATTTTGCATTTTGCATTTTGCATTTCCTCTGCCTCGGGCGGGCGCTCAGTGAGCACCCCTACGGCGTCGTCGGAAACGGGTTCGTTCTCCTCATCCCCTGATGACTGGTGACTGGTGACTGGTGCCTCGCGTCCTTCGTCCCCTGATGCCTGATGCCTGATCCCTGATGCCTGGTCCTCGGACGCCTCGCATCCCTCGTCCCCTGATGCCTGATGCCTGATCCCTGATGCCTCGCGTCCTTCGTCCCCTGATCCCTGGTCCTCTGACGCCTCGCGTCCTTCGTCCCCTGATGCCTGATGCCTGATCCCTGATGCCTGATTGACCAGCATCCCGCTCCCGTCCGGTTTCTTGAACAGCCGGATATAGAGCATCACGGCCACGGCGGCGACGAAGCTGACCCCGGCCAGCAGCTGGCTCACCCGGAGACCGGTATCGCCGATGTAGAGGGAGTCGGTCCGCAGACCCTCGATCCAGACCCGGCCCAGGCCGTACCAGGCCAGGTACTGCAGGAAGGTCTGGCCGTCGTATTTCCGCTTCTTGGAGAGGAAGTGGAGCAGGAAAAAGCCCACGAAATTCCACAGCGACTCATAGAAAAAGGTGGGGTGCCAGTAGCGCATCACGCCGTCGGTGCCGGCGATGCCCATGCGCAGGAAGAAGTTGTTGAAGATCTCCGCGCCGTGGGCCTCCCGGTTGAAGAAGTTGCCCCAGCGGCCCACGCACTGGCCGATGAGCAGGCCCAGGGCCATGATGTCCAGATAGGGGGTCAGCTTCTGCTTTTTGACTTTGGCGAAGAGCAGCAGGCCCAGGATCGCGCCGATGACGCCGCCATAGATGGCGATGCCGCCCTGCCAGATGTAGAGGACGGAGATGGGATTGTCCTTGTATTGCTCCCACTGAAAGGCCACGTAGTAGATCCGGGCGCAGACGATGGCCAGGGGCACCGCGAAGAGAATGGCGTCCGTCACCAGATCAAAGCTCGTCCCGAACTGCTTTACGCGCTTTTTCACGTAGAGAATTGCCAGCAGAAAACCAAACGCGATGATAATGCCGTAGAGATAGATTTCTCTGCCGAAGATGGTGAAGGGCAGAGTGCGCGGCGGGTTGATGGACTCGATCCCCAGACCGGGGAAGGAGATCGCACCGGGTTCAGAATACATAATATCGCCTCCTTGGGCTGATTTCTATTTATTATATCACAAGCCCACAAGAAAATCCATCCCTGATTTTTCGGTTTTGCCGACTGCGCGCCGCATTTTTCATTTTGCGTTTTGCATTCCCCTCTGCGGACTTGACAGCGTTTCCCGAAAATAGTATAATAATTAGAACGAACGGAATTGTACGGAACGGAGCAACGCTATGAAAAAGACCTTGAAGATCGTGCTGCCAATCCTGCTGATCGTGATCCTGCTGGTTGTCGGATACTGGTTTTTCTTCCGGTATCGGGCGGACCTGACCACGGGACTGCTGCGAAATATTGCCGACTCCCAGATGGAGTCCGGCCGTTATGGGCTTGCGATCCGCTGCTACCGCTGGGCCAATGAGCTCACGCCCCGGGACGCGGAGGTGGCGCTGAAGCTGGCCGAGGCCTACCGTCAGAACGGCAACTATACCAAGACGGAGAGCACCCTGGTCCACGCCATCTACGACGCCCCCGAGGAGATCCGGCTTTACGAAGCCCTGTCCCGGGTCTACGTGGAGCAGGACAAGCTTCTCGACGCCCAGCAGATGCTGGACGGCGTGTCCAACTCTGCGGTGCAGGAGGCTCTGTCCGCCAAGCGGCCCGCGGCTCCCGTCATCAGTCCGGAGGGCGGCTGGTACAGCGAGTATATCACGGTGGATCTGCAGTGGGAGGACGCGGAGGCGGCCTGCTACTGCACCACGGACGGCAGCTATCCCACTGCCTCGGAGGACGCCTACGGCGGCCCGATCACACTTCCCGGCGGCGTGACGGAGCTGCGCGCCGTGACCGTGAGCAAGGACGGCCTGGTCAGCTCCGAGACCTACGCCGCTTTCACCGTGGCGGGCGTCATCGAGGACGTGAGCTTCCACGATGAAGCCCTGGAAGCCGCCACCCAGGAGCTGCTGCACCGGGAGGGCCGCACCCTGCGGACGGACGAGCTCTGGTCCATCGAGGAGCTGACGCTGCCCGAGGGCCTTGTCTCCACGGAGGATCTGCGGCTCTACACCGGCATGAACAAGCTCGTCGCCTTCGATATGGGCGAGCTGGACTACAGCTTCCTGGAGTCCATGCCGGAACTGCGCTATCTGGAGCTGGAAAACTGCGCGGTCAGCGTGGAGACCCTGGAACATATCAGCCGCTGCCCGAAGCTCGAGGTGCTGATCCTGGCAAACTGCGGCTTGTCCAATCTGTCCCCGCTCTCCGAGATGAACGGGCTGCGGATCCTGGATCTGTCGGAGAACTCCATCAATTCTCTCCTCCCGCTGGTCGATCTGGCGAGTCTGGATGAGCTCTATCTGGGTCACAACGCCCTGACCAGCTTCCCGATCCTGCGGGGTCTGAAATCCCTGCGCGTCCTGGATCTGTCCTACAACGCCCTGGAGAACGTGAGCGGTCTTTCCAACTGCGTGTCATTGGAGCGGCTGAACGTCTCCCATAACCGCCTGACCGCTCTGACCGCCGTCAGCGCGCTGAAAGAGCTGGTCTGGCTCAACGCCTCCAACAATCTGCTCACAGACACCACCCCCTTGACCCCCTGCACCAAGTTGGAGACCCTGCTGATCACCGAGAACAAGCTCACCGAGGTGGACTTCCTCTCCGGCTGCCCCGGCATCCGGGAGGTCAACATCGACTACAACGACGTAGTCACGGTTCCCGCCTTCCAGAAGGACTGCCCGCTGGAGAGCTTCAGCGCGGCCCACAACTTCCTGGAGGATCTGAGCGGCCTGAGCGATCTGCAGCAGCTCCGCTACGTCAACGCCGATTACAACAACATCGGGGACATCAGCGTTCTCCTCACCTGTCCCGCTCTGGTCCAGGTCAACGTCTACAACACCAACGTCCACGACGGCGGCGAGCTGGCCAAGAAGGGCGTCGTGGTCAACTTTACGCCCAGCTTTTAACTGGGAGTCTCATTTTTCGGATAAACGCATAAAGAAGCCGCCTCCATTTCAAAGGCGGCTTTTTATGCGTTTACCCGTTCTCCTCCGCGGCCAGCCAGGGCTCGACGAAGGTCATCACGTCGTTGATGGGCAGGGCCAGCCCCAGGCCCTCCGCGGCGGAAGCGTTGTCGGAGACCGAGAGCTTGGCGGTGACCACGCCGATCACCCTTCCTTCGGCGTCGAAGAGCGGGCCGCCGGAGTTGCCCACGTTGAAGGCGGCGTTGGTCTGGAGCAGGTTCAGAGTCACGGAGCCAAGATTGATCCGACGGGGCTTGGCGCTGAGGTAGCCTGCGGTCAGGGAAAAGCTCAGATCGCCGAAGGGATTGCCGATGGTAAAGATCTGGTCGCCCACCGACGCGGCGTCGGAGTTACCCAGGGTGACGGGCCGCAGATCCCGGGCCTCGATCTTCAACAGAGCCAGGTCGCTGGCCTCGGTCTCCGCGGCTGCGAGCCGGGCCGGGAACTCCCGGCCGTCCCGGAGGGTTACGGTGATCCGAACCGCGTCCTGAACCACATGGGCGTTGGTCAGCAAAAAGCCGTCGTCGGAGATCAAAAAGCCGGTGCCGGCCATGGCAGCGACGGAGCTGGCCGCGGGGTCGTTCTCCAGGACGGCGATCACGCTGACCACGGAATCCGCGTTCTCCCGGTAGACCCGGGCGGCGGCGGTTTCGCCGTCCTCCCGGGGGAGGGCCTGGGTCACGGCGGGCTCCGTGACGCCCGTCAGCAGGGGATAGACCAGGATGCCCAGGAAGAGTCCCGCAAGCAGGGCGGCGATCAGCAGCATCGGCACCCACCAGAGGCTCCGCCGCTTCGGCGCGGGTTGACGGGGCTGGGGCGGAAGCTGGATCGTATAGACCTGGGGCCCGCCGGAGCTCTGGGGCTGAAGGGGGACGGCGCTGTAGGGAGGCTGGAGGGGGTCTGCGCTGTGCTGGGGCTGGAGCGGGACGGCGTCGTACCGGGGCTGGAGGGGAACGGCGTTCTGCGTCTCTCCGTCGTGGCTCTGGATCACCGTGGGGGCGGCCTGGGCTTCGCCCGAGAGCCCCGCGTACCAGGGCTGGGCAGCTCCGGCCCCCCGGGCAAAGGGAGAGCCGTCCCGGGGTGCGGCGGGGCCGCGCTCCGCCCGTTCGGGCTGCTGCCGGTAAAACTCATAGGATTTCCCGCTGCCCCCTGTGGGGGGACGGAAGGCGCCTCCCGGCGTGGTGAAGCTCTCCTTCTCGGCGGGGATCCAGTCTTTGACTTCCATTCTATCCTCCAAACTGAAACAAAGGTGCAAACAGTGGAACCGGGATCGCGGCAGAGGGGCTTTCGCCCATAAGCCTCGCGCCGTCTGACCAAAAAGCCCGTAGGGGCCGATGCCTTCATCGGCCCGCCGGTTCAGGGTTCAAAGCCGCTCTGATACTCCGGCGCGGACGAGAGCCTCGCGGCGTCTGGATCCGTACGTTTTTCCAATCATAACAGGTTTTTCCGCAGATTGCAAGAGGGATTCCGCATCGCCGGATAAATATTCGGCAATACGGCCTTTTCGAGCTTGCGAATTGCGCCTTCGACCGGTATAATAGAGGCGGAGTCCTTTTCGCGATCGTAAATGGAAAAGGAGCATGACAGACATGCGAAAGGAGCTTGTGCCATGAAACGCATCTTTACGATCCTGCTTGCCGCCGTCCTGCTCTGCGCCTGCTTCGCGGGCTGCCGGAAGGACGAGCCCACCGGGGAAATCGTCGTCTTCGCCGCCGCTTCCATGACCGAGACCCTGACCGAGCTCGGAGCCCGCTACGAAGCCGCCCACCCCGGCGTCAAGCTTGTCTTCAACTTCGAGTCCTCCGGCAAGCTCATGGATCAGATCGCTGCCGGAGCCGACTGCGATCTCTTCATCTCCGCGGCGCCCAAGCAGATGGACGCCCTGGACCTCACCCAGAACGAGGAGAAGAACCCCAACAAGCAGGACTTCATCGACTCCGAGACCCGGCTGAATCTGCTGGAAAACAAGGTCGCCCTGGCCGTTCCGGAAGGGAACCCCAAGGGGATCCACTCCTTTGACGACCTGGTAAAGGGCCTCCGGGACGGGACCGTTCTCCTGGCTATAGGCGGCGAGGGCGTGCCGGTGGGCCAGTACACCCGGAAGATCTTCGACAGCTTCAGCCTGAACGAGGCCGCCCTGGCCGACGCCGGGGTCCTGACCTACGGGGAGAACGTCAAAGCCGTCACCACCCAGGTCTCTGAGGGGCTGGTGGACTGCGGCATCATCTACCAGACCGACGCCTGCAGCGCCGGCCTGACGGTGGCGGACACCGCCTCCGAGGCCATGTGCGGCCAGGTCATCTACCCCGCCGCCGTGCTGAAGAACGCGAAGAACGCCGAGACCGCCAAGGCCTTCCTGGCCTACCTCCAGACCGCCGAAGCCGGAGAGCTCTTCTCCTCCGTGGGCTTCACGCCCCTCACGCCATAGGGTCGCTCTTCGAGCGCCCGGTCCGCCATGGGCGGACAATTTGCCGAGGGCAAATCCCACAGGGTTCCGATCAGGAACCGGGAAGGAATTGCGATGGACCTGTTTCCCCTCTGGAACTCCCTGCGGATCGCGGCCATTTCGGCGGTGCTGGTCTTCTTTCTGGGCGTCGCCGCCGCCTACTACGCCTCCCGGGCCCCCCGCCTTGTGAAGGGGGTCCTTGACGTGGCCCTGACCCTGCCGCTGGTCCTGCCGCCCACGGTGGTGGGCTATCTGCTGATCCTGCTGCTGGGACCCAATCGGGTCCTTGGCAGCTTTGTGCTGCGCGAATTCGGCGTCAAGCTGCTGATGCAGTGGTGGTCGGCGGTCCTGGCCGTGTCGGTGGTGGTCTTTCCCCTGATGTACCGCACTGCCCGGGGAGCCTTCGAGAGCTTTGACGAGGACCTGGCCGCTGCGGGCCGGACCCTCGGCCTGTCCAACACCCGGGTCTTCTGGACCATCCGGCTGCCCGCCTGCCGCAAGGGGATTCTGGCGGGCGTGGTCCTGGCCTTCGCCCGGGCTCTGGGCGAGTACGGCGCGACCTCCATGATTGTGGGCTTCATCCCCGGCAAGACCGCCACCGTCGCCACCCAGGTGGCCTTCCTCTGGCAGAACCAGGGCGGCACCCCCGAAGGGCAGCGAGCCCTCCTGTTCTGGATCTGCATCAACATCACGATTTCCGCTATCGTTTTGATTACTGTGAATCTGCTGGAACGGCGCAAAAAAGTAACAAGTAATAAGGAATAAGTAATAAGTATCCGTTTCGACACCTATTACTTATTACTTATTACCTATTACTAATTCCTTCCAGCAAAAGGAGGTCCCCATGTCCCTTTCCATTGACATAGAGAAGAAACTGGGCGACTTCCGCCTGCACGTTCAATTTGAAAGCTCCGGCGGTCTGCTTGCGCTGCTTGGTGCGTCGGGCAGCGGCAAGAGCGTGACCCTGCGCTGTATCGCGGGTCTGATGAGGCCGGATCGGGGGCGCATCGTCCTGAACGGCCGCACCCTCTTTGACAGTGAGCAAAAAATCGACCTGCCGCCCCAGAAGCGGCGGGTGGGCTATCTGTTCCAGAGCTGCGCCCTGATCCCCCACATGACCGTGGCACGAAACGTAGAGCTGGGGCTCCTGTCCCTGCCCCGGCGGGAACGCCGGACTGCTGCCCTGGCTTGGCTGGAACGCTTTCGCCTGGCTGATTTTGCCGACGCGCTCCCCGCCACGCTCTCCGGCGGCGAGCGCCAGCGGGCCGCCCTGGCCCGGACCCTGGCTGCGGAGCCCGAGGCCATCCTCCTGGACGAGCCCTTCTCCGCCCTGGACGACTACCTGAAATGGCAGCTCGAATTGGAGCTGGCCCGGACCCTGGAGGACTACGGCGGCGACGCGATCCTGGTCACCCACAGCCGGGACGAGGTCTGCCGCCTGGTAAAGACGGTCTGCGTTCTGGACCGGGGCCGCTCCGCGCCCCTCTGCTCCACGGCGGAGATGATGACCGCCCCCGGCAGCTTCGGCGCGGCCCTGCTCTCGGGCTGCGAAAACCTGTCCCCCGTGACGCTGCGGCCCGACGGAAGCCTGTTCTGCGAAGCATGGGCCTGGTCCCTTCCGGCGGAAGCGCTCTCAGCCGCATCCCTTCCCACCGGCCTGACCCACGTGGGCGTCCGGGCCCGGAGCCTCCGTCCCGGCCTATCCTCCGTTAGTCCCGGCCCCGATGCGATGCCCCCTGCCTCCGCGGATCCGGCAGCACGCCCCGGCACGCTCAGCCTGGACTGTACCGTGGACCGGGTCATCGATAACGTCTTTTCGGAGATCGTGACGCTCCGCACTCCCGGCCCCGGGCTGCTCCGCATGGAGCGCGATCAAAACCTGCCCGCGCTTGCCCCGGGCGCTCCCGTGACCGTCTATGCCGCCCCGGAGGACTTCCTGCTTCTGACGGAGTGAGAAAACGCAATCGGGATTTGTCGAGCCCTCGTAAAGCCTTCCCCCGAGGGGGAAGGCAGTGCAACAAATCCGAATTTATGGAGAAAAACCTATGACTGACGCCTACGGACGCACAATCGATTATCTGCGTCTCTCTGTGACCGATCTCTGCAACCGGCGCTGCAGCTACTGCATGCCCCCGGAGGGGGTCTGCAAGCGGGATCACAGCGAGATCTGCTCCCTGGAGGAACTGGCGGAGCTGGCCGCAGCCTTCGTGGAGCTGGGCGTCAAAAAAATACGGCTCACCGGGGGCGAGCCCCTGGTCCGCCGGGGAATCGTCTCCCTGACAGAGCGGCTTGCGGCCCTGAAATCCGTCGGCCTGGAAGATCTGTGCATGACCACAAACGGGATCCTGCTCCCGGAGTTCGCCGCTTCTCTCAGAGAAGCAGGCTTGGACAGGCTGAATATCAGCCTGGACAGCCTTCGCCCGGACCGGTTCCGGACCCTGACCCGGGGCGGGGAGCTGAACCGGGTGCTGGACGGTATCGCCGCCGCCGAGGCGGCGGGCTTCCACGATCTGCATCTCAACGCGGTTTTACTTGCGGGGATCAACGAGGACGAGCTCCGGGACCTGGCCCTGCTGGCAAAGGACCGCCCCTGGTCCGTTCGTTTCATTGAGCGGATGCCCCTGGGCCCTGCCGCGACCCTGTCCTTCCTCCCGGCGAGCCGGGTCCTGGAGGCCGTGCCCGAGCTCAAAAGAGTGCAAAATGCAAAATGCAAAATGCAAGATGAGAACAGCGTTGCAAAATACTACAGCGCTCCCGGCTGGCGCGGGACCGTGGGCCTGATCGCCCCCATGAGCGCCTGCTTCTGCGAGCGCTGCAGCCGCGTCCGCCTGACCGCCGACGGCAAGCTCAAACCCTGCCTCCATTCGTCGGAGGAATATCTCCTCCGCGGCCTCCGCGGGGACGCTTTGCGGGAAGCCATCCTGTCAGCGATCCAGAAGAAGCCCGCCCGCCACAACCTGTCCGACGCCCGACCCAGCGAGAGCGCCCGTTCTATGAACGAAATTGGAGGATAACGACATGGACTTTACGCATCTCAACGCCCAGGGCCGGGCCGTCATGGTGGACGTGACGGAAAAGCCCGCCACCCATCGCACCGCGACCGCCGAGGCCACAGTCCTCTGCGCGCCGGAGACCGTCGAGGCCATCCGGAGCGGCGGCGTCAAGAAGGGAGACGTCCTGGCCGTGGCCCAGGTGGCGGGTATCCAGGCCGCCAAACACTGCTGGGAGCTGATTCCCCTCTGCCACCCTCTGCCCCTGACCGGGGCGGACGTCGCCTTCGAGCTGCGCACAAACGCCGTCCATATCACCGCCACGGTCCGCTGCACCGGCCCCACCGGGGTGGAGATGGAGGCCCTGACCGCCGCCTCCGCCGCTGCGCTGACCATCTACGACATGTGCAAGGCCCTGCAGAAGGACATGGTGATTACCGGCGTCCGCCTGCTGGAAAAAACCGGCGGGAAGTCCGGCACGTGGACAGCAACCAGGGATTAGGGATCAAGGATCAGGGCTTGGAGGAGAAAAGCATGGGAACCATTATCGCGACCTGCGTATCGGATCGCAAGGGCGTGCAGAAACGGCAAGTGCCGTCCGTTGAGCTCCGGGTCGGCTTCGGCATCCTCGGGGACGCCCACGCAGGGAACTGGCACCGGCAGGTGAGCCTGCTGGCAGAGGAATCCGTGGACCGGATGCGGGGCCTGGGTTTCGAGCTGCCCCCGGGGGCCTTCGCGGAGAATCTGCTGACCCGGGGCCTGGAGCTGAAGACCCTCCCCGTGGGCACGGTCCTCCGGGCCGGGACGGCCCTGCTGGCCGTGACCCAGATCGGCAAGGAGTGTCACAACGACTGCGCTATCAAACAAAGCGCCGGCCGCTGCGTCATGCCCACCGACGGCATCTTTGCCGTGGTGCTGAAGGACGGCGCCGTAAAGCCCGGCGATAAAATTGAGATCGCTGCTTTGTAGATCGGGATTTGTATATCCGTAGGGGCCGATGCCCACATCGGCCCTTGCCCCGTTCGACAGGAAGGGCCGATGTGGGCATCGGCCCCTACGGAGGAGCTCGACAAATCCGAATTTTGCTTTTTGCATCTTGCATTTTGCGTTTGCCCCAAAGGAGGCATTTATGAAACAAATACCAACCGCCGAGGCCGTCGGCCAAGTCCTCTGCCACGACCTGACCCAGATCATCCCCGGGGAATACAAAGGGGCCCGCTTCCGCAAGGGCCATATCGTCACGGAGGCGGACATTCCGGTGCTGCTGTCCATGGGCAAGGAAAATCTCTACGTCTGGGAGCTGGAGCCCGGCATGCTCCACGAGAACGACGCCGCGGCCCGGCTGGTCCGGCTCTGCAGGGGTCCCGGCATGGCGGAGTCCCAGGTCCGGGAGGGCAAGATCGAGCTCCGGGCGGAGCGCGACGGCCTCTTCCGGGTGGATACGGCCCGGCTCAACGCCGTCAACGCCATCGACGAGCTGATGATCGCCACCCGCCGGGGCAATACCGCCGTCCGGGCTGGGGACAAGCTCTGCGGCACCCGGGTCATCCCCCTGGTGATCCGGGAGGAGAAGCTGGCGGCCGCGGAAGCCGCGGCAGGGGAGAGCCCCCTGCTGGAGCTGCTGCCCTTCAAGCTCAAAACCGCCGCCGTGGTCACCACGGGCAGCGAGCTGGCCAAGGGCCTGATCCGGGACGCCTTTACCCCGGTCCTGATCGAAAAGCTGGCGGCCTTCGGCATCGAGCTCGTCCATCACAGCCTCCCCGGCGACGAGCCCGCCGCGGTGCTGGCGGCCATCGAAGCCGCCCGGGCCGTCGGGCCCGATCTGATCCTCTGCACCGGCGGCATGAGCGTGGACCCGGACGACAATACCCCCGGCGCCATCAAGGCCAGCGGAGCCCGGATCGTGACCTACGGGGCCCCGGTCCTGCCGGGGGCCATGCTGCTGGTGGGTTACTTCGACGACGGTACCCCGATCCTGGGCCTGCCCGGCTGCGTCATGTACGCCAAGGCCACGGTCTTCGACCTGATTTTGCCGAGGATCGCCGCCGGGGTGGAGCTGACAAAGGCGGATTTCATTGCCCTGGGCGAGGGCGGCCTCTGCCTGGGCTGCGAGACCTGTCGTTACCCGCAATGTCAGTTCGGGAGATGATCCCGTCAGCTTTATTCGAAAAAAGAAGAGAAAACGCTTCGTTTCAAAAGAAACGGGCGTTTTTTCTTGACAAACGAGACTACTTATGGTAGTCTCTCTATATAAGACTACTAACTGTAGTCCAAAAGGAGAATGCAGTATGTCTGATTTACAGTTGGGGATTATCGAAGCCAGATTCGCGGATCTGATCTGGGAACGAGTGCCGGTCAGTTCCTCGGAGCTGGTGAAGCTCTGCGCGGAGCGCTTTCAGTGGAAGCGAACCACGACACACACGGTTTTGAAGCGGCTCTGTGACAAAGGGCTTTTTCAAAACAACGGCGGTACTGTCACCGCGAAGCTGTCCCGGGAGGAGTTCTACACCCGCCACAGCAGGCAGTACGTGGCCTCCACCTTCGGAGGCTCCCTGCCGGCCTTTTTGGCGGCTTTCACAGGCGGCGGACGACTGACGGAGGAGGAACGTACCCAGCTGCAGGCGCTGCTGGATCGGGATGAGGCGGAGTTATGAGTACGACGATTCAGTTTTTGCTTCACAGCAGCCTACGGGGCGGCGTGCTGATTCTGGCTGTCCTTTTGCTGAGGTTCTTGTTGCATAGAATACCGAAGCGGTACACCTGTTTCCTATGGACTGCTGTTTGGCTTCGTCTGGCCCTGCCCTTTGCCCTGCGCAGCCGATTCAGCCTGCAGCCATCCCGGCTTTTCGCCGACATAGGCGCAGCCACGCTGTCACAGGTTCAAGCAGCAACGATTTCACAGACCGAGGGGATTTCCTCCGGTGCTGCGGTTTCCGCTTCAACTGCTGTCCAAATCGATTGGGCGCTTATTATCTGGATCGCCGGGCTGACGGCACTGCTGCTCTTTGCCCTGGGTCGGTATCTGCGGCTGAAACGCAGGATGCGGGAGGCGATTCCGTGGCGCACAATGTGCGCCGCTACAAATAGCGTGTCGTTGCCCGGAACCTGTGCTGTGGGAAATCGGCTCTGGCTCTGCGACTGGGTGGAGAGTCCTTTTGTGCTGGGCCTGTTCCGTCCCCGGATCTATTTGCCCTCCGGGGCGGAGGAGCGGGATATTCCCTGGATCGCAGCCCACGAGGAGGCTCATCTGCGCCACGGCGACCCCTGGCGGAAGCTGGGAGCCTTTCTGCTGACCGCCGTCTACTGGTTCCAGCCCCTGGTCTGGATCGCCTTTTTCCTGTATTGCCGGGACCTGGAGCTGGCCTGTGACGAGCAGGCGGTCCGTGGTTATGATTCAGACGCTCGGAATGCCTACGTCGGCGCTCTGCTGCGGGCCTCTGTACCGAGCCGCAGGGTTTGGGCCTTTCCGATGGGCTTCGGCTCAGCGCCGGTCCGGAAGCGGATCGAGGCCATTCTGCATCCTTCCGGATGCGGGCACG
>CAMUYE010000024.1 GCA_947164825.1 uncultured Clostridia bacterium
AGGTGACGTCGGAGATCATGCCGATGTTGTCGCCGAAGCAGGCGCCGCCGGCGATGGCGCCGACGGTCAGGATCTGGTTGCCGCCGACGATGTGGCTCAGCCAGAGGAAGATCGGCGCGCAGGCCGCGAAGGTGCCCCAGGAGGAGCCGGTGGCAAAGGAGATGATACAGGTGACCAGCATGGATACGGCGGCGACGCTTCGGCCCGTGATGCCGAGCAGCAGGGCAATCTTGATCATGGAGGCGCCGACGCCCGTCCGCATGAAGCACTCCGCCACCGTGGTGGCGAACATCAGGATAAAGAAGATCAGAATGATCTTTTTGGTGGCCACCATGCCGGATTCGAACGCGCCTTCGAATGAGATTTTGGTGGTCAGCATATAGACGAGGATCGCGGCGAAGGTTGCGATCGGCGCGGCCAGCAGAAGGTCGAACTTCAAAAACAAGACCAATCCGGCAAATACGAACAGAGGAACGAATTTCAGAAGTGCGACCAGCGGCTTGTCCCGATATGGCTCAGAACGATCCCGTATTTTCAGTTCTTTCATGGAAAACCCTGCCTTTCAATTCCGGAGTTGCGATTTCACATCTCAGACTATTGTAGCAGATAATTTGAAAAAAGTAAACCATGTCTTTTTTATCCCAGTCTGCAGCGAAGAACCGGCGAAAATCAGGATGGATCTTTGATTCCGACGAAGCCGGCGTAGAGATCGCCCACGTCCCAGAACACGGAGGCGCTGATGTCGTCGAGGCGCAGGAACATGATGGAGACGCCTTCGTCCCCGGTCTCCACGCTGCCGGTGGAGTTCATGCGGAATTCGCCGCTGTAGGCGATATCGCCGGAGATCTCGATGGAGACCCGGTCGTCGGAGACGGCCCGGACGATCATGGTCGCTTCGAGGTCGTCCACCACCACCTGCTGCGTCACCATCACCGACTCGAACTCTACGTACTCGGTCCGGATTCCCGAGCAGCCCATGTGGTAGGTGCCCGCCACCTCCTTGGGCGTCAGGCGCCAATCCTCGTTGGGCGGCTCGGTGGTCACCGCCTCGGTGGTGTCCTCCGTGAGCTCCGTGTCCGGGGGCTCCGTCTCCGCCTCCTCGTCTAAGGGCTTGCCGTCCCGGAGCCAGTTGCCGTCCGGGTCCTTGGTCAGCTCGGTTCCGTCGGCCAGGGTCGCCGCGAGGGAGCCGTCGGAGTATTCCGTGACCTTGACCTTTTCTCCCTTGGGGGTGATGATCTCCATCTCTCCGTCCTTGACGTCGAGGCGGAAGCCGCCGCCGATCGGGCCGGTGCCCTGGGTGATCACGCCGTTGACCGACGTAAAACGGATACCGGTCTCCGGGTCGGAGAAATCCACCCGCTCGCTGCCGTCCTCGTCGGTGGTGACGTGGATGGTCTTGCCGCCGGGGCCGGTGTAGTCTGCGGTCCCGGCCTCGTCGTTGATCACGAATTTACCGCCGTCCTCGTAGGTCAGCACCACGTTGCCGTTCTCGTCCAGGCTCGTCTGGATCAGCTTGTGCTCGCCGGTCTCGTCCTTGTAGAAGGCGTTGAGCCCGTTGCCGTCCAGGGAGACGCTGTAGCGTTCCTCCCCGTCGGCGCTGACATAGCTCTTCTGAAAGAAGCCGTCGCCTAAATATCGGTCCGTGTAGACGCCGCCGTCCTCGTCCTCAAAGAGGACCGAGCACACCTCGTTCCGGGTGTTGTTGACGGTGATATCCCAGGCGGTGCCGTCGAAACCGGAGATCTCCACCTTGGTATCACTGGTCATGATGTAATCCTTGTATTCTCCGTTGGTTTCCAGCTTCTTCTCCCGGGTCGCTTCCTCGTCGATGCGGAAATCGTGGCTGGGATCGTACTTCGCCTGGCCGCTTCTGCCGTCCTCTCCGACGATCCGGAAGCTGTAGCAGCTGTCTCCTAAGTAGGTGGAGCCGTTGTGCCAGGTGATGGAGGCCCCGTTGGGGCCCGTGAGCTCGCCGTCGCCCTGGGGGAACATGCCGTTGTCCAGACTCAGCTTCTCGCCGTGCTCGAAGCCGATGGCGGTGCGCTCCCCGTCGGCGTCGTAGTCGATGACGATGCCGGAGGCGTTTTTCCAGCTGTAGGTCCCATCCTCGTGGGGGGTAAAGACCGAGCCGTCCCGGCCGTGCCACTCGTAGTAGCCGCTGCCGTTGTCGATCAGGGTGTTGCCGTCCGTCAGCTCCACAGTCTCCTTCCCGTCCTTGTCCGCGGTGTAGTGGTTGCCCCAGGTGTCAAAGCCCTCGGCGCTGCCGTCGGCGTACTTCGTGGAGACGCTGCCGTCGTCGTAGACCCGGGTCACGGAGCCGTCCTTGTTTTTGTACTCCGCGTAGTCCCCCTCGAAGCTGTTCTCCGGGATCCGGACCTGGTCCGGATTGTCGCGGAAGACCGTGTTCATTATGGAATCCCGGACGTCCTTTTCCGCCAGATTGCTTTCCCGGGCATATTCCTCCTGCTGCCGCAGGTATTCCTCGTAGGCCGCCTTCTCCTCCGGCGTCGCCTCCCGGGCGTCCGGGGGCGGGGGAGCGGTGGCGTTGGGGTTGAATTCCTCCTCCGTCAGCTCCCGGCCCATGTTGTATTCCCTGTCGGCGAATTTTTCGTCCCGACTATTATCCCGGATTATGAACCAGTCCACCAGCTTGGGCTTGCCCTGGTCCTCGGCGTGGACGGGCAGGGTCACGGCGCCCAGCAGAAGCAGGGCGCAGAGGAGACAGATCACTCGTTTCATGGGTCATTCCTCCTTTCTCAACCGTAGAGCCGCAGAAGCATGGTGAGGTACTCCGCCCGGGTGCAGCTGTCCTTGGGCCGGAAGCTGCCCTGGCTCACCGCGCCCTTCTCCGCCGCCCAGATCGCAGGCAGGGCGTAGTAGGAGCTCTCCTTCACGTCGTCAAAGACCTGGGACCAGGCCGTCTCGGGCCTGCCCTCGGCCGCGTAGAGGAAGGTGACCGCCATGGCCCGGTTGGCAGGCTCATCCAGGTGGAGCAGGCCGTCGGCCTGGGGGGTGATGAGTTCCTCGCCCAGGGCCCAGAGGACGGCGTCGTAGCCGATGCCGAACTTCTCCACATCCTCGTAGGGGCAGTAGGTGGTCCCGGGGACGGGCCGGCCCTTGGCCCGCCAGAGGAAGAGCAGGGCGTCGCCCCGTGTGACGGCTTGCTTGGGCAGGAAGGCGTCGCCGAAGACAATGCGGTTTTTCTGGGCCCAAAGGGCGGACTCATAGTAGTACTTGCCAGGCTCCACGTCGCTGAACGGCAGCTCCGGTTCCTTCGTCTCCCCGCTCAGGACGCGGTAGAGATCCTCGTCCCGGAGGGCGTCCAGCATGAGGCGCTCCGGGTCGTCCCGGTACTGCTCCGCCGCCTGCTGCATGTCCGACTGACCGGCCAGCCGCAGCTTTTCGTAGATGGCGGCGGCAGCCTCGGGGTTGCCCATCTCCTCCAGGCGCTTGGCGTAGTTCAGCAGGGCTTCCGTGTTGGTGCCGCTCTGGGTCCCGGCCTGGGCCCCGCCCTGGGAGCCGCCGGGGGAACCGCCCTGGGACTGGGGATCCTTCCCGCCTCGCAGGAAGCCCCCCTCCCGGAAGCCGAAGAAGGCCGTCACGCCGAGGCCGATTACCAGGACGCCTGCCAGGATTGCGGCGACAAGGCCGCCCTTGCCCTTCTTTTTCGGCTGCGGCGCGGTCTGCCGGGGCTGCGATTGGCGGGGCGGCTGCGGCGGAGCGGTCTGCCGGGGCTGCGATTGGCGGGGCGGCTGCGGCGCGGTCTGCCGGGGCTGCGATTGGCGGGGCGGCTGCGGCGGAGCGGGCTGCCGAACCGGCTGCCCCTGCCGCGTTGGAAGCGGCTGGCTTTGCTGCCGCGGGGCTTGCCGGTATTGCTGCTGATTCGGGGGCTGCCGATAGGGCTGCTGACCCGGCTGTTGATTCGGGGGCTGCCGATAGGGCTGCTGACCCGGTTGTTGATAGGGAACCTGCCGATAGGGCTGCTGACCCGGCTGCTGATAGGACGCCTGCCGATAGGGCTGCTGACCCGGCTGTTGATAAGGCGCCTGCTGATAGGGCTGCTGTGCCGACGCTTGAACCGGCGGCTGTTCGGGCCGATAAGACTGCCGCCGGACGGGCTGCCGATCGGGCCCCCGGACCGGCGTCTGAGTCGCGGCCGCGCCGGGAGCGGTCACAGGCGCGCCGCAGTTTGGGCAGAAACGCGCCGCTCCGTGGAGCGGTCTGCCGCAGCTTGAACAGTTGTAATTCATCGCGATGCCTCCTTTTCTGAGGGTTCGTGATTTCCGCAAACCGGAGGGTTCAGCCTGTTTGCAGAATAATTATACAGCAAGAAGCGGCGAAAAGCAAGGAATATATGCAATATCAAAGCTGCAATATACGATTTGTAAACACGGGTATTTGCCCGGAGCAAAGAAAAAGACAGTAAAATACGGCTCCCCGATTCAAAACGAGCGGCAGAGCCGCTTTTGCTTTATACTGAACTCCCATAGAAAGATTGAAAAATGTTCCGTGCAGGAATTGCGTCAGACGAGGCGGAGGACGCAGGCGGGCTTGACGCCCGGCAAGGACGACAACGAAGTATGACACAATTCCTGCCGAAACAGATTAAAGGTTTCTATGGGAGTTCAGTATTACAATTACCCAATGCAGTATGGAATGCAGCGCGGGCTATCAGCCCGCTATTAAAATTGATTCGCTTATCGCGTCACCGGGGACGGGTTTGCATCCGCCCCGGTGTTGTGGTATGATTTAATGAAAAATATTCGTATCACGCGATAGAACGGTTCCCCGTTTTGCGTGATAATAATCAGAGGGGTTTTCGGAGGTGAGCGGATGGAAGACAGACAGATCGTGACCCTGTTTTGGGCGCGGGAGGAAGCGGCCATTGCGGAATCGGAAAAGAAGTACGGGGCCTACTGCTATGACATTGCCTGGCGGGTGCTCGCCAATCATGAGGACGCCCAGGAAACGCTGGACGACACCTGGCTCCGCGCCTGGAACGCCATCCCGCCGGAGAAGCCGATGACGCTCCGCCCGTTTTTCGCGAAGCTCACCCGAAATCTCGCCATCGACCGCTGGCGAAAAAATACCGCCGAAAAGCGCGGCTCGGGCCTGACCCTGGCCCTGGAGGAGCTCTCCGAGGTGGCCGGCGATACGCCCTCGCCCCAGGAGCAGGCGGAGGGAAAGGCGCTGGAGGACACGATCCGCAAATTCCTCTCCGGCTGCACGAAGACCCAAAGGGACGTTTTTCTGCGGCGGTATTTCTTCTTTGAGAGCACAAAGGATATCGCGGTACGTTACGCCATGCGGGAGAGCGCCGTGCTGAACCTGCTGTCCCGCACCAGGAAAAAGCTGAAAGAATATCTGCGAAAGGAGGGCTGGCTGCCATGACGAATCTGGATCTGATCTCCGCCATCGGGGCGGCAGCCGAACAGGACCTGGACCACAGCGAGCGTCTCGTCACCCATCGGCGCCGGGTCTCGACCCGGGTCCTGCTGGCGGCGGCGCTGATCGCCCTGCTGTCCCTTACGGCCTACGCGGCCCCGGCGATCTACAACGCGCTCTTCGGCGTGGAGACGAGGCAATCCTTTGTTTCCAGGATCTTTGTGGAGGAGGGCAAGCCCGCCGACGTCAGCGAAAGCGCCATAGACATATACCTGAAGGTCCGAATGCTGCCGGAGGCGCCCTCCGAGATCGAGACGTTTTACGTGCCGATGCTTCCCGCGGAGCAGTGGGACCCCATCCCGCTGCAGAAAACGGAAGGGAGTGCCGTCAGCTTCGATAACGGCGTGCTTCTGCAGTGGCAAAACGCGGACGGAGAATATGTGAAATTCGAACAAACCGCGTGGTCCTATGATACGGTTGGAGAATTCCAAGACACCTTGCTCACAGGATTTGACGCAAGCTATTCCGTCTCGCAGACGGAGCTGGGCGGCTGTACGGTCCAGCGGATCGTGGTGGAGCCCTCCGAGAAGGAGGAGAACGGCGTCTACGCCGCCCATCCCGGCCTGCAGAAGCTCTACTGGTCGGACGGCCTCTACATCTTTTCGATGGAGGTCAATTATTCCATGCCCGACGCCCGGCAGACGGAGATCTTAGAGAGCATCCGGCCCGTCGGCGACCCCGCCGATTACCTTGTGATCGAAGAGATCCCCGCGCCGGAAACGGAGCCGAAGCCGATCATCAAGCTGAGCCGGATCCTCTTCCCGGGCTCGCTGCCCCAGGGTTACGCGCTGTCCTACGGCTTCAGATACAAAAGCGGCGAGTGCGACTTCCAGTGGCGGAAGGATGGCGAATCTAACCCTACGGTGCTGAACCTGACCGTTAACGGAGATAACGACCAGTTCAAAGCGGACTGGGAGCGCCAGGCCAAGCCCTATGAACAGACGGAGCGGGAGGTGAACGGGACCCCGATCCACTGCTGCGAGGACAACTGGACCTCCCAGCTTCTCTGGCGGCTCGACCGCACGCCCTATTCGCTGATCTCCACCGGGCCGGAGCGGCTGACCGTGGAAGAGCTGCTGGAGATCGTGGAGGGGATGAGCTTCCTGGACGAGATCGACTCGCTCCTGACGCGGGATGACCTGCATGAATGAGAACGAACTCGTTCCTGACGCGATCAGCATACAAGACACGCTGTAAAAAAGGGATGAAGCGATCATGTTTCTCTACTATCTGAAAAAACTCATCGTCAGTCCGGCGACCTACATCGCCGCGGGGTTACTCAGCCTGACCATGATCCTTGGCGCAGAAACAGGTAGCCCCGTATATCCAGCCTATCTCTTCGATGCGACGTTTGCCATCGGCGGCACAGGCGCCACGTTTTTCCTGCCTGTCGCCGCGGCTCTGCCCATCGCCTGGCTCCGCCATACCCTGCACAAGGGCGCCGCGTGGCAGCTTCCGCTGCTCCGCGGCACGCCCCTCCGCGATACCCTCGGCGGGCTGGCCGCTGCCTTCGTCTCCGGCGTCCTTGTCTTTCTGCTCAGCGCGGCGGCCTTTCACCTTTATGTCGTCCTGGTCCTGCCCGGCCCCGTATCCTACGAATACTCATGGTACTACGCATACTATTTCTACAATCAATTGCCCGTCCGCATCGCCTACCTGATACGGATCGGCGTCTACGCCGTCTCCACCGGGATGTTCGCCCTCTTCGCCTACGGCGTTTCCGCCTTGACAGCCAATCAGTACATCTGCGCGGCCTCCGCCTTCGCCTTTGCCATCACGGCAAATACCTTCGTCGGGATCGTCGGAACTGCCATCCCCGAGCGGTATCGCTTTGCGTTCTGGGCGCTCAGTCCCGTTACTTGCTATGAGTTCTCGACCGTTTCCATGACGAAAGACGGCGGATTGATCCATCTGGCGGGCTACACCCTCGTCATTGCTCTGCTCTCCGGCGGCCTCTTCTGGCTGCGCCTGAAACAAAAACTGAAAGACGGATAATCCCGGGAGGTACATCATGAAAAAAACGATTTTGGCGCTGGCGGTGATCGCGCTGCTTTGCGTCACGCTGGTGCTATTCCTCGGCGGCTGGGACTTCCCGGGCTCCTCCGGTTCCGGCGAGGCCGCGAGCCCCGGAAAAAGCGTCCTTGACCATTCGACGGGCTCCGACTCCGCCGATCCCCCCGCGGGCGAAGACCCCGCCAATCCACCTACGGGCGAGGACCTCGCCGATCCCCCCACGAGCGAAGACCTCGCCGAGCCGGAAACGGAGTCGGGGCAGAGCCAGGCGAAGAAGCAGTTTCTCTTCCCGGAATCACTGCCCGAGGGCTATGAGCTGCAATGGGGCAACAGCTACAAAGACGGCGAGAGCGACTTCATGTGGCGGAACGATGGCGATTACATGCCGACGGTGCTGAACCTGACCATTAACGGAGATAACGACCAGTTCAAAGCGGACTGGGAGATCCAGACCAAGCCCTATGAACAGACGGAGCGGGAAGTGAACGGGATGTCCGTCCACTGCTGGCAGAGCGACTGGGCGTCCCAGCTCCTCTGGCGGTTCAACGGCACACCCTATTCAATCGTCTCCAAGGGCCCGCAGCGGCTCACCGTGGAGGAGCTGCTGGAGCTCGTGGAGGGGATGACCCTCTCCGATTAGATCGGCTCGTTCCTGAAAAAACGCCGATCGAGGGCTTCATTGATGCCAGGACCGGCAGGTCTAAGACTTTTTGACGATATGGAGTGACGACTATGAAACGTGTAATTTGTTTGCTGCTGCTTCTGCTGCTGGGGCTTGCGGGCTGCGTGCCCGTGGGGCCCGACGGAACGCCCATCACCTACGCGACGCAGCCCGCTGCCCACGAATGGGACGAGCTGGATCTGAATCCGGAGCTGCGCAAGGCGCTGGACGCGGAGAGCTCCTCCCTGATCTGGAGCGCCCCGGAGTCCTTCCGCCCTGGGGGTGTCGTCTCGGTCCGCTCCTATACCGCCCTGGACTGCACCGAGCTGTGGCCCGACCTGCTGGCGGCCCTGTTCCCGGAGGCGGTCCAGACCGCGGAGTCCCAGGACGGCGGCGCGCGCGAGCTGGAATATGAAGCCGAGGGCCGGAGCTTCTCAACGCGGCTCACGACTTCTTACGTATTGCTCAAAGGCTTCACGCCGGAGGAGGCGCGGCCTATCCTGGACGGGATTCGGGAATACATGGAACGGGAATACGGGCTTGACCTGCGGCTATGGGACGGCCCCGCCCCGGAGGAGGAGCTCGCAGCCTACGGCCTCGTGACGGACAGCGTCCCCATGTATGTGAGAACGGACGCGCCTTTCACGGTGAGCTGCCTGTTTGAAAATCCGGAGGGGGATGTCACGCTGCTCAATCCCCTCCTGCCTGGGGAGGTCCTGGAAACGGCGGACCTGGGGGCCCGCATGACCGCGGAGGAGCTCCGAAGCGCCGCGGATTCCGCCTGGATCAAGCAGATTCCCATGGCCGCGGAGATCACCGACTGTACCCTGGTCTGGTATCTCGACGAAGAGGGGCAGACCCTCCGCCCGGCCTGGAGCCTGACCGGAACCGGCTACGCCTTCGACACCGGGAAGATGTCCCAGGTAGAGCTCGTCCTCGACGCCCTCACCGGAGAAGCGAAGCGGGTACGCTGATCCGTTGATACAAGGAGGCTGAATGATGACTGAAATTTTCTCGATGTCCCGGGCAAGCCTGCGCAGGCTGCTGCTGCGTCCGCGCTGTTTCGTTTCCCTGGTGCTCGCCCTGGGCTGTGTCTTGATCGCTTTTACCCAAGCGCTGCCCTATCTCGCCGAGCGCGGCTATCAGCTCCAGGCGGTGGAGCCCTTCCTGCTCCTGACCCCGAGCCGCTCCCCGCAAATTATTTTTCTCATCTCCTTTCTGCTGCTGGCGGGCGACGTGCCCTTTCTGTATCCGGGGCTGGAGACCACGGCGATCCGCAGCTCCAAATCCAGGTGGCTCGCGGCCCAGGTCCTGGCCGCCCTCGGGGCCGCGCTGCTGTGGCTGCTCCTCGTGTTCCTCTTTACGCTGCCGGTCTTCGCGGGGCGCCTGACTTTCAAAAACGAGTGGAGCCTCTTTTTGAAGGGCGCAACCCGTTCCGGCTTCATGATGGAGTCCTTCGGCATGTATCTCGTTGACGGGACGGGAACGCAGCTCTTCGCCGATTCCACCCCCTACGTCCGCTTTGCCGAGGAGCTGCTGGTCCAGCTTCTGCTGTTCGGGTCGGTGACCCTCTGGTCCCTGGCCTTCAACCTCTGGACCCGCCGCAGCTACGGCTGTATGCTCACGGTGGGCTTCTGGGTGCTGCGTCTCGCCGTTTCCGAGCTCGAGCTGCGGTTTCAGCGGGATATGACCGTGATCTCGCCCTTCAGCCTGGTGGATCTCAGCCATATGCCCCTGACCCTCTCCCGGGGCGTCTATATCGCGGCCTTCTTCCTCGCCCAGATCTGCGTGCTGTGGCTGCTCTCCGCCCTGCGGCTGCGCCGGACCGACCTGGCGAAGCCGGAGTGAGCCTATGCATACGGGAACGGTTCTCTTCGGCGGTCTGCCCTACGACGTCACGGCGGTCAGCATTGTGCGGCTGCTTGCCTATCTTTTGCTGCTTCTGCTCGGGGACAGCGCCGGCGGCGTCCCCGCCGCCCGGCTGATCCTGCGGTCCCAGACCTTTTTCCTGCTCCGGGCGGGCTGGAAGCGCTGGTTTCGCGGGGTTTTGCGGCGCTGCTTTCTGCCCGTCGCCGCCTTCTGCGCGGTCCTGCTGCCCATCGGCCTTTGCGTCGTCCCCGCGTGGAAGACCCTTCTGGCCTGGCTGCTCTTCGCGGAGCATATGCTGATGCTCGCGGCCCTGCAGGCCCTGCTGATCGCCCTGTTTCAAAACGCCCTGGCCGGCGAGGTGACGGTGCTATTCCTGCAGCTTGTGTCCCTGTTTTTCAGCGTCCGCCTGCCCGGCGCCCTCGCCCTGCTCCTGCCCGGCAACTGGGGTATGCTGGCCCGCGCCGCGGAATTTGAGGCCCCGCCGCTCCTTGGCGGCCTCCACGGCGGCTTCCCCCTCTGGACGGCCTTCGCCGGAAACGCCGCCGTCCTGCTCTTGATCGTACTTTTTGGCTGGCGCCTGGTTCGCCGCAAACGCAACACCCTGTAGCGCGGGCAATCTGCCCGCAATACACAGAACAATAGGAGGATCCTTATGATCGTACTGGAAAACGTCTCAAAAACCTTCAAGGACAAAACCGTCCTGCAGCCCCTCGACCTGACGGTGGAGCGCGGGACGATCACCGGCTTCATCGGCCGCAACGGCTCCGGCAAGACGGTGCTCTTCAAGCTGATCTGCGGCCTGCTCCTGCCCTCCACGGGTACCGTCACCGTAGACGGGGTGCGCCTGGGCAGGGACGCCGACTTTGCCCCCGATACCGGCGTGCTGATCGAAACCCCGGGCTTTATCGGCTACGAATCCGGCCTTCGGAATCTCCGGGACCTGGCCGCGATCCGAAAGAAGATCAACACGGCTCAGGTCAAGGACGCCATCCGCGCCGTGGGGCTGGACCCGGAGGACAAAAAGCGCGTGGGCAAATACTCCCTCGGCATGCGCCAGCGCCTCGGCATCGCCCAGGCGATCATGGAGGATCCCGCGCTCCTCATCCTCGACGAGCCCATGAACGGCCTGGACAAGGACGGCGTGGCGGATATGCGCGTTCTGTTCCGCGCCCTGCGCAACGAGGGCAAGACCATCCTCCTGGCCTCCCACTCCGCCGAGGACATCGACCTGCTCTGCGACGCCGTCTACGAGCTGGACAACGGTAAAATGGAGCGGAAAAGATAAAAAGCAAATTCTCTGCTCGCGGCTTATCGCGAAAAAGCAGGGGAAGTGCGTTCCGTGGGAAACACAGACAACCGTCCCCCTACTGTGTTCCGAGCCCTCTATACAGCCGGAAAAACGAAGAAAAACGCCGGATTTCCGAAGAAATCAGGCGTTTTTTGGAGCTGTTACCCGGATTTGAACCGGGGACCTCATCCTTACCAAGGATGCGCTCTACCGGCTGAGCTATAACAGCGTTTCGCGGTCAGCTATGTCATTATAGCAAAATATTTTGAATTGTCAAGCATTTTTTTCCGGGAAACGGGGTTTTTTTGAAAACCCCGTTTCCCGGATCTGTGCCAGAGGGATCAGACCTTCCGCGCTTCGGCGCCAGAGGGATCAGACCTTCTGACGCTTCTGTTCCTTCTTCGCGAGCTTCTTTTTCTTGCTCAGGCGGACGCCGTCCTTGTCGGCGACGGAGATGCCCATGTAGGCCAGGATGACGTTCATGATCGGCATCAGCCAGTTGAAGATGGCCCAGGGACCGTAACCGCCGGGACCCCAGACCGGCCCCAGGGTTTTCGTCATATAGGCGCCGCAGGTGTTCCAGGGAACCAGGGCGGAGGTGATGGTGGCGGAGCTCTCCAGGGCGTTGGACAGGGCCGCGGGATAGAGCCCCATCTTTTCGTAGTCCTCGCCGTACATCCGGCCGCCGACGACGATGGAGACGTACTGGTCGGGCATAACGATGTTGGAGAAAATACAGGTTCCCTCGGTGATGGCGACCACAGAGCCCGGCGTCTTCACATATTTCTTGATCCAACCCACAAGCTTGGCCAGCATTCCGGTGCCTTCCATCACGCCGCCGTACATCATAGCGATCAGGACCAGGGAAATGGTATCGCCCATGGAGCTGATGCCGCCGCGGCCGTCCAGAAGTTCCCAGATCGCTGTGTTGACGGTTTCCAAAATATTTTTTCCATATTTGGCAGTATCGTAGATGATTTTGCCATCCTCCGCTATGAAACCGGAATAGACATAGCTGCTGTCTAAGGAATATCCGCCTAAGCTCACGTTGAGGATGGCGCTGACATTGCAGCCCTTCTGGAAGATCAGGCCCAGGATGGCGCCGGCAAAGACGCCGAGGGTGATGCCGGGGATGGCGGGGAGCTTCAGGGCGATGGCAACGATGACTACCAGGGGAGGCAGCAGCAGAAGGGGATTGATGGCGAAGTTCTCCTTGATCGCCTCAGCCAGGGCTTCGGCGGTGCTCATATCGCCGCCGCCGGCAGCGCCGGTGTAGAGCACATTGTGAAAGCCGGGGAAAATGTTGGCGACCACGGGCATCAGCGCAAAGGCCCCGAGGGCGAACACGTAGGTGACGCCTGTGGGGACCAGCATGAACTTGACGTGGGTCATGACGTCCGTGCCGGCCATGGCGGGGGCCAGGTTGGTGGTGTCGGAGAGGGGAGACAGCTTATCGCCGAAGTAGGCGCCGGAGATGATGGCGCCGGCGGTGATGGCGGGATTGATGCCCAGACCCTGGGAGATGCCCAGGAAGGCGATGCCCATGGAGGCGGCCGTGCTCCAGGAGGAGCCGGTGGCAACGGAGGAGATGGAGCAGATGATCATGACGGCTGCCAGGAAGAAGGAGGGCCGCATGATCTGCAGGCCGTAGTAAATCATGGAGGGGACGACGCCGGAGAGCATCCAGACGCCGGTCAGCATCCCGATGACCAGCAGGATCATAATGGACTGCAGGGACTTCCGGATGCTTTCGATCATCATGTTTTCGAGATCCGACCACTTGAAGCCGATGGCGAAGGCCATAATAACCGCGACGCAGGTGGCGAGAAAGAGACCGACGTGGATCCCGTCGACCTCGGCAACGAGCAGGGAGAACGCGATGATCCCGACGGTGATGAGGATCACGATCAGGCCATGCCAGAACTTGGGCTGCGGCTTTCGTTCCGTTTTCTGTACTTCTTTCTTTTCATCCATAGAGCGGGAAACCAACCTTTCCATTTCACAAATTATGAGACAGGCTGCGGGGCCGGAAGCCGGAACCGCACCAAATATCTTAACATAAAACGTGCTTTTTGTAAAGCACAAAAATCGATGAAACAATGCATTACACAAAATCGATGAAATCATGCTTTACAAGAACAAGATGTTGTGCTATAATGCAGTGTAATATGGAAAGATATATCCACGTTTACCCCCAGACCAGACAGATCTTTCTCACCGAAGGAGTAATCTCAGATGATAAAATACGTGATCCGCGGCGGCAAACCTCTCAACGGCAAGGTTATGATTTCCGGAGCCAAGAACGCGGCGGTGGGCATTCTGCCCGCAGCGCTGCTGGTCAAGGGCGTCTGCCGCATCGAGAACGTTCCCGATATTTCCGATATCCGCCTGCTGCTCCAGATCCTCGACGAAATGGGCGCGGAGATCCGCCGCCTCGCTCCCGGCACCCTGGAGATCGACTGCACCCACGTCCGGGACGCCATGGCTCCCGCGGAGCTGGTCCGGCGTATCCGCGCCTCCTACTATCTGATCGGCGCCCAGCTGGGCCGCTTCGGCCACGCCACCGTGGCCCTGCCCGGCGGCTGCAACTTCGGGCCCCGGCCCATCGACCAGCACATCAAGGGCTTTGAGGCCCTGGGGGCGGAGGTCAACCTCATCGGCGGCTGCGTGGTCGCCACGGCCCCGGAGACGGGTCTCCAGGGCGCCCGGGTCAACCTGGACGTGGTCAGCGTCGGCGCCACCATGAACATCATGCTGGGCGCGGTCCTGGCCAACGGCACCACCTGGATCGAGAACGCGGCCAAGGAGCCCCATATCGTGGACCTGGCGAACTTCCTCAACGCCATGGGCGCCAAGGTCTCCGGCGCGGGCACCGACATCATCCGCATCCGGGGCGTCAAGGCCCTGCACGGCGGCGCCTACACCATCATTCCCGACCAGATCGAGGCCGGTACCTACATGGCCGCCGCGGCGGCCGTAGGCGGCAGCGTCCTGGTTCAGAACGTGATCCCCAAGCACATGGAGGCCATCACCGCCAAGCTGCGGGAGATGGGCGCCAGGATCACCGAATACGAAGACGCCATCGCCGTGGTGCGCACGGGCAAGCTCCGCAGGGCCAACGTGAAGACCCTGCCCTATCCCGGCTTCCCCACGGATATGCAGTCCCAGGTGGCGGTCTGCATGGCCCTGGCCAAGGGCACCAGCATCATCACCGAGGGCATCTACGACACCCGCTTCCGCTACTGCGCCGAGCTCAACCGCATGGGCGCCAGCATTCAGGTGGACACCAAGGTCGCCGTCATCGACGGCGTGGAGCAGCTCCACGGCTGCGTGGTCAAGGCCTGCGATCTGCGAGCGGGCGCGGCCATGGTCATTGCCGGTCTGGCTGCCGACGGCGTCACCACCGTGGAGGACGTGCATTATATCGAACGCGGCTATGAATGTATGATCGAAAAGCTGCGGGGTCTGGGGGCGGACATTACCCGGATTGAGAGTCCGGAACCGGGTGGCGTTCAGTCTGCCGGCTGACAGAAAGCCGCCGCGAGGCGGCTTTCCCCACGTCGGGCCCAGCTGCGGAGGCCCCGCTTCCCCCGCGGACCCGTCCCGCATCCTGCGGGGGAGGGCAACGGACGCCCCCGCAAAGCCGGAACAAAACGCCGCTGCGGTACGTCTAAAGATCATGCGAACACCGTAACATTGCTTCACAAGGAGGTAATTCAATGGAATGGGATTTGGATAAATACAATGACCGGGAGCCGCAGAGCGCCCGCCCCGCCGCGCCGAGCCGGGGGACGGGGCCCGACAACAGAAGCATCCGGCCGAAGGCATCCCGGACGGCGCAGAAAAAACGCCGTTCCACTTCGCTGCCGCCCTGGGTCCTGGTGCTGCTCTCCCTGCTTTTCTACTGTTTCTGCTTCCACGTCTGGACCGAGAACCATTTCTCCGTGGGCCGGTTCCTGACGGTGACACTGCTCTCCCTGGCCTTTGCGATGCTCACCGCGCTGATTGCCACCATCGGCAAAAAGCGGAAGCTCCACAAGATCCTGGGCCTGGCGGTGGTGATTTTCTGGGCGGTGGTTTTCCTGACGGAATACTTTCTGCTGGACTCCTTCCAGAACTTCTTCACCCCCGCGGCGATCTTTGACAACGCCGGAAACGCCGGGCAGGAGGACTTCGCCCGGAACACGGTCAATCTGGTGCTGAAAAACCTCTGGCGGCTCCTTGTCTTCGCCCTGCCCATCGTGGCCTGGTTCCTGGCCAACCGCTTCCTGAAGCTGCCCCGGATCCTGACCAAAGGCGTGCGCCGCTACCTGGCTGCCGCCGGTGTGGTGGTGCTGCTGGTGGGCCTGTTCTTTGCGGCCGTGATCTCTCCGGACAGCCGGAAGCTGAGCAAGGAATACACCTTTGACGACGCGGTCCACAGCTTCGGCCTGCCCGTGGCCTTCACCCTGGACGCCTTCCGGGGCAGCAGCAGCGGCGGCGATTTCGATCTCCCGGAAGACACGGTGTTTGACCCGAACAAACAGCCCGTCGACACCACCGGCCGGGCCGAGCCCCTGCCCAGCGTGCCCCCCGAGACGGACTCCAACGGCGAGACCGTGGAGCCGCCTCCCTCCACGACGGATGCTCCTCCCGCGGAGATCAAGTACGCCATGCTGGATCTGGATTTCCAGAAGATCATCGACAGCTCCAGTTCCGACACTGCGGTGAACGTGTCCAAATATCTGGCCACCCTGACCCCCAGCAAGACCAATGAGATGACGGGGACCTTCAAGGGCAAGAACCTGATCCTGATCTGCGCCGAGGCCTTCTCCAAGGAGGTCATCAGCCAGGAGCACATGCCCACCCTCTACCGCATGATGACCCAGGGCATTGAGTTTACCGACTTCTATCAGCCTGCCTGGGGCGGCTCCACCTCCTCCGGCGAGTTCTCCGTGCTGACGGGTATCGAGCCCGCCAAGGGCGCCAGCTCCATCAAGCAGACCATCGGCCGGAATATGGACGTCACCATCGGCAACCTGCTCCAGGACGAGGGCTACTTCTCCCGGGCCTTCCACAACCACAACTACGACTACTACGGCCGGGACAAGACCCATGAGAACATGGGCTACGAGAAGTACATCGGCTACGGCAACGACAAGGACTTCGACAACGCCATCACTAAGGTCTGGCCCGAGAGCGACAAGGAGATGTTCGACTACACGGTTCCCCTGTACGTGGACCATCAGCCCTTCAGCATCTACTATATGACCGTCTCCGGCCACGGCCTCTACTCCTGGACAGGCAATACCCAGAGCTCCCACCACCGGGAGGAGGTCAACAGCTGGCCCGAGCTCCAGGGTGCTTCCGAGACTGTCAAGGCCTACTACGCCTGCAACCTGGAGGTGGAGCTGGCCATGGAGTCCCTGCTGACCCAGTTGGAGGCTGCCGGGATCGCCGACGATACCCTGGTGGTGCTCTGCGCCGACCACTACCCCTACTGCCTGGAGAAGAGCGACACCTGGCAGAACGACAAGGATTACCTTTCCGAATACTTCGGCGACCAGGTGGACAACTGCTTCGAGCGCGACCACAACTGCCTGATTATGTGGAGCGGCTGCCTGGAGGGCAAGAACATCAAGGTTACCACGCCCACCTGCAGCCTGGACATCGTTCCCACCCTCTGCAATCTCTTCGGTGTGGAGTGGGATTCCCGGCTCTACTCGGGCCGCGACGTTTTCTCCGACGCGGAGCCTCTGGTCTTCTGGCCCAACCACAGCTGGAAGACGGACAAGGGCCAGTGGGACGCCTCCAAGGCCAGCGGCACGGAGTTCACGCCCGCCCCCGGCGTGGAGGTGAACGAGGAATACACCACCCGCATCCGCAAGACCGTCAACAACAAGCTCAACTATGCCTACTCGATTTTGAGCATGGACTACTTTAAGCTGATTTTGAAGTAGGCCTGCGGCCTGCGCCTGTGCGAAACACCCCGGAGACGCGTCGTGACGCGCTTCCGGGGTGTTTTGCACAGGTTCATATTTTCCGGCCTGGGACCAGCTTCGTGATCTCCGCCTCCGCCAGCGCCCGGTATTCCCCCGGGGCGAGGGCGGGGTCCAGCTCCAGCGCGCCGATGGACAGGCGCTTCAGCGTGAACACGTGGCCGCCCACGGCCTTGACCATGAGCTTGACCTGGTGCTTCCGGCCCTCCCGGATGGCGATCCAGCCCTCGGTGACGGGCCTGCCGGGGTTCTTCATCAGGTGGTTGTGCTTCTTCGGCGGCAGCAGGGCCTCGCATTCCCCGATGGTGGAATACCCGGCCAGCCGGGCCCGGGCGGGCAGGGACAGGACGCCGGTCCCCTCCAGCTCCACCCCGGCGGCCATTTTTGCAAAGGCCGCTTCCTCCAGCCGCCCGAAGGCCCGGAAGAAATAGAGCTTCTCCACGTGGGCCTCGGGCCGCAGCAGCAGGGGATCCAGCCGCCCGTCGTCCGTCAGGAGCAGCAGCCCTTCCGTGTCCATGTCCAGCCGCCCCACGGGGTGGAGCCCCCGCAGTTCCTCCGGCAGCAGCTCCATGACCGTAGGCCGCGTCCGGTCGCTTCGGGCGGTCAGATACCCCGCGGGCTTGTTCATCATAATGACCATCGCATCCTCCGATCATCCGAATGATTCTTTTCGATTATACCACAACTTGCCGAAACACGCAAATAAAAACCTTTTGCAAAACGAAAGACGATGTGATATAATAAACAAAACGCCCGGGCGCGTGTACAGGCCCGGAGCACCTGGAAACGGAGCGAAGCCCTATGCCTGAAGCCCTTTTTGAACGTCTTTCCGCCGCCCTGCCCGGCGTGCCGATGCAGGCCGCCGAGCCCCTGGCGAAGCATACCTCCTTCCGGATCGGCGGGCCCGCCGAAGTCCTGCTCAGCCCCCGCAGCGAAGCGGAGCTGAGCGCTCTCCTGGCTGCCTGCCGGGCTGAGGGGATCAGCCCCCGGATCCTGGGCGGTGGCACGAATATCCTGGCCCCCGACGGCGGCGTCCCCGGCGTGGTGATCTCCACCCGGGGCCTGGACGGGCTGGAGCTGACCGGCGACGGTCTGATCACGGCGGGGGCCGGCGTGCCCCTGGCGCGGCTGGCCCTGTTCGCCCAGAAAAATGGGCTGACGGGCCTGGAATTTGCCCACGGCATTCCCGGCACCGTGGGCGGCGGCATGTATATGAACGCGGGGGCCTACGGCGGCGAGCTGGTTCAGGTCGCCGTCTCCGCCCGCTTTCTGACCCGGGAAGGGGAGCTGCTGACCCTGGAAGGGGAGGCCATGGGCCTGGGCTACCGGCGCAGCGCCTTTATGGCGATGTCCGGCGTCATCGTCTCGGCGTCCTTCCGCCTGACTCCGGGGGATCCCGAGGTCATTCTGGCCCGGATGCGGGAGCTGATGGAGCGCCGCAAGGCTTCCCAGCCCCTGGACCTGCCCTCGGCGGGCTCCACCTTCAAGCGCCCCGTGGGGGGCTACGCCGCCGCTCTGATCCAGGAGGCGGGCCTGAAGGGCCTTCGGGTGGGCGACGCCCAGGTCTCGGAGAAGCATTCCGGCTTCGTGGTGAACCTGGGCCGGGCCACCAGCGCCGACGTGCTGACCCTGATCGCCCGGGTCCGGGACCGGGTCAAGGCCAATTCCGGCATCGAGCTGGAGCCGGAGGTGCGGATCTGGTAAAGCGACAGGGGAAAAGTGACAGGGGACAAGTGACAAGTAAGAAGTAAGAAGTAAGAAGTAAAAAGTTCCCCGCCCGTAGCGGCGCACAGTGTGCGCCACACCGTCCCCACCCGGACAAGTGACAGGTGACAATTAACAGCTGACAACTCGCTTGTAGGGACAAGCATTGCTTGTCCGCCGTCTCCCACCCCGTAGATGAAATCGGAGACGGGTCGTGGTTTCATATTTTTATATCAACTAGGATGAAATTGAGGACAGTCCCTGAATTCATTAATTGTTTTTCAATTGGCAAATTGAAAAAACACCTCAAATTCTCAATTCTCAATTTTCAATTCTCAACTCGATAGATCCGAATCCGGCGAAGGAGAAAACGACTATGAACGATATCACCCTCATGTCCTTCGGCTATATTTACGGCATTCCCGGGGACGCCGATACCGTGATCGGCGTCCGGGGACTTCCGAACCCCTACTGGGTGGAGGAGCTGAAACGCAGGACCGGCCTCGACCCGGAGGTCCGGGATTACGTGTTCTCCACCCCGGAAGCCCGGGCCTATTTTGAAAGCTGTCTGAGCCTGCTCCGGCAGCGGATCGCCTTTCACGAGGCCTACGTCAGTCCCCTCAAAAAGCCCCTGGTCATTGCCCTGGGCTGCTCCGGCGGCAAGCATCGCTCCGTCAGCATGGCGATCCGCCTGGCGGAAGCCCTGGAGGCGGAGGGCAGGGCGGTCCGACTGGTCCATCGGGATCTGAAGAAGAAGTTCGTCCACAGTGCCGGGGCCGTGGTCTTCACCCGCCTGGCGGGGGAGCCCCGCTTCGTGATCGTGGAGCACCGGGACGGACATCACGGCTTCCCCAAGGGCCGGGTGGAGCCCGGTGAGGCCGAGGCCGAAACCGCCCTCCGGGAGGTCCGGGAGGAGACCGGCCTCCGGGTCCGCCTGCTCCCGAATTTCTGCACCGCGGAGACCTACTCCCTGCCGGACGACCCCAACGTGGTCAAGCAGGTCATCTGCCTGCTGGCGGAGTACGAGGATCAAACGATCGTCCCGCAGGAGAGCGAGCTGCGGTCCGCGGAGCTGATGTCCTATGAGGACGCCCTGAAGGCCCTCGAACACGAAAGCACCCGCCGCATCCTGCGGGAGGCAAATGAATACTTAAGACTTAAAACTGAAAAATGAATCATTGAGCTGTCCCTACGGGACGAATTTGTATTTCATTTTTCAATTCGCAGAATTGAAAAATACCACAATTATTCACTATTCACTATTCATTATTCATTATTCAGTTCCACCGGAGGTGGCTTCCATGTCCTTTTCATCCGACGCCAAGGCGGAGCTCTGCCGCGACAAGCTGCCGAGGCGCTGCTGCGCCCTGGCGGAGGCGGAGGGCGTTCTGCTCTTCTGCAACTCCGTGGGTCCGGATCAGATCAAAATCGTCACCGAGAGCGAGGACTTTGCCGAACGGCTGCCCCGCCTCTTTCGCAAGGCCTTTCACCTGGAATTCGACAGCGTCCTGACCGGCGGCAAGTTCAGCTTTCTTCTGACCGACCCGGCCAAGATCGGCGCCGTCTTCGAGGCCGTGGGCTACAGCCCCGCCGAGAGCATCACCCTCCACGTGAACTACGGTCTGCTGGAGAAGGACTGCTGCCGCCAGGCCTTCCTGCGGGGGGCCTTTCTCACCGGCGGCTCCGTGACGGACCCGGCCAAGCGCTATCATCTGGAGCTGGCCACGAACCACCATAAGGTCACCCGGGAGACCGAGAGCCTGCTGATCGAGCAGGGCTTCGCCCCCAAGGCCACCCTGCGCAACGGCAGCGCCGTGCTCTACTTCAAGCAGAGCGAGGCCATCGAAGACTTCCTGGCCTGGCTGGGGGCACCGGTGGCGGCCATGGGCGTCATGGAGGCCAAGATCGAGAAGGACATGAAGAACAAGATCAACCGGATCGTCAACTGCGACAACGCCAACACCTCCAAGGTCGTGGAGGCGGCCCAGGCCCAGATCGCGGCCATCCGCTCCCTCCGGGACCGGGGCCTGCTGGAAAAGCTGCCCGACAAGCTCCGGGAAACCGCCGAGCTGCGGGAAGCAAATCCCGACGCGAACCTGACGGAGCTGGCCGAGATGTTCGACCCGCCCCTGACGAAATCCGCGCTGAACCACCGCCTGCGCAAGCTCTGCGAGCTGGCCGCCGACGAGCCAAGCTGACATCCCGCCGTAGGGGCGCTCAGTGAGCGCCCGGTCCGCCGCAGGCGGACAATTTGCCGTAAGGCAAATCCAACACGCCTACATTTTCGGACGCGGTCGGATCGTTTGCTTCCGCAAACGATGCTTGCTCCGCAAGCGCGGGCGCTCACTGAGCGCCCCTACGGCGTTGAACGGAAGCGATTCAAACCGTCGCGAAGCGACACCGAAATTTTCAATTTTCAACTTTCAATTTTCAATTCGAGAAGGGGATACGTATGTCATTTGTGCACTTGCATCTCCATACAGAATACAGTTTATTAGACGGCGCCTGCCGGATCGGGAAGCTGATGGAGCGGGTGAAGGAGCTGGGCCAGACCGCAGTGGCCATCACGGACCACGGCGTCATGTACGGCGTCATCGACTTCTACAAGGCTGCCAAGGCCGCGGGGATCAAGCCCGTCATCGGCTGCGAGGTCTACGTGGCACCCCGGACCCGCTTCGACAAGACCCACGGCGTGGACAATGAGAACGCCCACCTGGTCCTACTCTGCAAGAACGAAACGGGCTACCGGAATCTAAGCTATCTGGTGTCCAAGGGTTTCCTGGAGGGCTTCTACGGTCGGCCGCGCATCGACATGGAGCTGCTCCGGCAGCACGCCGAGGGTCTCATCGCCCTCTCCGCCTGTCTGGCCGGCGCCATCCCCCGGAGGCTGAAAATCGACGACTACGAGGGCGCCAAAGCGATCGCTCTGGAATACAGCCGGATCTTCGGGCCGGACAACTTCTATCTGGAGCTCCAGGATCACGGCATCGCCGAGCAGGCCAAGGTCAACCCCATGCTGCTGCGCCTGTCCCGGGAGCTGGAGCTGCCCCTGGTGGTCACCAACGACGCCCACTATCTGCGCCGGGAGGACGCGGTCACCCAGGACGTGCTCATGTGCATCCAGATGGGCAAGACCGTGGACGATCCCAACCGCATGCGCTTTGAGAGCGACGAGTTCTACGTCAAATCGGAGGAGGAGCTGCGGAGCCTCTTCCCCCAGCTGGACGAGGCCTTCGAGAATACCGCCCGCATTGCCGAGCGCTGCAGCGTGGACTTCGAGTTCGGCCACTACCACCTGCCCGCCTACGAGGCTCCGGACGGCAGCGACTCCCTGACCTATTTCCGCCGCCTCTGCGAGGAGGGCTTCGCGGAGCGGTATCCCTCGGCCAACGGTAGCGGCGCACAGTGTGCGCCACGGGACGACGGGCGCTCCCTGAGCGCCCCTGCTCTGGCGGAATACCGCCAGCGCCTGGACTACGAGATGGGCGTCATCGAGAAGATGGGCTACGTGGACTATTTTCTCATCGTGGCCGACTTCATCCGCTGGGCCAAGGAGCAGGGCATCCCCGTGGGTCCCGGCAGAGGCTCCGGCGCGGGCTCCATCGCGGCCTACTGCATGCACATCACCGAGATCGACCCCATGCAGTACGCCCTGATCTTTGAACGCTTCCTGAACCCCGAGCGGGTCTCCATGCCCGATTTTGATACCGACTTCTGCCAGGAGCGCCGGGGCGAGGTCATCGACTACGTGACCCGCAAGTACGGCAAGGACCGGGTGGCCCAGATCGTCACCTTCGGCACCATGGCCGCCCGGGGCGCTGTCCGGGACGTGGGCCGGGCCCTGAATATGAGCTACGCCGAGACCGACGTGGTGGCCAAGGCCATTCCCAACGAGCTGCACATCACCCTGGAGTCCGCCCTGGCCAAGAATCCCAAGCTCCGGCAGATGTACGACGCCGATCCCAAGGTGAAGCGTCTCATCGACACCGCCCGTGACATCGAGGGCATGCCCCGCAACACCTCCACCCACGCGGCGGGCGTGGTCATCACCGCCAAGCCCGTTTCCGACTACGTGCCCCTGGCCCGGAACGAGGACACCGTCGTCACCCAGTTCACCATGACCACCATCGAGGAGCTGGGCCTTCTGAAGATGGACTTCCTGGGCCTGCGCAACCTGACCGTCATCGACGACGCGGAGAAGCAGATCCGCCGGGTGGAGCCGGACTTCTCCATGAAGACCATCCCCGACGACGACCCGGAGACCTTCGCCATGCTGGGCGAGGGCAAAACCTCCGGCGTCTTCCAGCTGGAATCCTCGGGCATCACCGGGGTCTGCGTCCAGATGAAGCCCCAGTCCATTGAAGATATGACCGCCATCGTGGCCCTCTACCGCCCGGGCCCCATGGAGTCCATTCCCAAGTTCATCCAGTCCAAGCACCACCCGGAGACCATCTCCTATCTCACGCCCCAGCTCCAGCCCATCCTCAACGTGACCTACGGCTGCATCGTCTACCAGGAGCAGGTCATCGAGATCTTCCGCAAGCTGGGCGGCTATACCCTGGGCCAGGCGGACAATATGCGCCGGGCCATCTCCAAGAAAAAGCAGAACGTCATCGTTCAGGAGCGCCAGGCCTTCGTCTACGGCGACAAGGCCCGGGGCATCCCCGGGGCCCTGGCCAACGGGGTCTCCGAGACGGCGGCCCAGCAGATCTACGACGAGATCCTGGACTTCGCCAACTACGCCTTCAACAAGGCCCACGCCGTCTGCTACGCCAAGGTCAGCTACGACACGGCTTATCTCAAATGCCACTACCCCAGGCAGTACATGGCGGCCCTCATGACCTCCATGCTCAACGACACCGAGAAGGTGGCGGGCTACATCGCCGACTGCCGGGACATGGGCATCGGCCTCCTGCCCCCGGACGTGAACCGCTCTGAGGATATCTTCACCGTGGAGGGCGGCAGCATCCGCTTCGGCCTGGCCGCCGTCAAGAACATCGGCCGGGGCCTGATCCGCCGCATGACGGCGGAGCGGGAGGAGAATGGGCCCTTCGGCGGCATCATGGACTTCTGCCGCCGCATGGGGGAGAAGGAGCTCAACAAGCGGGCTGTGGAAAACCTGATCAAGTGCGGCGCCATGGACTGCTTCGGCCTGCGCCGCAGCCAGCTGCTGGCGGTCTACGAGCCCGTCATGGGCTGGCTCGCCAACCAGAGCCGCCGGAACATCGCGGGCCAGGTCAGCTTCTTCGACAGCCTGGACGACCGGGAGGCCGAAATGACCGTCCAGATCCCGGATATCCCGGAGCTGGACCTCTTCGAGCTGCTGAACTATGAAAAGCAGACCACGGGCCTCTACATCTCCGGCCACCCCATGGACAAGTACCGCCAGGCCCTGCGCCGGACCGGCGCCGTCTCCATCCGGCAGGCCGTAGGGGAGGAGAGCCCCTTCCGGGACGGCGATACCGTCACGGTCTGCGGCGTGATCCAGAGCGTGGTGAACAAGACCACCCGCAACGGCGGCATGATGGCCTACGTGACCCTGGAGGACGACAGCGCCTCGGTGGAGATGCTGGTATTCCCGGCAGCCCTCTCCCGCTGCGAGGACAAGCTCCTCGTGGGCGCGGCCGTGGCCGTGGAGGGCCGGATCTCCTTCCGGGACGAGAAGCCCACTCAGATCATGGTCAATTCCGTTCAGGATCTGGAGGCGTACACCAAGACCGCCGGCAAGCCGAAGCGGAGCCTGAACCGCGTCAGCCCCTGCGGGAAGCTCTATCTGAAGCTCCCCTCGGAGGACAGCCTGGAATACCAGAAGACCCGGGCGATTCTCAATATGTTCCCCGGCGAGACCCAAGCCGTGCTCTACTTTGCCGATACCGGCGTCCGCCGCGGCACCCGCTGCAGCCCCGAAGCCGTCATGCTCGACGAGCTGCGCGACCTGTTGGGCGACCCCGCCGTGGTGGAGAAATAGGGCGAGGCAACAGGCAACAGGCATCAGACAACAGGGGATCACGCCGTAGGGGCGGCCATTGGCCGCCCGCCCGAGGCAGACGCTTCCGACGAGGC
>CAMUYE010000025.1 GCA_947164825.1 uncultured Clostridia bacterium
TGGCAAACATGCCGGCGGGACGGGCATGGATGCCCAGAGGATCCTTGATGGTATAGTCAAACTGCTTCATGTTTCATTGGCTCCTTTCAAATGGATGGTTGAATGGATGGATGATTGAAATCGGTTTCAATTCCTCTTTCATTTACCATATTATTTTACACGCTTTTTCAAGCGGTGTCTATATGGGAATGTGCACAAGAAACACACCCATATTTTGTATATTTTCCCATGTATTTTGGGGCTCATTCCGAAAGAATTGTGGGTTTTATCCAGAAAAACACAGATTTTCTCTTGCATTCTCGCTGCGGCTGTGTTATGATACGAAGGTGAAAACGATTTCAACCGACGGCGTTTCCCGCCGTCCGATCGCCCCGTGCGCGGCAGATAGACGAAACAGGAGGCACCCATGGAATACAGCGAATTCGTATCCCGGCTCAAGGACAATTACGACGAGTTGAAATGGCTCTACTGCGAGCTCTACAACAACGATATGATGGCCTTCCACTACTTCGTGGACATGCTGCGCCGGTCCTGGGACGCACGCAAACAGGCCCTCCGGGACCAGGACGCCGCCCGGGCCAGGCAGCCGGACTGGTTCCGCTCCAACCGGATGCTGGGCATGATGCTCTACGTGGACAACTTCGCCGGCACGCTTCAGGGCGTCCGGGAGAAGTTGCCCTATCTGCGGGAGTGCGGGATCAACTATCTGCATCTGATGCCTCTGCTGCGGACGGTCAAGGGCCGCTCCGACGGCGGCTACGCCGTGGCGGATTTCCGGGAAGTCCAGCCGGAGCTGGGCACCATGGCCGATCTGGAGCTTCTGGCCGACGACTGCCGCCAGGCCGGGATCTCCCTGGCTCTGGACTTCGTGATGAACCACACCAGCGAGGATCACGCCTGGGCCAAGGCCGCCCGGGCGGGAGATCCCGTCGCCAGGGCCCGCTATTTCTTCTATAAAAACTGGGATATTCCCAACGAGTTTGAGAAGACCGTTCCCCAGGTCTTCCCCACCACGGCCCCGGGCAGCTTCACCTACCTGCCCGACTGCGATCAGATCGTGATGACCTCCTTCTATCCCTATCAGTGGGATCTGAACTACGCCAACCCCATGGTCTTCAACGACATGACGGAGAACCTGCTCTTCCTGGCGAACCGGGGCATGGACGTGATCCGCCTGGACGCCATCCCCTATATCTGGAAGGAGCTGGGGACCGACTGCCGCAACCTGCCCAAGGTCCATACCCTGGCCCGGATGCTCCGGCTGGCCTGCGAGATCGTCTGCCCGGGCGTGCTGCTGCTGGGCGAGGTGGTCATGGAGCCCGCCAAGGTGGCCCCCTACTTCGGCACCCCGGAGAAGCCCGAGTGCCACCTGCTCTACAACGTGACCACCATGTGCACCACCTGGAACTGTCTGGCCACCCGGGACGTGCGGCTCCTCCACCGGCAGCTGGATCAGCTCAGCGCCCTGCCCCGGGAGTATTCCTTCCAGAACTATCTCCGCTGCCACGACGACATCGGCTGGGGCCTGGACTATGCCTGGCTCGAGCAGTTCCTGTTTGAGGAGGTCGCCCACAAGAAATTCCTCAACGACTGGTTCACCGGCAAGTGGCCGGGGAGCTGGTCCCGGGGCGAGCTCTATAACGACGATCCCCGCCTGGGCGACGCCCGGCTCTGCGGCACCACGGCCTCCCTCTGCGGCATGGAGGTGGACGAGGAGCTGGGCTTCCGGGCCGACCGGATGCTCCACGCCTGGATGCTGACCCAGAGCGGCATTCCCGTCCTCTACAGCGGCGACGAGATCGCCCAGCTCAACGACTACAGCTATCACGACGACCCGGACAAGCGGGAGGACAGCCGCTGGCTCCACCGGGGCCGCTTCGACTGGTCCCTGGCCGAAAAGCGGAAGGATCCGAAGTCCATTCAGGGCCGGATCTTTGCCGCGCTCCGTCAGCTGGAAACCGTCCGGGCAGCCCAGCCCGTCTTTGCCGCCGACGCCTCCTTCAGCGCCTTCGACACGGGCTCCAACCGCGTCCTCGGCGTCTGCCGGGAGCGGGAGGGCCAGCGCCTCATCGCCCTGTTCAATTTCTCCGAGGAGCCCCAGCGCCTCCATCTGGCGGAAACCCATAAGCTGACCGACCTTCTGACCGGCAAGCCCGTGGACCTCTCGAACATCCGCCTGCTCGGCTACGAGTTCCTCTGGGCCCTGGCGGAGGCGTGATCCCGGCGCACGCTGTGCGCCGCTACATCTCCTGAATCAGGTGGTGAACCCTATGACCATGAAGGAGCTGGCGAAGCTGGCGGGGGTCTCCCCGGCAGCCATCAGCCGCTATCTCAACGGCGGCCCTCTGAGCGAGGAAAAGCGCAGGATCATTCGCGCCGCCATCGAAAAGACCGGCTATCAGCCGGATCCCGCTGCCCAGAGTCTCCGCACCCGCAGCACCGACGTCGTGGGTCTCATCGTCCCGAAGCTGGATTCCGAATCGGTTTCCCGCCTGACGGCGGGGGCTTCGGAAGTGCTGGCGGGGGAAGGCTACGCCTGTCAGCTCGGCGTCTCCCTCAACGATCCGGAAAAGGAGTTCGCCTTTCTCCAGCTCTTCCAGAGCCGTTCCGTGGCCGGCGTGATCCTCATGGGCACCGTGCTGACCCCGGGGCTTGAGAGCTTCTTCCAGAACGCCCAGATCCCCGTGGTGGTGGCGGGCCAGAAGTTCAAAGGCGTCCCCTGCGTCTACCATGACGATTTCGGCGCGGCCCTGGAACTGACCCGGCTGGTGCTGGCCAGAGGCCGCCGCCGTCCGGTTTTCATCGGCGCCACCCGCCAGGACGCCGCCGCGGGCCTTGCCCGCCGGCAGGGCGTCGAGGCCGGGCTCCGGGAGGCCGGCCTCGACGCGGAGCTCCCCGTGGAGATCAGCAGCTTCGAGGTAGAGGGAGGCAGAGCCGCCATGGAGCGTCTTCTGGCCCGGCAGCCGGATCTGGACGCGGTGATCTGCGCCACGGACCGGATGGCCTTCGGCGCCATCCAGGCTCTGAAGAACGCAGGCCGTCGCCTGCCGGAGGAGGTCAGCGTCACCGGCGTAGGCGACAGTTGGGCCGGCGAGCACGTGGAACCCCATCTGACCACCGCCCATCTCTACTATAAAACCTGCGGCGAGACCGCCGCCCGCCTGCTCATCGACCGCATCAACGAGCGTGACCGCAAAGCCCCGGTACGGCAGGTGGTTTTGAGCTATACGATCAAGGAAAGAGATTCCGTATAATCGAACGAGGATCGCCGCCCCTACAAAACGGAAAGGAAGTGTCCCCATGAAAGAATGGACCCGCGAAGAACGCTACCGCGTGCTCCAAAGCCCCGACGAGATCCGGGAGCTCTATGAGCGCGTGAAGCTGTCTCCCTACCGGCAGGCCTACCACGTCCAGCCCATCACGGGCCTGTCCAGCGATCCCAACGGCTTCGCCCTCCACAAGGGCGTGTGGCATCTGTGTTACCAGTGGTGTCCCTGGGGCGCTGTCCACGGGCTGAAATACTGGTATCACGTCACCAGCCCGGACCTGCTCCATTGGAAAAACGAGGGCATCGGTCTGGCCCCGGACCGGGATTACGACAACAAGGGCGCCCACTCCGGCTCCGCCATCTCCGTGGGCGACGAGCTCTACTTCTTCTACACCGGCAACCACCGGGACGAGAACTGGGTCCGCACCCCCTGGACCTGCGCCGCCTTCCTGGACGCCGAGGGCAAGCTTCAGAAGCTCCCCGAGCCCCTCTTCGGGCCCCGGGACGACCACTCCGAGCACCAGAGGGACCCCAAGGTGGTCTGGAACGCGGACAAGGGTCTGTACTACATCTTCATCGGCGCTCAGACCCTGGACAAGCGGGGCTGCGTGCTGGTCTACGTCTCCGAAAAGCCCCTGGAGGGCTGGCGCTTCGCCGGGGAATTGAAGGTTCCCGGCTATGAGGCCTTCGGCGGCATGTGGGAGTGCCCCTACGTCACCCGGATCGGCGGAAAGGATCTGCTGATCTTCTCCCCCCAGTACACCACCCTGCCCGGCCGCGGGAACAGCACCAACCACAACGTCTACTTCATCGGAACGATGGACTACGACACCCTGACCTTCACCCCCGACGGCCCCTACCGCTTCCTGGACTACGGCTTCGACTTCTACGCCGCCCAGGGCGCGGCCAACGTGGGCGACCCGGAGAAGGCCGTGCTGATCTCCTGGATCGGCCTGCCCGACAACCACTACCCCACCGAAGAGGAGGACTGGGAGGGCTCCATGACCCTGCCCCGGGAGCTGCGGATCGCGGACGGCAAGCTGCTCCAGACCCCCATCTCCGGCATCGAGAGCCTCCGCTGGGCCGAGAAGCCCGATGACGGGATCCTGCCCGACGCCTGCGAGCTGGAAATCCAGGTCCCCGCCGGGGATTTCGACCTGGCTCTCTACACCAAGGCTGACGGAAGCGGCGGGCTGACGTTCCGCTACGACGACGCCGCCAAGCTCTGCACCGTGGACCGCCGGGGCCTGAACAAGCGCTTCAACCAGAACGTCTTCGAGGTCCTGGACATGCCCCTGGAAAACGGGCTCCGCAAGCTCCGGATCTTCATTGACCGCAGCTCCACCGAGATCTTCGTCAACGACGGCGAGGCCACCTTCACCACCCACAGCTACCCTGAGGAAAGCGAGCACTGGTTCACCCACTCCCCCGCCAGGGTCAGAATGTGGGCGCTGTCCGCCTCCGTCACGGACGAGTTTGTCGTTTAACGCTGTAGGGGCGTTCATTCGCAGGGGCCGACGCCCACATCGGCCCTCCCTGTCGACCAGCCTGATATTGGGCGGATGTGGGCATCCGCCCCTACGAGGAGGATTCTATGAAAAAAGTATTCGCATCCGACTTTGATGGAACGATGTATTTCTACAAGGCCGACGTGAAGCTGCCGCCGGAGAACGTGGAGTGGATCCGCCGCTATCAGCAGGCGGGGCATCTGTTCGGGCTCTGCACCGGCCGCCAGGTGGGCGGGCTCACGCCCTTCATCAACGGGCTCGTGGAGCCGGACTTCTACATCACCTCCACCGGCGCCAACATCGTGGACCGGAACCTGAAGCCCATCTACAAGCGGGGCGTGGACCGGGCTGTGGCGGACGCCATCGTCAAGGCCGTAAAGCCCAAAAACTACCGCGTGACTTTGGACATTGAGGGCGATATCTGCGTCTTCGCCAAAATGGACTATCCCGGCTTCTACTACGTGATCGACTGCGTGGACAACGCGCCTCCCGGCCTGATCCACCAGCTGGGCATCCACACCGAGAGCCCGGAGGAGGCAGCCCAGCTCAGCGCCTGGGTCAACGCCAACTTCGGTCAGCACGTCAACGCTTTCCAGAACGTCCAGGAGGTGGACGTCGCTCCCCTGGGCTGCACCAAGGGCAAGGGCGTCCTCCTGCTCCGGGACTGGATGCGGGAGCACTACGGGGAGATCACCCTTTACGGCATCGGCGATTCCATCAACGACCTGCCCCTGATCGAAGCCGCCGACATCAGCTACACCTTCCCCTACGCCCCGGAGGTCGTACAGAAGAAGGCGACCAAGGTGGTCCCCACCATCGTCGATGCTCTCATCGACAGCATGAATTCATAATTTTCAGCCCACCGCTGAAAAAATAAATTGAAAAGGAGAGAAATCTCATGGCGCTCGACTACCGCAAGTGCGCTGAGGAGATCTTTGCCAACCTCGGCGGCAAAGACAACATCATCAGCGCCGCCCACTGCGCCACCCGCCTCCGCCTGGTCATTGCTGACAACAGCAAGCTGAACAAGGCCGCGCTGGAGGAAGTGGAAGGCGTCAAGGGCATGTTCGAATCCAACGGTCAGCTCCAGCTGATCATCGGAACCGGCACCGTCAACAAGGTCTACGACGAATTCCTGGCCGTCACGGGCCTCACCGCCGCCTCCAAGGCGGACGTCAAGGCGGCCGCCGCCTCCAAGATGCCCTGGTGGAAGAAGATCCTGAAGACCCCCGGCGACATCTTTGTCCCCATCCTCCCCGCCATCGTGGCCTCCGGCCTGATGATGGGCCTCGTGGAGGCCCTCGGCAAGGCCATCCCCAGCTTCGCCAACACCGGCTGGTATTCCTTCCTGGATATGGCCGCTAACACCGCCTTCGTCTGCCTGCCCGTCCTGGTGGCCATCTCCGCGGCCCGGGTCTTCGGCGGCAACATCTTCCTCGGCGCCGTCATCGGCTTCCTGATGATCCATCCCGCCCTGCTCAACGCCTGGAACTCCGCTTCCGTGCAGGCTGTCGCCTCCAGCTTCGGCAAGGGAATTCCCGCCGACGCTTTCTCCAGCGCCATGGAGGCTTTGAAACCGGAGGTCGCCTCACAAATTCCGTCAAATATGTTGGCGTATCTGAATGAATTGATCGCCAACAAGGAAGCTGTCAGCCCCGCCGTCATCAACGCCCTGCCCGGCGACGTGCCCGGCGCGCTGTGGGGCTCCCTGAACACCAGCCTCACCGTGGCCGAGCTTGGCGGCATTCCCAAGTGGAACCTGCTGGGCTCCATCGGCATCACCCAGGTCGGCTATCAGGGCCACGTGATCCCCGTGATCCTGGCCGTTCTGCTGATGTCCAAGCTCGAGTCCTTCCTGCATAAGAAGGTCCCCGAGATGATCGACCTCTTCGTGACCCCGCTGGTCACCGTTCTGGTCACCGCCTTCGCCACCTTCCTGGTCATCGGCCCCATCTTCTCCGTCCTTGAAAACTGGGTCCTGGCCGGTGCTGAGTGGCTGGTCACCAAGACCGGCGGCGTCGGTGCGCTGGCCATGG
The DNA here is from genome assembly GCA_947164825.1 of uncultured Clostridia bacterium. Classification (GTDB taxonomy): domain Bacteria; phylum Bacillota; class Clostridia; order Oscillospirales; family Oscillospiraceae; genus JAFRPC01. The sequence continues at coordinate 6,813 of CAMUYE010000025.1, forward strand.
GCGCCCTCTATCCCTGGACCGTGGTCATGGGCCTGCACCATATGTACAACGTCATCGAAGCCGGTATGCTGGCCAAGGGCGACTACAACATCTGGATGCCCATTGCCTCCTCCGCCAACTTCGCCCAGTTCGGCGCCTGCCTGGCCTGCTTCTTCATCACCAAGAACAAGAAGACCAAGTCCGTGGCGCTGCCCGCTTCTCTCTCCGCCTCCCTGGGCATCACCGAGCCCGCCATCTTCGGTATCAACTTCCGCTTCATGAAGCCCTTTATCGCAGCCATGATCGCCGGCGCTGTGGCTTCCCTCTTCGGTTCGCTGATTAAGGTCAACGTGGACGGCAACTCGGTTCCTCTGGGCGCCACCGCCTACGGCGTCACCGGCATCCCCGGCCTGCTGATCATCAACAACATCCCCATGTACGCCATCCAGATGCTGATCGCCGCCGGCGGCGCGTTCCTCCTGACCTTCATCCTGTGGAGAGGTGAGGACGGCGCCGAAAAGAAGGCGAAGAAAGGCGTGGAAGAGCCCGTCAAGGCTCTGCCCACCGCCTCCGTCATCCGCGTTCCCAACGGCGAGGTCATCCAGCCCGTTCCCGGCAAGGTTATTCCGAGGGAAGAGATCCCCGATGAGACCTTCGCCACCGGCGTCCTGGGCGACGGCGTCGGCATCGACCCCGAGGAAGGCGTGGTCTACGCTCCCTTTGACGGCGAGATCACCAACATCTTCGACACCAACCACGCTGTCTCTCTGGAGGGCAAGGGCATGGAGCTCCTGATCCACGTGGGCGTGGACACCGTCAACATGAAGGGCGACGGCTTCAAGGGCTTCGTCAAGGAAGGCGACCAGGTCAAGGCCGGTCAGAAGCTCATCGAGTTTGACATCGAGAAGATCAAGAAGGCCGGCTACAGCCCCGTCACCGCCGTTCTGCTGACCAACTCCGACGACGTCGAAGGCTACGAGGTCGGCGTCAAGTAATCCTTAAGAATTCCTGACTACACAGCAAAAACAGGCTCCCGGGCAGCGCCCGGGAGCCTGTTTGCATGATGGCTTATTCGTCTTCCGTCGGTTCCGCGGTGGTCTCCGCGGTCGAATCCGTTTCCGGCTCGGTCACCGGCTCCGTAACCGGTGCTGTGACCGGTGCTGTAACCGGTGCTGTGACCGGCTGCGCGGCGTCGGGTTTATCGGTGGGCTGGGGCGCAAAGCTCGGAAGCTCCTCCGCTCTCTGATAGCGGCTGTAGGTGACGGTCTTGGTCTTGGGCACCAGCAGAACCTGCCACATACTGTCGCCCAGGCGAAGCTCATAGCAGGTGGATTCCCGCTCCCGGGGATCCTGGCTGAAGCGGAAGCCCTCCAGCCCCAGGGACTCCAGCCGGGCGGTTTCGGTGAAATAGCCGTCCTGGTCGTAGCTCCGGGTAACGGATTCTGCCAGAACGTCGCCCTTCTCATAGCGGGCGTATCCCGTCAGCTCCCCCATGGGATAGCCGGGATAGAGGGGTTTTCCCCGAACCCGGAAGTTTTCGCTGTCAAACTCCTCGACGCAGACTGCCAGGGATCTGGTGTAGCTGCAGGGGACCTCCCCCACCGTCCGGGTGGCGCAGAGGCCGCCCAGGAGCAGGGCCAGGATGAACACCGCCCCGGGAAGGAGCTGGAACAGGATCTTGTCCTCCTTGTTGAGCAGCAGATAGGCGCCGGAGATCCAGGCGATCGCGCAGAGCAGCAGGGTCAGCGCCAGGAAGAGGACGTTCGTCAGACTGAGCTGGCGCAGATCCGGATAGAGATGGGGCCAGTCCAGCAGACTCAGAATATGGTGCAGAAACAGCGCTGCGCCCGCAAGAATCACGACCGCGCCGATCGCCTGTCTGACCCATTTCTTCATTGTATCACCTGCCCCTTCCTGCCGCGGGGGGAGGATGAAGCGGCCTTGCCCTCATCCTCCCGGCGGTTCCGATTTGTTGTGGGTCGGCCGAGGGCCGCCGGAGACGGCGGCGTCGGCCTCCGCGGATTACCCTCTGGTGGCAGACCGGGTCTCCAGCAGCTTCTGCTTCAGCTGACCCTCGATCTTGCGGAGCTCCTGCTCGGCGGCGGCGCGCTTCTGCTTGCCTTCGGTCTGGATCTGCAGAACCTCGTCCAGGGTGGAGATCAGCTGCTCGTTGGTGTGCTGCAGGGTCTCGATGTCCACGATGGAGCGCTCGGATTCCTTGGCGGTCTCGATGGTGGCGGTCTTGAGCTTGTCGGCGTTCTTCTTCAGCAGCTCATTGGTCATGTCGGTGACAGCCTTCTGGGCCTCCATGGCCTTCTGGCTGTGGTCAATGCCCAGGGCCAGGACCATCTGGCTCTTCCAGAGGGGGATGGTGTTGACCAGGGAGGTCTGGATCTTTTCGGACATCAGGGTGTCGTTGTTCTGGAGCAGACGGATCTGGGGGCCCATCTGGATGGAAACCATCCGGGTCAGCTCCAGGTCGTGCAGCTTCTTCTCAAAGCGCAGGCAGAGGGCGTCATAGTCGTTGGCGCGCTGGGCGTCCTCGGCCAGACCGGTCTTCTCGGCTTTGGCGCGGAGTTCCACCAGGGTGGTGGAGCGCTCCTTGGCCAGCTTCTCCTTGCCGGCCAGGATATACATGGTGAGCTGCTTGTAGTAGTCCAGGTTCTTGTCGTACATCTGGTCGAGAATGACCACGTCCTTCATCAGGATCCGCTGATGCTGCTCCAGCTCGTGAGAGATCCGGTTGACGTTGACCTCGGCCTTGCTGTACTTGGCCTTCAGCGCTTCCAGACCGTTGGAGGTTTTCTTGAACAGGCCCAGAAGTCCCTTCTTTTCCTCATCGGCGTTGAAGCCCTTGAGCTCAATCACCAGGGAGGAAATCATATCTCCCACCTCGCCCAGATCCTTGGTGCGGACAGCGGCCAGGGCTGCGTCAGAGAAATCGGCCACGTTCTTCTGGGCTCCCGCGCCGTACTCCAAAGAGAGGTTCGGGTTCTTGATGTCGATTTTCTTGGCAAAATCGTGGACAACTTTCTGCTCCGCTTCGGTGAGCATGGAGTAGTCCGGGCCGGCCTCGGGTGCGGGCGGCTCGGGCTCTTTCGGCGTCAGTTCCAGGGTGGGAACTGCCTCATACTTGGGCACCTCGTCCAGCTTTGCCTCCATAACAGGCGCCTGGGCAGTCTTTTCGGCGGTTTCGGGCTTCATTTCCGGGAACATATCCATCGTGTAGTACCTCCTTACGGTTGTAATTGCTGTCACAGCAGAAACCTACTCCTGTATTTTATCGCAAAAGCGGTCATAAGTCAAGAATTGAAGCGTTGACTTCATGAGAAATATTGGATATAATAAGATATCAAATATAATTGGAGGTGTGCGCTTATGACCAAGGTAGCGCCTTCTATTTTATCTGCGGATTTTGTCAATCTGGAACGGGATATCCGCAAGCTCGGCCCCGACGGGGCCGATTACGTCCATGTAGACGTCATGGACGGCTGTTTTGTTCCCAATATCACCATCGGGATCCCGGTGGTCGCCGCCATTAAGCGGATCTCTCCCCTCCCTCTGGACGTGCATCTGATGATCGATCGGCCGCTGCGCTACGTGGAGGACTTCTGCAGGGCCGGCGCCGATATCCTGACGGTCCACGTGGAGGCCGACCTCCCTGCCAATATTCGGGCCGCTCTGGAAAAGACCCGGGCGCTGGGGGTCCGGGCCGCCGTCTCCGTCAAGCCCAACACCCGGGCCGAGGCCCTGCTGCCCTATCTGGAGCTCTGCGACCTGATTCTGGTGATGACCGTGGAGCCCGGCTTCGGCGGGCAGAGCTTCATGGCCGACATGATGCCCAAGCTGAAGACCATCCGGGGCTGGATCGATGAGAGAAACCCCGGCTGCGAGCTGGAGGTGGACGGCGGCGTCAACGAGACCACCGCCCGGATCTGCCGCGAAAACGGCGCCAACGTCCTGGTGGCCGGAAGCGCCTGGTTCAAGAACCCGGATCCGGCTCAGTTCTGCAGGGCCTTGAAGGCGTAAGTGCAAAGTGCAAAATGCAAAATGCAAAATGCAAAATGAATGAGGAATCCCTAAAGGTCCTGTACTGCGACGAAGCAATCATCGTCTGTGAAAAACAGCCAGGAATCCTTTCGGAGCCCGGACCCGGGAGGAACCTGCCCGACCTGGCCGCCGCATGGCTGACGGCAAAGGGCGAGGACCCGACGGTCCGAACCGTTCACCGGCTGGACAAGGCCGTGGGCGGCCTCACGGTGTTGGCCCGGACCCAGGCCGCCGCGGCCTCCCTGATCGCCCAGATCGCCGCCCGGACCGTGGAAAAGGAATATCTCGCCGTCCTGCGGGGCGTGCCGGAGGCGGAGGAGGCCACCCTGGAGGACCTGCTCTTCCACGACAGCCGGTCCAACAAAACCTTCGTCGTCGCCAGGCCCCGGAAGGGCGTCCGGGGAGCGAAGCTCTCCTACCGGACAGTGGGGCGGACGGTGGGCGAGAGCGGCCCTCTGACCCTGGTGCGGGTACGGCTCCATACGGGCCGGACCCACCAGATCCGCGCTCAGTTTTCCCACCGGGGCCTTCCCCTGCTGGGGGATATCCGCTACGGCAGCAAGGCGGATCACGGCCCCGCGCTGTTTTCCTGCTTCCTGGCCTTCGACCACCCGGCCACCGGCGAGCGCATGAAATTCGAGTTGCTTCCCACCGGCGAGCCTTGGGATCAATTTGCAGCGGAAGCCTGACAATTCTGCTGTAGGGACGAGCATTGCTCGTCCGGTTCGCGAAGCGAACAATCGCCCACGGGGCGATTCAGCCACGTTGTGGAAAAAGCGGCACGTCGAATTTGCCTCCGGCAAATTGCATTCGTTCCGAATGCCGGACAAGCAATGCTTGTCCCTACACACATCTCTGCATCGAATTATGACCCAGAAACGGAGGATTATTATGGTTAATCAAGCTATCGCATCTCTCGTAGAGTACGCCGTCCGGCACGGCCTCATCGCCGAGGACGACCGGGTCTGGGCCGTCAATGCCCTGCTGGAGCGGATGAAGCTGGACAGCTATGAAGCCCCGGAGGCGCTTTTGGACAAGCCTGTCAACGAGCTGCTGGACATCCTCACCGACGACGCCGTCGCCCGGGGCCTCTGCGAGGACGATCAAACCCTGCGGGACATTTTTGACACCGGCCTCATGGGCTGCCTGACCCCCCGGCCCTCCGAGCTGCGGCGGGAGTTCCGGGCCAGAATGGCCGAGAGCCCCAAAAAGGCCACCGACTGGTACTACGCCTTCAGCGGCGCCACCAACTACATCCGCTGGGACCGCATCCACCGCAACATGGTCTGGAAGGCCCCCACGGAGTACGGAGAGCTGGACATCACCGTCAACCTCTCCAAGCCCGAAAAGGCCACCACCACCGGCGCGGCCTTCAAGGCCGCCAAGGCTGCCGCGTCCACCTATCCCAAATGCCTGCTCTGCGTGGAGAACGAGGGCTACGCGGGCCGCTATAACCATCCGGCCCGGCAGAATCACCGGATCATGCCCTTCGTTCTCGACGGCGAGGACTGGTTCATCCAGTATTCCCCCTACGTCTATTACAACGAGCACTGCATCGCCTTCTCCGGCAGGCACGTCCCCATGGTCATCGACGGTCACGCCATCCGCCAGCTGCTGGACTTCGTGACGGTCTTCCCCCACTACTTCATGGGCTCCAACGCGGATCTGCCCATTGTGGGCGGCTCTATCTTCACGCACGCCCATTTCCAGGGAGGCGGCTACGTCTTCGCCATGGCCAAGGCCCCCATCGAAACGCCCCTGGTCTTCAAGGGCTATGAGGATCTGAACGCCGGCATCGTCAAATGGCCCATGAGCGTCATCCGGCTCCGGGGCGCCGACCGCTCCCGCATCGCGGACCTGGCTGAGCGCATCCTGGCGCTCTGGCGGGGCTATACCGACGAAAGCGCTTACATCTTCGCCGAGACCGAGGGCATCCCCCACAGCACCATCACCCCCATTGCCCGCCGGAACGGAAGCGACTACGAGCTGGATCTGGTGCTGCGCAACAACATCACCACCGAGGAGCTGCCCCTGGGCGTCTACCATCCCCATCCCGAGCTGCACCACATCAAGAAGGAGAACATCGGGCTCATCGAAGTCATGGGCCTGGCGGTGCTGCCGCCACGACTGAAGCGGGAGCTGGCCCGGGTGGCCGAGCTGCTGGTCTCCGGCGGCGATCTCCGGGCTGACGCGCTCACCGAAAAGCACGCCGACTGGGCCGAAGAGCTGAGGACCCGCTATGTCTTTACCCCGGAAAACGTGGACGAGATCATTCGCCGCGAAGTCGGCGTCGTCTTCGCCAAGTGTCTGGAACACGCGGGGGTCTTCAAGCGCGACGAAAGCGGCAAGCAGGCATTCCTGCGCTTTATCGCACACGTAAACGAAAACCTTTGATCTATGGGAAAATACGAAAAGAAACGCAAAACCGAATTTGAGGATATTGAGAGCGTCTTTGCCCGACGCGACCGGAATCGATTCGCGCGGCAGGAGCAGCCCCGGGACGAACCGGAAGCGCCGGAATCCAGAGGCGATCTCCGGCGGATCCGGCGGGACGCGGGTTACAGCATGGACAATCTGCGCGAGGTTCACGAGGGCCGGGCGGTCTACGACGACGGCCCGGACGACGCTGTCCGCGGCAGTGCGCGCTTTGACGCCGATCGGGAGCGCTCCGCCTCCGGCGATGCGCTCTTCGAGAGCAGCGCCGTTCGCGGCAGCCGGGCCGCCTTCGATCAGCCCGATGACGGGTTCTATGACGAAATACAGTTCGACCGCGATCCGGATGAATCCGATGAATCCAACCGGGACAGCTGGGGCCGGGACGAATATGCGCAAGCCGACCGCGGCCGCTCTGCCTCTGCGCGGCAGGCTTCGTACCCGCCGCCCCGCCGCCGGAAAAAACACCGCATCCTCCGGATCCTGGTCAAGTGCCTGGCGGCGCTGCTGGTCCTGGTGATCCTGGGAGGCGTCCTCTCCTTGCTGCTGGCAAAGATGCCGGAGACGGATCAGCCCATCGGCCCGCGGAAGGACGGCTGCTGCACGGTGCTGCTCTGCGGCGTCGACGAGGACGGCACCCGTACCGACACCATGCTTCTGCTCTGGCTCGACCGGAACGGCAAACAGGCCCGGCTTTTGAGCCTGCCCCGGGACACCATGGTCAACCGGGACAACCCCGTTCCCAAGCTCAACGGCGCCTATTGGGCCAACGGCGGATCCAAGGGCAACCCGAAGCAGGGCATGGACATGCTGATGGACTACGTAAAGGATCTGGTGGGCTACCGGCCCGACGGCTACATGCTGCTGGATCTGAACTGCTTTGAAGAGCTGGTGGACATCATGGGCGGCGTGACCTTTGACGTGCCCATGGACATGGAATACAACGACCCGACCCAGGATCTCTATATCAATCTGAAAGCCGGAACCCAGAAGCTCAACGGCAAAGAGGCCATGTGGCTGGTTCGCTTTCGCAGCGGCTACGCCATGGCAGATTTGGAGCGGGTCAAGGTCCAGCGGGATTTCCTGGCCGCCGCCGTGGGCCAGTGGAAGTCCCTCACCCGCCTGCCCCGGGCGCCCTTTGCCGCCTCTCTGCTGCTGCGGAACACCGAGACAGATCTGAACTGGCGCAATCTCTGCTGGATCGCCGTGACCCTGTCCCGCTGCAGCACCGGCGAGCTGGAAAGCGACACCCTCCCCGGCGAGCCCAAGTACGTCAACGGCGGCGCTTACTACGTCCAGAACCGCCAGGAGACCGCCGCGCTCGTCAATGAGAAATACAACCCCTACGAAAAGGAGATCAGCGCGAATGACCTGCATCCCTACGGGCACTGAGCCCCAGGGACGGCACTTTGCCGTCCCAATGAATTGCGCCTTGCGGCGCGTGATTTGCCCACGGGGCATGATTTGTCCGCTGGACATGATTTGCCCTGCGGGGCATGGGGCGCAATTCAAATCATGGAGCGCAGCGAGAAATCATGGCGCATCCAATTCACGACGCCCCGCGTCAATTCATTCGCTTTTCAATTTATTTTTTCAGATGGCAATCTGAAAACACCTCCATTTTCAATTTTCAACTTTCAATTTTCAATTATTCCTGTCTCGCAAGGAGAAAGCATATGGCAATCTTTGTGACCCTCGAAAAAGGCCTCCCTGCCAACGTGACCGAGCGGGATTCCCGGGAGCGCCGCTGTTATGCATTTCTGGATCGGCTGGGCGTGAGTTACCGCCGGGCCGACCACGAGGCCGCCGCCACCATGGAGCTCTGCCGGGAAATCGAAAAGAGCCTGGGCTGCCCCATCTGCAAGAATCTCCTGCTGACGAACCGCCAGCAGACCGACTTCTATCTGCTGCTCATGGAGGGCGACAAGGTCTTCAAGACCAAGTACCTCTCCAAGGCCCTGGGCTGTTCCCGCCTGAGCTTTGCCACGGATGAACATATGATGGATCTGGTTGACATAACTCCAGGCTCCCTCTCGGTCCTGGGTTTGATGAACGACCCGGACAAACGCGTCCGTCTGGTCATCGACCGGCCCGTGCTGGAGCAGCCCGAGATCGGCTTCCACCCCTGTCTGAATACCTCCACCCTGGCCGTCTCCATGGCCGACTTCCGCGACAAAATTCTGCCCGCCCTGGCCCACGAGCCGACGGTAGTGGAATTGCCAGCAGGGGAAAGTGACAACTGACAAGTGACAAGTGACAGGTTTTGGGAGGCCTAATGATTGCAGAAAAGACGTATCGTTTTTCCGTTCGAATCGTAAAACTCAGTCAGTATCTCCAGCAGGAGCATCACGAGTACGTGCTTTCCAAGCAAGTCTTGCGAAGCGGTACCAGCATAGCCGCAAACGTGGTTGAAGCAAAACAGGGGCAGAGCAGGCCGGATTTTTCAGCCAAGTATTCGATTGCGTTAAAAGAAGCAGCAGAAACAGAATATTGGCTTCGGTTACTCTATGATACAGGCTATTTGTCCGATAAAGGATATAAATCCATTCAAAATGACTGTGCCGAGATCAATCGCATTTTAACAGCGATCGTAAAATCAGCAAAAACAAACAGGAAAGCTGACAGTTGACAAGCCCCGCAGAGTAAAAAGAACATTGCTTACTTGTCCCTTGTCCCTTGTCACTTGTCAGTTCATATTTGTCATATTCGGAGGTGCTCCCATGACCGTCGGACGCTTCGCTCCCTCTCCCTCGGGGAAGATGCACCTGGGGAACCTGTTTTCCTTCCTGCTGGCCTGGTGCTCCGTGCGCTCTGCGGGCGGCGAAATGGTCCTGCGGATGGAGGACCTGGATCCCCAGCGGACCTCCGCGGAATTCGCGGCGCTCATTCGCCGGGATCTGCTGCGCTTCGGCCTGGACTGGGACCGGGAGGTCCCCTGCCAGAGCACCCGGACCGCCGCCTACGACGCAGCCTTCTCAAAATTGGAGGAAATGGGGCTGATCTACCCCTGCTACTGCTCCCGCTCCGAGGTCCACGCGGCCTCCGCGCCGCATCTGGGCCAGAGCGAATTCGTCTACGCCGGGACCTGCCGGGATCTGACGCCCGAGCAGCGGGCGGCGAAAAAGCGGCTCCCCGCCTGGCGGCTCCGGGTCCCCGCCGAGGAATGGACCGTCCACGACGGCCTCCAGGGGGACTATACCGAGCTGCTCAGCCGGGACTGCGGGGATTTCGTGGTCCGCCGGGCCGACGGCGTCTACGCCTACCAGCTGGCCGTCGTGGTGGACGACGCAGACAACGGGGTCACCCAGGTGGTCCGGGGCCGGGACCTGCTGGCCTCCGCTCCCCGGCAGATGTACCTTTTCTCCCTCCTGGGCAAGCCCACCCCGGATTATATTCACGTCCCGCTTTTAATGGCCCCCGACGGCCGCCGCCTCAGCAAACGCGACGGCGACCTGGACCTGGAAGCCCTGCTGGGCCGCTTCACCGCCGAGGAAATCCTCGGCGCTCTGGCCCACGCCGCCGGACTGATCGAACGAAAAGAGCCCATCTCCGCGAAAGAGCTGGCCGCCGTTTTCGACTGGAGCCGCGTGCGGAGAGAGGATATCTGTCTGACCCTGTGAAAACATTTTGCATCCGAAAACATTTTGCATCTTGCACTTTGCATTTTGCATTTACAAGGAGATAAACATGGACTATACAAAGCTTGCCAATCTGCTCTTCCCCGACGTGACCCTGACGCCGGAGGATCTGGAACGCAAATACCCGCCTCGCGACCTTCCGGAGGGCGCCCGGGTCACTCGCTTTGCCCCCTCTCCCACGGGCTATCTGCACATCGGCGGCCTCTTCGGGGCCCTGACCGACGTGCTGGTGGCCAAGGCCTCCAAGGGCGTCTCCTACCTCCGCATCGAGGACACCGACAAGAAGCGGGAGGTGGACGACGGCGTCTCCGCCATCATCAAGGGCTTCGAGGCCTTCGGCGTGGAGTTCACCGAGGGCGTCACCGGCTTCGGCACCGAGAAGGGCGACTACGGCCCCTACACCCAGAGCCAGCGGGTCTTCATTTACCACGCCGTCGCCAAGCGGCTGGTGGAGAACGGCCTGGCCTATCCCTGCTTCTGCTCCGCCGAGGAGCTGAGCGCCCTCCGGGAGCAGCAGGAAAAGGACGGGGCCCTGATCCGGGGTTATTTCGGCAAGTACGCCAAGTGCCGGGGCCTGTCCCTGGAGGAGATCGAGGCGAAGCTTGCCGCGGGCAAGCCCTGGGTCCTGCGCTTCCGCTCCCAGGGCAGCGAGGACAAGCGCATCGTCTTTGAGGACCTGATCCGGGGCAAAATCGAGATGCCCGAGAACATCATCGACGAGGTGCTGCTGAAGTCCGACGGCATTCCCACCTACCACTTCGCCCACGTCTGCGACGACCACTTCATGCGGACCACCCACGTGATCCGCGCCGAAGAGTGGCTGAGCTCCGTGCCTAAGCACATCGCCATGTTCAAGGCCTGCGGCTACAAGGTCCCCAAGTACGTCCACACAGCCCAGGTCATGAAGCTGGACGACGAGACCGGCGACAAGCGCAAGCTCTCCAAACGCAAGGACCCGGAGGCCGCCGTCAGCTATTTCGTGGAAAAGGGCTTCCCGAAGGAAGCCGTCATTGAGTACCTGCTGACCCTGCTGAACTCCAACTTCGAGGACTGGCGCAGGGCCAACCCCGGCGTGGACGCCATGGATTACCCCTTCAATCTGAAGAAGATGGGCTCCTCTGGCTGCCTCTTCGACCTGCTGAAGCTCACCGACGTGAGCAAGAACGTGATCTCCCACATGAAGGCCGCCGACATTTACGCCCGGGTGGCCGCCTGGGCGAAGGAATACGCCCCGGAGTTCCATGAGACCTTCACCGCGGACCCGGCCTTCTCCACCGCCATCCTGAACATCGACCGGGAGGTCCCCAAGCCCCGGAAGGACATCGCCAAGTGGGACGAGGTCCCGGCCTATCTGGACTACTTCTTTGCCGAGCCCGACGCCGACCCGGCCCTTTTGCCCGAGCGGGTCAGCCCCGCCGACGCCAAAGCCATTCTGGCGGCCTATCTGCCGGTCTACGATCCCGCCGAGGACAAGGACGCCTGGTTCGCCCGGCTCAAGACCCTCTGCCCCGCCCTGGGCTACAGCCCCGAGGTCAAGGAGTACAAGAAGAACCCCGAAGCCTTCAAGGGCCACGTGGGCGATCTGTCCTCCGTCGTCCGTCTCGCCGTCACCGGCCGTACCAATACCCCCGACCTCTGCACCATTATGCAGCTGCTGGGCAAGGAGAAGGTTTCTGAAAGACTGAACCGCTTCGCGGAGAAGCTGTAAGCACAGTCAGACTGTAGGGACAAGCATTGCTTGTCCGGTTTGCGGAGCAAACAATCGCCCGGAGGGCGATCTCACGGGGAGTTTACTGAAGACTGAATAATGAAAAATGAATAATTGTGGTATTTTTCAATTCTGCGAATTGAAAAATGATATTCAAATTTGTCCTGAAGGGACACCTCAATTCTTCATTCTTAAGTCTTAAGTTTTCAGTATTCATTAAATTCTACTTGTGCGACAGCGGACGACACTTTGCCGTCCCTGCCGCATTTTGGAGGCTGCCATGTCTCAAGCCAAGCCTCAATGGGCCGTCATCGTCCGGAAGGGCCGCACGGAGCGTATCGTTTTTACGCTGCTCCCCATCCTGTTCGCGGGAATGATCGGGATATTCGCGTGGGATTTTCGGGACGACCCGGATAATCTGTCCTCCATGGCTGCCCTGCTTTGTATCGCGCTCGTTTTTCTAATCCCCGTCACCTTTTATATGTGGCACTGGCGCATGGTGCTGGACGAGGACGGCCTGCACCGGCGTCGCCTGTTCCGCTGGATCAGTCATAGTTGGGCAGACCTGACGAAGATCACCCAGAGCAGCGACGGAAGGGGCAACGGCCAGCTCTGGATCTATTTTTCCAACGATGAGCCCTGGTATCTTGTCTCCCGCTATAACGGCTATTTTCCCGCCCGGATGCTCCTGCGAAAACACAGGTCCATCGAGCTGCGGGAGAAGAATCCATAATTCTATCCCGCAAAACCGCGGACAAGCAATACCCATGAAGGGCACAGGTGCTTGTCCCTGCAAAGCTCTGATCCCCGAAATCCTTTCCGGGCGGGGGACGGCGGATGGCAGAGTGCCGTCCCTACAGGCGGGTCTGTTGCCTGTTCCCTGGTCCCCAGCGCCGTAGGGGGCGCTCTTACCCCGCAAGGGGTGAGCGCCCCGGCATTCGGAACGAATGCAATTTGCCGGAGGCAAATACAGCCACATCACGAAAAGGAAAACGTCTGCGGCAAATCCGCCGTGGCCCGGAAAAGAAACGCGGCCGGATCGCCCTACGGGCGATTGTTTGCTTCGCAAACCGGGCGGCTCATCCGCCTTCAGGCGGATAAGAGCCGCACCCTACGATGAGGTAGCACAATGAAACTGATGATCCTCGACGGGAATTCCGTCATCAACCGGGCCTTTTACGGGGTGCGGCTGCTCACCACCAAGCGCGGCGAGTACACCAACGCCATTTACGGCTTCCTGAACATTCTGGAGAAGGTGCGCCAGGAGGAGAATCCCGACGCCCTCTGCGTGGCCTTCGACCTCCACGGGCCCACCTTCCGCCACGAGCAGTACGACCAGTACAAGGCCACCCGTCACGGCATGCCCGAGGAGCTGGCCCAGCAGATGCCCGTCATGAAGGACGTGCTGCGGGCTATGAACATCCCCATCTACGCCTGCCAGGGCTGGGAGGCCGACGACGTGATCGGCACCGTGGCAAAGCGCTGTGCCGCCGAGGGCTGGGACTGCGTGATCGTCACCGGCGACCGGGACAGCCTGCAGCTGGTGGACAAGCACGTGAGCGTCAAGCTCATCGTAACCAAGGGCGGCCAGACCAACTCCACCAATTACACCCCGGAGCTCTTTCAGGCGGAGTACGGCTTTGAGCCGATTCACTTGATCGACCTGAAGGCCCTCATGGGCGACTCCTCCGACAACATCCCCGGCGTGGCCGGGGTCGGCCCCAAAACCGCCATGGACCTGCTGCACAAGTACGGCAGCCTGGATGGGGTCTACGAAAACCTGAGCCCCCAGAACATGAAGGGCAAGCTCTACGAAAAGCTGTCCAACGACAAAGACAAGGCCTATCTGAGCTTCGACCTGGCCACCATTCGCCTCAACGCTCCCATCGAGTTCGCCCCGGAGGACGCCCTGGTCAAGGAGCCGGACCGCCAAGCCCTCTACGACCTGTTCCTGAAGCTGGAATTCATCAAGCTGATCGACAAGTATCGGTTACGCGGCGCCGGCTCTGTAGGGGCGGCCATTGGCCGCCCGCAAGCCGCAGAAGTCCCCCAGTCCGGTCATTCTGAGCGCAGCGAAGAATCCGTTCCCCCGTCCCCCACGGATTCGGAAGCGTCTGCCTCGGGCGGGCGGCCATTGGCCGCCCCTACGGCGGTTCCGGCCACGAAGGCCGAATTCGACGCCCTGCTGGAGGCCTGGAAGGCCGCTGAAACCGTTGCCCTGGCCGCTTCCGAGGATCTGGAGACCCTCGCCCTGACCGACGGAGCTCACCCGGCTCTGCTGGCCCGTTCCGATCTGGGCCTGGCCTGGGACTTCGTTCTGCCCGCCCTCTTCTCCGGTCGGCTCAAGCTGGCAGTCCACGGCTCCAAGGAGCTGATCCGCCGCCTGCTGGAACGCTGCCTGCCCACGGAGGGGATCGTCTTCGACACTGAGGTGGCCGCCTATCTGCTGGACGCCGCCCGGGGCAAGTATGAGCTGCCCACCCTGGCCCTGCAATACTGCCAGACGGAGCTGCCAAGCGAGAAAGACCTGATCGCACAGGAGGCGTCTGCCCCATCGGGCGACCCCTCATCCGTCATCGGGCTTGCGGGAGACGCCCGATGCCACCTCCCCCCCAGGGGGAAGGCTTTGAGCGCCCAGGCCGCCGCCATCCTGGCCCTGATCCCGCCCCTGACCGAGGGGCTGAAGGAACAGGATCTCGAAAAGCTCTATTATGAAATGGACCTCCCCCTCTGCCCCGTGCTGGCAGAGATGGAGGTGGAGGGCGTCCTGGTGGACGCCGAGGCCCTGCACGCCTTCGACGAGATGCTGCGGTCCCGGATCGAAACCATCCGCGCCGAGATCTACCGCTACGCGGAGGGCGATTTCAACATCAACTCCCCCAAGCAGCTGGGCGAGGTCCTCTTCGACCGGCTGGGTCTGCCCGCCGGAAAGAAGCGCTCCACCAACGCAGAGATCCTGGAAAAGCTCCGGGACAAGCATCCCATCGTCGGCCGCATCCTGGAATACCGGACCCTGACCAAGCTCCAGGCCACCTACGCCGAGGGGCTGCTGAAGGTCATCGGCCCTGACGGCCGGGTCCGCACCACCTTCCAGAACACGGTGACCGCCACGGGCCGCCTCTCCTCCACGGACCCGAACCTCCAGAACATTCCGGTCCGCACGGATCTGGGCGCGGAGATCCGCAAGATGTTCGTCCCGGCCCCCGGCTGGGTCTTCGTGGACGCGGACTACAGCCAGATCGAGCTGCGGGTCCTGGCTCACATGGCCGGAGACGAGGCCATGCAGGCCGCCTTCAACTCCGGCGCGGACATCCACCGGGTCACGGCCTCCCAGGTCTTCGGGGTACCTCCGGAAGAGGTCAGCCCCCAGATGCGCCGCAGCGCCAAGGCCGTCAACTTCGGCATCGTCTACGGCATCTCCGCCTTCTCCCTCTCCCAGGACGTGGGCGTCAGCCAGCCCGAGGCCCAGAGCTATATCGACAATTATCTGACCAAATACCACGGCGTCCGGGACTTCATGTCCGCCACGGTGGAGCAGGGCCTCCGCCTGGGCTACGTGTCCACCCTCTACGGGCGGCGGCGGTATATCCCCGAGCTGAAGGACGGGAAGTATCTGGTCCGGGAGGCTGCCAAGCGCATGGCGATGAACGCCCCCATTCAGGGCACTGCGGCGGACATTATCAAGATCGCCATGCTGCGGGTGGACAAGGCCCTGAAGGCCGCGAAGCTGGAGGCCAAGCTGGTGCTCCAGGTCCACGACGAGCTGATCGTGGAGTGCCCCGAGGCCGAGGCCGGGACCGTAGCCGCCCTGGTGACCCGGGAGATGGAGGGCGCCGCAAAGCTGGCCGTCCCACTCACCGCCGAGGCCAAGATCGGCCATTCCTGGTATGAAGCCAAGTAACGCCGTAGGGGCGGCCATACTTCGTGACTCTTGCGAGTTTGGCCGCCCGCCCGAGGCACCAGCTCCCCGACATCCGCCCGCGCCGTAGCGGCGCACAATGTGCGCCACGCCGTCCCCGCCTGTAGCGGCGCACAATGTGCGCCACGCCGTCCCCGCACCGGTGTGAAGTAAGAAGTAAGAAGTAAGAAGTAAGAGGTAAGAAGTGTACCAGATCGTTACGATGTGCGAAGGGCACGTTCCCCAAATTGCCGCTTTGGAGGCGGCGAGCTTCTCCGCGCCCTGGGACGAGGACTCCATTCGGGCGGAGCTGGACAACCCCCTGGCCCTCTGGCTGGCGGCCGAGGACGGGGACGGGGCCGTTTTGGGCTACGTCGGCTCCCAGACCTGCTTCGAGGACGCGGATATTCTGAACGTCTGCGTCGCCCCCGCCGCCCGGCGGCAGGGGATCGCCGCAGCTCTGATGACCGAACTGGAAGCGCGGCTGGCCCCGAAGGGCGCGGAGCGCATCACCCTGGAGGTCCGGGCCTCCAACGTCCCGGCCATTGCGCTCTATGCCAAGATCGGATATGCACAGGTCGGAATTCGCCGGAATTACTACGAAAAACCCCGGGAAGACGCGCTGATCCTCCAGAAATCCCTTCTCCCTCTCCCCTGACCCCCCTCCCTGATCCTTAATCCCTAATCCTTAATCCCTCAGGTGATAATATGAACATCCTGTCTATCGAATCCTCCTGCGACGAGACCGCCGTGGCGGTGGTGCGGGACGGGCGGATCCTTCTGTCCGACTGCATCTCCTCCCAGGTGGAAATCCACAAGATCTACGGCGGCGTGGTGCCGGAGATCGCCTCCCGCAAGCACATTGAGGCCATCTATCCCCTGGCGGATCAGGCTCTGGCCGAGGCGGGCGTGACCCGCAGGGACATTGACGCCGTGGCCGTCACCTACGCCCCCGGCCTCATCGGAGCCGTGCTGGTGGGGGTCAACTTTGCCAAGGCAGCGGCCTTCGCCCTGGGCAAGCCTCTGATCCCGGTCCACCACATCCGGGGCCACATCGCGGCCAACTATCTGACCCATCCCGAGCTGGAGCCCCCCTTCCTCTGTCTGGTGGTCTCCGGCGGCCATACCATGCTGGTGGACGTGGAGGACTACACAAAGATGACCATCCTGGGCGGCACCCGGGACGACGCCGCGGGCGAGTGCTTCGACAAGATCGCCCGGGTCCTGGGCATGCCCTACCCCGGCGGCGCGGCCCTGGACCGCCAAAGCCAGGGGGGCGACGCAACGAAATACCCCCTGCCCCGGGCCAAGGTGGACGGGAACCCGCTGGATTTGAGCTTTTCCGGCTTGAAAACCGCCGCCATCAATCTGATCCACAACGCCCAGCAGAAGAACGAGGCCATCGACGTGCCCTCCCTCTGCGCCTCCGTCTCCGCCGCTGTCAGCAACGCCCTGGTGAGCCGCACGGAGCTGGCCCTGGAGCAGACGGGCCGAAAGACCCTGGCCGTGGCCGGCGGCGTGGCCGCCAACTCCCGGATCCGGGCGGAGGTGACGGCCCTGGCCCGGCGCCTGGGCGTCCGCCTCTGCCTGCCGGAGCTGCGCTTCTGCGGCGACAACGCCGCCATGATCGGCGCCCAGGGCTACTACGAATATCTGGCGGGACACACCGCCGACATGACCCTCAACGCCTACGCCACGAAATCCCTCGTGGGAGAGACGCTGTAAAAATCAAAATAATAACACGATCGGGGCTGGTTCGTTGGAACCGGTCCCGATCGTGTTTGTTTGGTCTGCTTATGCCAGGGCAGCAGTGATGATGGCCATCTTGTAGACCTCGTCGGCGTTGCAGCCGCGGGAGAGGTCGTTGATGGGGGCGTTCAGACCCTGAAGAATGGGGCCGTAGGCCGCGAAGCCGCCCAGACGCTGGGCGATCTTATAGCCGATGT
>CAMUYE010000026.1 GCA_947164825.1 uncultured Clostridia bacterium
TCGTTCTGCATGATGCCCAGGAAGTTGACCATCTGGTTGCAGAGGGTGGCCAGGTGCTTGGCGGGGGCGGAGGTGATCTTGCCGGGCACGCCGCCGAGACCCTCCTGGATCAGCTGCTTCAGGCTCCAGCCGGCGCAGTAGCCGGTGAGCATGGACATGTCGTGGATGTGGAAGTCGCAGTTGCGGTGGGCGTTGGCAATCTCGTCGTCGTAGATCTCGCTGAGCCAGTAGTTGGCGGTGATGGCGCCGGAGTTGGAGAGGATCAGGCCGCCCACGGAGTAGGTGACGGTGGAGTTCTCCTTGACGCGCCAGTCCATGACCTTCAGGTACTGGTCCACCACGGACTTGTAGTCCAGCATGGTCTCGGAGACGTTGCGGAGCTTTTCCCGCTGACGGCGGTAGAGGATGTAGGCCTTGGCCACGTCCTCGTAACCGGCACGGCCCAGCACGGCCTCCACGGAGTCCTGAATGTCCTCCACGGCGATCTTGTTGTCCTTGATCTTGCTCTGGAAGTCCGCGGTAACCTTCAGGGCGAGGAAGTCGATGGTGTCGTCGTTGTACTGCTTTTCCTTGGCGTCAAAGGCCTTCTTAATGGCAGTCGAGATCTTGGAAATGTCGAAATCGACAACCTTGTCATTTCGCTTTACGACCTGGTACATGGTTGGTCTCTCCTTTTTGTATGTCGGTAAATTGATTATAATCTGTTAAGTGGGTTATTATCGGGACAGAATAATTGTCAATTCATCCCACGCCTCGCAGCTGCGCCGTCGGGACCCAGGGGCGGACGGCCTCCAGGCAGGCGGCAGCCTTTTCCGGGGACGCGGCATGGAAGGCGTCGCCGCCGGCCAGGATGTCGCCGGAGTCCACGAAGCCCTGGATGAAGTAGCGCTCCGTGCCTGCGATCCATTGGCCGATGGCGGCGAAGTCCCCGGGCTCGTGGAGCTCGTCCACCAGAGTGGTGCGGAATTCGAAGGGGGTCTCCCCTGCCCGCAGCAGCTCCACGCTGCGCTCCACGGCAGGCAGGATCCCGGTCACGCCCGCGGTCTGCTCGTACTTTGCGGGGCTGTTCTTGATATCCATGGCCACGTAGTCCGCCAGCCCCGCGTCCAGGATCGCCTTCAGCCGATCCGGGAAGGCTCCGTTGGTGTCCAGCTTGACCGCGTAGCCCAGGGCCCGGATCTTTTCGATGAATTCGGGCATGTCCGGGTGGAGCAGAGGCTCGCCGCCGGTGATGGCGACCCCCTCCAACAGTCCCTGCCGCTTGCGCAGAAAGGCAAAAAAATCATCCTGGCTGAGCTCCGGGACTGCCGGGGAAACCACCAGGCTGCTGTTATGACAGAAGGGGCAGCGAAAATCGCAGCCCACGGTGAAGACCGTGCAGGCCACCCGCCCGGGGAAGTCCAGCAGGGTCATTTTTTGCAAGCCGCCGAGTTTCATGGGATGTCCTCCGTTCTGAAGAAACGTTCCGACCGCGGCGCACACTGTGCGCCCCTACCGCAGGCTTGATCGCCGAATGGGGAAAACTTTGTGGAAATGATGTGGATAGAATGGGGACAACTCCGCTTGGGGCTGTTTACATAAAAACCACAACATCTTGTGTCCGTGTAATAGAATACCCCCAAGAATTGGATTTGTCAAGCCCTATTTTGACTTTTTCTTTTCCGCCCAATCGGCCCTTGCGGAACGGGCCAAAATCGGTTATAATATCCAAAAAGCAGGAAAAAACCGGAAGGTGAAACGCATGAAAATCACGGTTCTGGCGGAGAACAGCTCCGCCTGCGGGCTCCCGGGTGAGCACGGGCTCAGCCTCTTCGCGGAGGCGGCGGGGCGGCGCTTTCTCTTTGACACGGGGGCTTCAAGCCTCTTCGCCCAGAACGCC
The DNA here is from genome assembly GCA_947164825.1 of uncultured Clostridia bacterium. GTDB lineage: Bacteria > Bacillota > Clostridia > Oscillospirales > Oscillospiraceae > JAFRPC01. The sequence continues at coordinate 1,880 of CAMUYE010000026.1, forward strand.
GACGCCCTGGGGGTCGACCTGGAGGCCGCGGAGTTCGCGGTGCTCTCCCACGGCCACAACGACCACGGCGGCGGGCTGCGGACCTTCTTCCAGCGGAACCGCCACGCGCCGGTCTACGCCAGCCGCTTCGCCTTCGAGCCCCATCTCAACGCCGCGGACCTGGACATCGGCCTGGACCCCTCCCTGCTTGACAGCGGCCGCTTCGTCTTTGTGGACGAGGAGCTGCGGATCTCGGAGGGCCTCACCCTCCGGGCCTGCCGCGAAGCGAAGCCCGTGACGGCCTTCGACCCGGGCGGCCTGAAAACGATCCGCGACGGCCGCCTGATCCCGGAGGACTTCCGCCACGAGCAGTACCTGCTGGTGGAAGAGCAGGGCAGGCGGATCCTCTTCAGCGGCTGCTCCCACCGGGGCGTCGTGAATCTCCTGCGTTGGTTCCGGCCGGACGTGCTGATCGGCGGCTTCCACTTTTTCCGTCTCCCCCTGGACAAAACGCTGGCGGAATACGCCGCCGTCCTGGACGCCTGCCCCACGGTGTACTACACCTGCCACTGCACCGGAGAGGCACAGTACGCCTTCCTGAAAGAACGGATGAAACAGCTCCACCGTCTTCGCACCGGCGACAGGCTGGAGCTCTGATGCGCAAACTCCGTCGGAGAACCGGCCGGGCCGTTCCGGCAAAAAACGGGGAAGGGTTCCCGGACTGACAAACGTCCTGTCCGGGAACCCTTCCCCGCTTGCTCGGATTCGGAAATTAACGGCGCGATCACCAGTCGTAGTCGGTGCGGAAGCCGCGTTCCTCCGGCTCCAGCGGCAGCCGGCTCGTTTCGATCCCTTCGATGCAGATGTAGCGGGCGTTCTCCAGGAGCACGATCACCTTATCCAGCAGCTGCGCTTCCCCCTGGAGCTCCATGGTGACGGAGCCGTCCCAGTCGTTGCGCACCCAGCCGGTGAGCCCATAGAGCCTGGCCGCCTGCCCGGCCCGCCAGCGGAAGCCTACGCCCTGCACGGCGCCGTGGAACACATAGCGTCTTCGGATCTTCATACGCTCTCCCCTCTTTGGTCCTGTTCTCTGATAAACCGGCTTTCCCCTTCGTCTTCAGGCACAGTATACCACGCGGCGGAGAAAAAGTAAAGCGGAAGCGAACGGACGGCGGTGCCCCGAAAATGGGGGCTGTATTTTCGGCGCGGACGTGGTATACTATAGAAAACGCCGGAGATCCTTTTGACGCGGATTCTTTGGACGGCGGACTCTTTTGAAAACGGAGGCGTCCGGCATGTGTTGTCGCTATTATATTCTCCCCAAGGGAGTGGCGTGGGATCCCATCCGGGAAGGCGCGGAGAGCGCCCGGGTCATGCGCCGTTTCCGGGAGGCGGGGCTGGGCCTCGTGATGACCGGCGAGGTTCGGCCCACGGACGTGGTGCCCGTGCTGGCGACGGACCGGAACGGCGCGCAGACGATCTTCCCCATGCGCTGGGGCTTCCGGACGGAGGGACCGAAGCCCAAACTCCTGATCAACGCCCGGACGGAAACGGCGGCGGAGAAGCCCAGCTTCCGGGAGGCCTGGGCCGGCCACCGCTGCGCCGTCCCCGCCAGCGGCTACTACGAATGGGAACGCCGCCGGACGGAGGACGGGCGCGAAAAAACCGGGACGAAATACGCCGTCGAAGCCCCGGGAGAGGACATTGTCTGGCTCTGCGGCCTCTACCGCATCGAGCAGGGGCTCCCGGTCTTCGTGATCCTCACCCGGGACGCTTCCCCCGCGCTTGCCAGCATCCACGATCGGATGCCTCTGATCCTTCCGACGGAGGCCGCCGCCCGCTGGGTGGACCCGGCTTCCGATCCGGCCCCGCTGTCGACCCTGGCGACGACCCGCCTCGTCCCAAAGCCCGCCTGAACGTGAAGAGACGGCGCTGTGATTGACAAGCTCAATCACAGCACCGTCTCTTGCTTTATTCCCGGTTCGTTTTCTGCAGGCAGCCGGGGGCCGCGCCCGCGTTCAGCGGGCCAGCAGGTTGACGGCGTCTTCCAGGTCGCCGGTGTCCACGCTCTCCGCCTCGCCGGCGTCCATGAAGCCTGCGATCATGGTGTCGATGGGAAGCCGGGCCAGGACGGGCAGATCATACTTGGCAGCCATCTCCTCCACGTGAGACTTGCCGAAGACCTCGATCTTCTTCCCGCAGTCGGGGCAGGTCAGCCAGGCATAGTTCTCCACGATGCCGATCAGCGGGATATTCATCAGCTTCGCCAGACCCACGGCCTTGGAGACGATCATGGAGACCAGGTCCTGGGGGGTGGTGACCAGGATGATGCCGTTGATGGGCAGGCTCTGGAACACCGTCAGGGGCACGTCGCCGGTGCCGGGAGGCATATCGACGAACATATAGTCCACGTTGTCCCAGTACACGTCGGTCCAGAACTGCTTGACCGCGCCGGCCAGCACGGGGCCGCGCCAGGCCACGGGAGCCGTCTCGTCCTCCAGCAGAAGGTTCAGAGACATGACCTGAATGCCGGTCCGGGTCAGAGCCGGGGCCAGCAGGCCGTTCTCGTAGGCGTCGGTGGAGTCCAGGGCAAAGGCCTTGGGGATGGAGGGGCCGGTGATGTCCGCGTCCAGGATGGCGGTGCGGAAGCCGCGCTTCTGCATGGCCACCGCCAGCATGGAGGTCACGGTGGACTTGCCGACGCCGCCCTTGCCGGAGACGACCGCGTAGACCTTGCGGACCTTGGACTTGGGATTCAGCTCAGCCAGCAGGCTCTCTTGGGTGCGGGAGGCGCAGTCCTCGCCGCAGGTGGAACAGTTGTGGGTGCATTCGCTCATTGGGATTACCTCTCTTGTTTTATGAAGTGTTATTTGTACGATTGTCAAATGGTTTTTCGAGCCGATTTACTTGCTGAGGCACCAGGGATCAGGCATCAGGCACCAGGCACCGCTCCCTCGCGTCCAATTATTGGACCTCTCTCCCCGTCTGTATTGTTCTCAAAACAATAGAAAACATCTCATTTTACGATTGCTGAATCGTTATCTGACGAAGAGTTTGAACGGGCTTCAAAGGGAAAGACCTGTACAAACATCCCAGGCGGCGCCTGATGCCTATTGCCTGATGCCTATTGCCTGATGCCTATTGCCTGATGCCTCTTGAAACAATCGGTATTATCTCGCCGCAACAGCGAAATAGACCAGGATTATAATTCCTAAAACGATTCGATAGTATCCAAATACCTCGAAGCCGTGCTTGCGGATGTAGTTCATCAGGCCGCGGATGACGACCATGGAGACCGCGAAGGCCACGGCAGAGCCCAGCAGCAGGATCCCCAGCTCGGAGCCGGTGAAGGCGCGGCCGAACTTCAGCAGCTTGAGCACGCTCATGCCGAGCATGACCGGCACGGCCATCTGGAAGGTGAAGCGGGCGGCGGCGGGCCGGGCCACCCCCAGGATCAGGGCCCCGATGATGCAGGCGCCGGACCGGGAGGTGCCGGGAACGATGGACAGGACCTGGAAGAGGCCGATCCCCAGGGCGGTGGAATAGGAGATCTCCTCCACCTTGCGGTTCCGGGGCGTCCGGCCCCGGTTCCAGCGTTCCACAAGCAAAAAGCCCACGCCGTAGACGATCAGCGCCGCGGCGATGACCCAGGGCGTCTCCATGTGGGCGTCGACCCAGTCGCCCAGCAGGACGGCGGCCAGGGCCCCGGGTACGCAGGCCACGACGACCTTGCACCAGAGGGAGATCGTCTTCCGTTTGACCAGGATCCCGCCCTCGGGCTTTTTCCCGAAGGGCCAGAGCTGGTTCCAGAACAGGAAGATCACCGCCAGGATGGCGCCGAGCTGGATGACGTAGAGGAACACGTTTTTGAAATCCTCGGCGGCGTCCAGCCGCAGAAATTCGTCCACCAGCAGCAGATGTCCCGTGGAGCTCACGGGCAGCCACTCGGTGACGCCTTCCACGATGCCCAGGAAGACCGTTTTCAACAATTCAAGCACAAGCATGAGGTCCCTCCCTTCGGAACGCAAAATGCAAGGTGCAAACTGCAAAATGCTCTGGGTTGTTGATTGCGTTTTGATATTATACCACACACTGTGCGGTTTTACAACCACGATTTTTCGGTCTGTGAAGACCCCACAAAATTGGGATTTGCCGAGCCCTCGTAAAGCCTTCCCCCTCGGGGGAAGGCAGTGCGACAAATCCGAATTTCCCGCAAAACCCGTTGCGCTTTGTCGAAAAATATGATACCATTGACCCGAACATCGAATCTCAAATCTCGAATCTCGGAGGAAACCGATATGAAATTCATCTCCTGGAATGTCAACGGGCTGCGGGCCTGTGTGGAAAAGGGCTTTTTGGAGAGCTTCCGGGCCCTGGACGCCGACTTCTTCTCCCTGCAGGAGACCAAGATGCAGCCGGGGCAGCTGGAGCTGGAGCTGCCGGGCTACAAGCAGTTCTGGTACTCCGCCGAGAAGAGGGGCTATTCCGGCACGGCGGTCTTCACGAAGCACGAGCCCCTGTCCGTGGCTTACGGCGTGGGCGTGGAGGAGCTGGACCACGAGGGCCGGCTCATCACCCTGGAATACCCGGGCTTTTACCTGCTGACCTGCTACACCCCCAACGCCCAGGACGGACTGAAGCGCATCGACTTCCGCATGACCTGGGAGGACGCCCTGCGCGCCTACATGCAGAAGCTGGACGCGGGCAAGCCCCTGATCTACTGCGGGGACCTGAACGTGGCCCACGAGGAGATCGACCTGAAGAACCCCAAGCAGAACCGGGGCAACGCCGGCTTCTCCGACGAGGAGCGGGGCAAGTTCTCCGAGCTCCTGGCGGCGGGCTTCACGGATTCCTGGCGCTTCCAGCACCCGGACGCCACCGACCAGTACTCCTGGTGGAGCTACCGTATGCGGGCCCGGGAGAAAAACGTGGGCTGGCGCATCGACTACTTCGTCATTTCGGATCGCCTGCGGGAGAAGCTGATCTCCACGGACATCCACCAGGAGATCTACGGCTCGGACCATTGCCCCGTGGAATTACAGTTGAAAATTGAAAGTTAAAAGTTGAAAGTAATCGGAGTTTTTCAGATCGCAATCTGAAAAACACATCCATTTTCAACTTTCAATTATCAACTTTTCACTCTTTCGGCGGCAGGTCCAGGAGCAGGCACGGGCGGCCGTCGATGGCGGCCTCACGCATTTGCGTGACGTACTCGGCCAGGGGGATCGGGCCCTCGGGCGGGGCGAAGATCGCCAGGGTCCGGCTGCCGCCGTCGTTCTCCCGGAGCATGGCGTCGGGAAGCTCCTGCTCCATGAGCACGCCCCGCCAGGGCCGGAAGCCCTCCCGCTCCCGGCCCAGGACGAAGCAGTCCGGCAGGATCGGCCAGCTGTGGCGGGAGACCCGCTTTTCCAGCCGCAGACCGCCGGTTTCCGGAAACAGCACGCCGATCAGGCGGCTGTCTTCCCCCACGCAGGCCCAGAGCCGCCAGACGCCGTGCCCCGGCTCGGCGCAGGCCGCCGAGAGGCGATAGTAGAGCCCGTCGGGGGCGATAGTTGCCCGGCCGATCTCCGTGCCCTGATAGAAAACCGTATATTCCATAAACTGAACACTCCCTTTCGCACAAGGATATGCGGCGGAAGCGGGGATCTATTCGGAGGTCTCACATGAAACTTGTATTCATCCTGGGCGACGCCGCCGTGGGGAAGATGACCGTGGGCCAGGAGCTTATGAAGCTGACCGGGCTGCGGCTCTTTCACAACCACATGACCATCGAGCCGGTGCTGGAGATCTTCGGGCGCTTCGACGGGAAGACCATCCAGGAGCTCCGGGACGTGATCTTCCGCAACTTCGCGGCCTCGGACAACTACGGCATGATCTTCACCGTCATGATGGCCTTTGACATGGCCTCGGACTGGGAATATTTGGAACACGTAAAGCAGTTCTTCGAGCCCTATGGGACGGAGTTCTACTACGTGGAGCTCATCGCGCCCCAGGAGGTCCGGCTGGCCCGGAACGTCTCGGAGAACCGCCTGAAACACAAGCCCTCGAAGCGGGATCTTGAAGTCTCCAACCGGCGGCTGCTGAAGGACGACGAGAACCACCGCTGCGTCAGCTACCCCGGGGAATTCCCCTTCGACAAGTACCTGCGGATCGAAAACGCCGATCTTTCGGCCGCCGAGACTGCGAAATTGATCCAGGAGACCTTTGGATTGTAGTGCAGTGGAACCGTGAAACACAGCGACGAATTTGCCTCCGGCAAATTGCATTCGTTCCGAATGCCGGACAGGCAATGCCTGCCCCTACAGACGATAAGGAGGACAACGATGGAAATCACCTATCGGACCGCGGCGCCTTCCGACGCGGCGCAGCTTTTGGACTATCTGAAGCAGGTGGGCGGCGAGACCGACAACCTGACCTTCGGGGCCGCCGGCATTCCCTTCACCGCGGAGCAGGAGGCGGCCCTGCTGGAACGAATCGCCGCCAGTTCCGACAGCCGCTTCTTCCTGGCCCTGGACGGGGACAGGATCGTGGGCAACGCCTGCGTGGACGGAATGCGGAACGCCCGGCTCAGGCATCGCCGGAACCTGGCCATCACGGTGCTGCGGGACTACTGGGGCCGGGGCATCGGCACGGGGCTCATGGAGCGGATGCTGGACTTCTGCCGGGAGAGCGGCGCGGAGCTGGCCTCCCTGGAGGTGCGCTCCGACAACGAGCGGGCCAAGGCCCTCTACCGGAAGTTCGGCTTCGTCAGCTTCGGGACCTTCCCCAAGTTTTTCAAGATCGACGGGGAATTCTTTGACGTGGACTGCATGACGCTGGAGCTGTAAGCTGATAGAATCATAATAGGAGAGAAAAGTAAAATGAGCAAATATCTGGACAGGGCGCGAGAGCTGCGGGCCATTGTGACGCCCCATTACAACTGCGGGCAGTCGGTGGTGATCCCCTTTGCGGAGGACGCCGGGCTGACCGAGGAGCAGGCCTGGGGGGTCTGCGCCAACTTCGGCGGCGGGCTGAAACGGGCCGCCGCCTGCGGCGCCATCACCGGCGGGCTGGTGGTCCTGGGGCTCTTCGGGATTGACAATCCCGCGGAGTATTATCAGCGGCTCCGGACAAACCACGACGGTATGCTGGACTGCGCGGATCTGCTGCGGAAAAACAAGGAGCTGGGTCGGGAGAAAAAGCCCCACTGCGACGCCCTGGTCTATGAGTGCGTCAGCCTTGTGGAAGAGATCCTGCGGGAAAAGGGGAAGCTATGATCGCGCTCTATATTCCGGGGCCGGAGGACGGGTGGTTTTACGTTCAAATGCTCTCCGACCCGGCGACCATGGCCTACAACGCCCCCTGGTTCCCGCCGGACGGCTGCGTTCCCTTCTCGGAGGCGGACTGGCCGGCGTTCCGCGAGAAGTGGATCGGGCGGGAGCCGGAGCGCTTCTACGCCTTCCTGCGCCGGAGCTCCGACGGGGCCTTCGTGGGGGACGTGAATTTCCACTATGTCCCGGAGCGGGACTGGTGGGACATGGGCGTGCTGATCTTCGCCCCGGAGCGGGGCAGGGGCTATGGAACGCAGGGGCTCCGCCTGCTGCTGGACCGGGCCTTCCGGGTCGCCGGAATCACAAAGCTGCACAACGAATTTGAGACCACCCGGGACGCGGCCTTTCACATCCACAAAGCCGCGGGCTTCCGGGAGCTCGGGATCGCGGAGGGGATCATCCATCTGGAGCTGACCCGGGAGGAGTACCTCAACGCTATGTAGGGTGAGGAGGCCTCTATGGATAAGCGGGATATCTCTTACGTTTTTGGAACGGAAAAGTTCAACTACCGGGTCTGCGCGATCATTGTGCATGACGGGAAGCTCCTGGCCATGCACGACGAGCGTTCGCCTTACTATTATCTGCCCGGGGGACGGGTCCGGCTGGGGGAAACCGCCGAGGACGCAGTGCTCCGGGAGCTCGAGGAGGAGTTGGGAATCAAAGCGAGGATCCTCCGGCCCCTGTGGATGAACCAGGGCTTCTTCACCGAGGACGTGGACGGGCTGCGCTACCACGAGCTCTGCGTCTATTTCCTGGTGGACGTCTCCGAAACGGGCCTGTTGGAGCGCGGGGACCGCTTCACCCTGTATGAGGGGACGCACACCCACGACTTCGAGTGGCTGGTCTTTGAGCGGCTGAAGGACGAATATATCTACCCGATCTTCCTGAAAGCCGAGATCTTTCACCTGCCGGAGCAATTCACCCTCCGGACGGAGTACGAATAGAGAGCTGCCGACGCAGCCCTGCGGAAAGAAAAAGAGGTTTGTCCATGAAAAGCTGGAACGACGCGAAAACGAAGCTGGAGCAGGACTTCCTGGCCCCCTGTCTGCGGGGCCGGGTCTCCTACTTTATGACCCGCTACACCCACGCCCACGACGAGGCCGGGCGGGTGGCCGTCCGGGTGGACGGCAAGGAGGTCCTGCGGGGCTATGATATGGACTGGTGGGCGCACGGCGACGAGTATGAAGCCGAGGCCCGGCGGCGCTTTCCGGAGATCGCCGCGCTGCGGACCCCGGAGGAGAAATGGGAGCGGATCTGCGACGTCGCCACGGACCTGGGCTGCATTTCCACATGGGACTTCTACGACGCCTTCGAGACCTTCGAGAACGAGCCCATCGAGGAGAGCCTGAACGGGAAGAACGGCCTGGTGCGCCTCTTTGCCATCCTGGACCGCCGCGTCGGGAAGCGCCGCCTGCGGGCCCTCTGGGACGCCGGCTGGGGCCGGGAGCCCGCTTGGCTGCCGCCATTCTTCTGTCTGCGGCTGGAGGCCGAGGGCATCCGGGTTCCAGCCGCATACGCCGTCACAGCTGCCGCCGCCGAGGATCTCCCCGCCGTCGCCGCCCTGGCGGCGCGGATGTGGGACCACCCGGCAGCGGAGCTGGAGGCGGAGTTTGCCGCTCTGCTGAAAGACCCGGACGCCGGGCTCTTCACGGCAAAGCGCAGCGGCGAAACCGTTGCCTTCGCCCAGTGCCAGCTGCGGCACGACTACGTGGAGGGCACGGAGACCAGCCCGGTGGGCTATCTGGAGGGCGTCTATGTGGACGAGGCCCACAGGCGGCAGGGCGTCGCCGCAGCCCTGCTCCGGGCCTGCGAAGCCTGGGCCAAAGAAAAGGGCTGTACCGAATTCGCCAGCGACTGCGAGCTGGAAAACACGGACAGCCGGCGCTTCCATGAAAGCCTCGGCTTCACGGAAGCGAATCGGATCGTTTGCTTCACGAAGAAGCTATGATTTTCGTCGGTTTTTTAAGAAAACCATTGAATTATGCGCCGGAGTATCGTATAATATTGGGCGATTTTGATCACAACGGGGTGTTGTCTCTATGACCTTCAGTTCGCTGACCTTTTTGTTTCTGTTTTTCCCCATCACCTTCCTGCTCTACGCGGTGATCCGGAACCACACCGCCCGCAACGTGATCCTTGCCGCGGCGAGCCTGGTGTTCTACGCCTTCGGCGAGCCCGTGGCGGTGATGATCATGCTGATCTCCATCGTCCTCAACTACCTCTTCGGCCTCGGCGCGGCCGGAACGAAGTGGGACAAGCCCGCGGTGGTCCTGGCGGTGATCCTGAACATCGGGCTTCTGTTTGCCTACAAGTACACCGGCTTCTTCACGGAGATCCTCAACGCCGCCTTCCGGCTGTCCATCCCCGTGCCCCAAATCCGGCTGCCCATCGGCATCTCCTTCTTCACCTTCCAGGGCCTGAGCTACGTCATCGACGTCTATCGGGACAAGAAGAACGTGCAGAAGAATCTGTTCTCAGTCCTGCTGTACATCTCCTTCTTCCCCCAGCTCATCGCCGGTCCCATCGTCCGCTACTCCGACATTGCCGCCCAGATCCAGGAGCGGGAATTCAGCTTTGACCGGGTGAGCCGGGGCGTCTGCCGCTTCCTCTTCGGCCTGGCCAAAAAGGTCCTGATCGCCAATCAGATGGGCCTGCTGGCCGACAAGGTCTTCTCCTTCGGCGGCGGCCAGCTCTCCACGGGCACGGCCTGGATCGGCGCGGTCTGCTACACCCTGCAGATCTTCTTTGACTTCTGCGGCTACAGCGACATGGCCATCGGCCTGGGCTGCGTCTTCGGCTTCGACTTCCGGGAGAACTTCAACTATCCCTTCATCTCCGGCAGCATCCAGGAGTTCTGGCGGCGCTGGCACATCTCCCTGTCCACCTGGTTCAAGGAGTACGTCTACATCCCCCTGGGCGGCAACCGCAAGGGCAAGACCCGCACCACCATCAACAAGTGGATCGTCTTCTTCCTGACGGGCCTCTGGCACGGCGCCAGCTTCACCTTCATCCTCTGGGGCCTCTGGCATGGCCTCTGGCAGATGCTGGAAACCTATCAGATCGTCCCCACCAGGAAGAAATGGTTCAAGCCCATCGGCCACGTCTACACCCTGCTGGTGGTCATCCTGGGCTTCGTGCTCTTCCGGGCGGATACCCTGGCCCAGGGCTTCGGAGTCATCGGCGCCATGTTCTGGCCCACGGCGGGAACGGCGTCTGCCACGGCGGAGATCCTCTCCCTGCTGAGCCCCCTCTTCTTCCTGAGCTTCGGCTTTGCCCTGCTGCTCTCCACGCCGATTTTCCGGGTTTTCCGAAATCAGGCGGAACAAAAAGGAAAGCTCGCCGTCTACAACTATGCGGCCTGCGCGGGCTCCCTGGCGCTGTTTGCCCTGTCGGTGCTGTCCCTGATATCCAGCAGCTACAACCCGTTCATCTATTTCCGGTTCTGAGGGGAGGTCGCGGTATTATGAAAAAAGCCTTCAAGATCCTCTACGTGCTCCTCTTCTTCGCCGTCCTCTGCCTGCCCATGCTGCTGATGCCCTTCTTCAAGAACGACGCCAGCCTGGAAAAGCGGGCCCTGGCGGAGTTCCCGGACTATCTCATAGACGGGCGGCTGAACCTCAACTTTTCCGACGAGTTTGAGTCCTGGGTCAGCGACAATCTGCCCCTCCGGGCCCAGCTCCTCACGGCCTCCAACACCCTCAAGGGCGAGCTGCTCCACGCCCAGACCTCCAACGTCATCGACGGCAAAGACGGCTGGCTCTTCTACGGCACCGAGAGCGCGGACTATATGAACACCAACGCCCTGACGGACCGGCAGATCCGGTCCATGGCCGTGACCATCTCTCTGATCGAGGAGGACATCACGAACCGGGGCGGACGCTTCACCTTCGTCCCTGTGCCCAACAAATCCTCCGTCTACGGAGAAATGATGCCTGCCAACTACCCGCAGGCGGAAGAGAACAACCTGACCCGCCTCACGGCGGAGCTCGAAGCCGCGGGCGTCAGCTTCACCGATCTGCGGAAGGTCCTGCTGGAAAAGAAATCCTTCGGCGAGACCATGGACACGCCTCTCTACCACCGCCGGGATTCCCACTGGAACTACCGGGGCGCCCTGATCGGCTATAACGCCATCCTGGACAGCCTGGGCCGGGAGCACGAAACCTGGGCCGACGCGCCCTATACCGTCGAGAAAACCTGGCGCGGCGACCTGGACAAGCTCCTGCTCCCCGCCGGGGGCGTCATGGACGAGCAGGTGGTGTATCAGATCGAGCACGCCCGCTTCCGCTTCACCCAGCCCATGGGCGTCCGGGACCAGGAGGCCCAGTTGGAGAACTTCATGAGCGACAAGGAGGAAAACGACGACCTCTTTACCGTGAAGAATCTGGACCGCAAGGACGGCAGCGAGGTCTACGTGGTGCGCGACTCCTTCGGTCGTGCCCTGCTGCCCTTCCTGATCGACAGCTATGAGACCTCCACCTACAAGCGCACGGACTGCCCCAACGTCGCCTCCCTGAAGAACGGCGTGGATCTGATCTACGAGATCGCCGAACGCAACCTCTCCCGGATCATCTCCACCGCGCCCTTCCAGTACGCCCCGGTGCGGGAGAACGTCTCTGTCGAGGGCCTTGCGGACGGCGGCGCCGTAGAGGGCAAGGCCGAGGCCGCGGGCTACGGCATCCGGCTCTACGGCGCCCTGCCCGAGGAGCTGCCCTGCGGCGACTGCCGCGTGTATCTCCGGCTGGAACAGGACGGCAGGATCCTCACCGTGGAGGCTTTCCCGATCCATGAGTCCAAGCTCCTGGAGCGCGAGGGAATCAACGGCTACTCCGCCATCCTCTCCAGGGATCTGGGCCTGACCGGAACCTGGACCGTCACCGCCATCGCGGAAAACACCCTGTTTGACTGCGGTACCTTTACCGCTGAATAAAAAAGAATCTTTTTAAGGAGGAAATTACAATGAAGTTTACGAAAATCCTTTCCCTGCTCCTGGCCGTCCTGATGATCGCCGCTCTGTTTGTGGGCTGCACGCCCGAGACCAAGCCCACGGACGCTCAGACCGAGAAGCAGACCGAGAAGCAGACGGAAGCCCAGACCGAGGCCCAGACCGAGGCCCAGACCGACGCTCCCGCCACCACCGAGGCGCCCGCCGCCGAGGTCTACGTGGAAGTGAACGGCGAGAAGATCGTGCTCGGCGTTCCCTTCGAGGAGCTCAAGGACAAGCTGCCCACCGAGACCCAGCCCGCCGAGACCATCGACTCCTGCGATCCCGACTCCGATTGGAAGCAGACCATCCACTACTACAACGGCTTCGTCGTCAAGGAGAACAAGGACGGCGTCGCCACGGCCATCGAGGTCAGCGAGGGCGAGTACGCTGTGAACGGTAAGATCAAGATCGGCTCCACCGGAGACGAGGTCAAGGCCCTTCTGGGCGAGCCTGACGACGACACGGAATGGGGCCTCTACTACACCACTACCATGCCCTTGATGACCTTCTTCCTGGACGAGGAGACCGGTCTGGTCACCGGCTTCGGCGTGATGACGGAGTTCTCCATCTGATCTTCTGATTCGATCCGGGGCGTACGGTATGGTCCGATGATCGGACCTCTGTATCCCTCCGCCGCCGGGAGCCGTCGGCGGGAAATCCAAAAAATCGGAGCGGACCTGTGCAGGTCCGCTCCGATTTTTTGTCGGCGCTATCTTTGTCTCTCTATGCCGAAGGACACCGCGATGGCGTTATCCACCCGGGACATCTGCTCGTCGGTGAGCCTGCCCATGTGCTCCCGGAGACGGCGCTTGTCGAGGGTGCGGATCTGCTCTAAGAGGATCACCGAATCCTTCGCCAATCCGACCTCCGGACCGGGGATCCGGATATGGGTGGGGAGCCGGGCCTTGCCGAGCTGGCTGGTGATGGCCGCCGCGATGACCGTGGGGGAATGGCGGTTTCCCGTGTCGTTCTGTACGATGAGCACCGGCCGGGTGCCGCCCTGTTCGCTGCCCACCACCGGGCTCAGATCCGCGTAGTAAATATCGCCCCGTCTGACCTTGGGTTCCATACGACTCACACTCCGGTTTTGATTTCCTTCCTATTCTTCCACAGAGAGGTCGGAATTATACTTTCATGTCAGTCTATGCGGCGGGGACGAAAGATGTCATAATTACACGATGTACTGCAAAACCTCTGTCCGCTGCTCGCCGTCCAGATAGAAGCGGGGGGTTCGCTTGTTGATCCCGCAGAGGGTCTCGTAGGGGATGGTTCCGGTCAGGCGGGCCAGGTCGTCCACGGGGATAGAGGCCTCGCCGTCGCTGCCGAAAACCGTCACCACGTCGCCGACCTTCGCCTCCGGGACCTCCGTCACGTCCACCATGCACATATCCATGCAGATCCGGCCCACAACCGGGATCCGTTTCCCGTGGAGCAGGAAGCTGACCCGGTTGGACAGGCTGCGGGCCAGGCCGTCGGCGTAGCCGATGGCCAGCACCGCGATGGTCCGGGGCTCCGGCGTCACGTAGCTGCCGCCGTAGCTGACGCCGATCCCCGCCGCGAAGGGGCGGATCTGGGAGATCGTGGTTCGCAGGCTCATGAGGGGACGCAGGTCAAAGCGCCCTGCCAGCTCCTCGCTGGGGCTGATCCCATAGGTTGCAATGCCGGGGCGAACCATATCCAGGGCGTATTCCGGGTGGAGCAGGGTGGCGGCGGAGTTGCAGCAGTGGCGGAGTTTGAAATGAACCCCCGCGGCGGCCAGCGCGTCCACAGCGGCGGTAAAGGCCCGGTACTGCCGGGCCGTCTCCGCCTCGTCCGCATCGCTCAGGGAGTCCGCCACCGGAAAGTGGGTGAAGATCCCTTCGGTGACGAAGCATTCCATGGCGGCGATCTCTTTGATCCGATCCAGGCTCTCCTCGTTCTCCGCGAAAAAGCCCAGACGGGACATACCCGTGTCCAGCTTGATATGGATCTTCAGCCGCTTGCCCGTGCCCGCCAGGGCTTCGGCAAGCTGCTGCGCGTATTCATAGGAGTGTACCTCCTGGCGGATGCCCATGTCCACCATATCCTCGGCGTAGAAGGCCGGGGTGTAGCCCAGGATCAGGATGGGCAGACGGATATAGCTCCGGCGGAGCTGCACCGCCTCCTCCATGTTGGAAACGGCCAGATAGTCCGCTCCCAGATCCACCAGCCCGCGGCTGATGGGAACGGCCCCGTGGCCGTAGGCGTCGGCCTTGACCACGCCCAGAAAGCGGCAGTCGGCAGGGATCGCGCTGCGCAGCAGGTGGTAGTTGTGGCTGAGATGGTCCATTGAGATATCAGCCCAGGTTCTCTTCAGCAGTTTCATTTGTTTTTCCGGCTTTCTGTCGAGTATTTATGGCGCACACTGTGCGCCGCTGCGGGTGGGGGGGGATCGTGTGGCGCACACTGTGCGCCGCTGCGGAGCCTTCCATTCAAAATTACGGATCTCCGCGGTAAAGCGGGTTTGGCCGTCCACGGCCAGCTCCGCCCGGACGGGGATGCCCGCGGCGTCGAACCAGGTGTTGACGGTAAAACGCCCGTCCTCATAGCAGGCAAGCAGGCTCTCCCCCTCCGCGCCGGCGGAGGCGATCCAGTCCCGGGCCCAGGCCCGGATCAGGCGTCCGGGGGCCGCGGCAGGGGCCAGCTCCGTGCCCGGAAGCGTCCCCAGACCCAGGCAAAGGTCCGCAAAGCGCAGGCTGCCCGTCTCGCCGTCGATGACGGCGGAGATCCCGGCGATGCTCTCCGGGGCCAGGACCGTTACGGTCCCGTTCCCGTCGGCGTCCAGGTCGCAGGCCAGGGTCAGCTCCCAGAGCCTCCCCTCCCCGGTCTCCGCCCGGGCCTCCAGCTCGAAGCCGCAGCCCCCGCGGGAAAGCAGCTCCGTCCGGTAATCCATTGCCGCCTGCAGAGGATCGTTGGCTTTGCCGCCGCAGGCGCAGAGCAGGCAAAGGATCAGCATCATTGGTACGGCAATCAGGATCTTTCGATGCCGCACATGGTTCACTCCTTGTTGAACGTTTCGCCTCGCGGTGGCGCACACTGTGCGCCGCTGCGGGTCACTTCAGAAAAATCGGCAGGTTCGCGATCATGTCGCTGGGCGTCATGCCGTACTCGCCCCAGAGCTCGGCGCAGTAGTCGCCCACGGCGCCGTGGAGCCAGGCGGCCGCCGCGGCGGCCTCGGCGGGCGCAAGGCCTTGACCCAGCAGGGCCAGCAGGATGCCCGCCAGCACGTCTCCGCTGCCGCCGGTGGCCATGCCGGGATTGCCCGTGGGGTTCAGATAAACCCGATCTGCGCCGACGGTCAGGCTCCGGTGGCCCTTCAGCAGGACGGTGACGCCCCAGGTTTTCGCCAGTTCCTTTGCGCTCTCGTAGCGGCGCGCCGGGGCGGGATCGCCGCCCAGCCGCCGGAACTCCCCGTCGTGGGGCGTCAGGATCACGGGGCCCTTCGCCTGTCCCAAAACATCTATATTCCCTTCCAGACAGTTTATGCCGTCGGCGTCCAGGATCACCGGGCAGGCGGCGTGGGTCAGCACGGCGGCGGCCGTGTCCAGGATGGCGGGGCTCCTGCCCAGGCCGGGGCCCACAAGACAGGCGTCGCAGCCTTCCAGCCGCTTCACCAGCTCCGGGATCGCCCGGGTGTTCAACCTCCCCTCTCCGTCGCAGGCCAGGGGAAAGACCATGGGCTCGTCCAGCTTCTGCGCCACGATGGGGTAGACCGCCTCCGGCACCCCGACGAAGATCAGCCCGGCCCCGGCCCGCAGGGCGGCGTTGGCCGCCAGCACCGGCGCGCCGGTGTAGCCCACGGACCCGGCCACGATCAGCACCCGGCCGAAATCGCCCTTGTGGGCGTTCCGGTCCCGCCGGGGCAGAAGGCGATCCACGAAGGCCTCGGAAGTGATGACGCAGCCGTCGCGGCGGAGCTGGCTCACGCGCCTCAGCGCGGCGTTCAGTTTTTCGTTCATGGACAATTCCTCCCGTTTTATGGCGCACATTCTGCGCCGCCGCATCGTTCAGCGGAAGCGATTTGCGTAGCCGCAGCGGCGGCACAGCTCCTCCACGGCCTCGCCGCGGCGGAAGCCCGCCAGGATCGCCTGCGTCCGGGGCTTTTCCAAAATAGCGCCAAGCTCCTCCGTCAGCAGGTTCCCCAGGGCCAGATCTCCCTCGTGGTCCAGGCAGCAGGGCACCACCGTGCCGTCGCAGAGGACGCCGAGCTGATCCCGCAGTCCGTAGCAGGAATGGGCCGCGTTTTCCGTCTTTGCCTCCGGATCGGGCCAGTCGAAGATCTCGGCCCGGTCCAGGAAGATCCGGTCCGCCAGCCGCTCCCCGGTCCGGCTCGGAGCCCAGGGCTTTGGAAAAAACGCTGCCAGCAATTCTATGATATGCGCGTTCTCTGCGTTCCATCCGGCTCGGGCAGCGCTGTCTCCGTTCCAGAGGCGGAAGTTCACCAGTACGCCCTTCTCCGCAGCCTTCACCGCGAAAACGGCGCATTGGTTTACATAATCTTCCAGGCTTCCACCCTCGTTGGCCTCGAAGGAGTGCAGGGACAGGTTCACCTTATGCAGGGCAGGGGCCGCCAGCAGGACCGGTACTGCCTTGGACAGCAGGGTCCCGTTGGTGGTCAGGATCACCCGGAAGCCCCGCTCCCCCGCCAGGGCCAGGAAGCGGCCCAGAGACGGGTGCAGCAGAGGCTCGCCCATCAGATGGAAGTAGAGATAGTCCGTCCAGGGCCGCAGCTTGTCGATCAGGCACAGGAAATCGGCCTCCTCCAGGAAGCGGGGCGCCCGCCGGGTCCCGGGACAGAAGGCGCAGGCCCGGTTGCAGACATTGGTGATCTCCAGATAGACTTTTTTGAATCTTGGCATTTCGATTCGCTATTTGATAATAATGGCCAGAAACGCCAGCGTTTCGTCAGAATCGTTGGCGATCCCGTGGGTGTGGCCGCCGGTGCAGTACTCCGCGTCTCCGGGGCCCAGCAGGTAGTCCTGCCCGTCCTCGGTGACGGTGGCCTGCCCCTGCAGGATCACGTAGGCCTCCCCCTCGGTGTCGTGGCGATGGACGCCGATGGAGCTGCCGGGGGGCAGGGTATTGACGGCGAAGAGATTGATCTTGTCCAGCTCTTCGGCGGTGAAAATATGGGTGCTGTCGTAGGCGCCCCGTCCGCCCTTGACCTCGAAGCGGGGCTGGACGGTCATTTCCTGTCTGCGTTTGATCATGGATCAGATCCTCACATTCTCTTCAAAATGTTCAGCATCAGCGCGCTGAACTGGGTCTTGCAGGCCTCGCCGCACTCCAGGACCTCCTCCTCGGTGAGGGGCTGGTCCAGGATGCCCGCGGCCATGTTGGTGGCCAGGGAGAAGCCCAGGATCTCCATGCCGCAGTGCCGGGCCGCGATGACCTCGGGGACGGTGCTCATGCCCGCCATGTCCGCGCCCAGGAGCCGGGCCGCCCGGATCTCCGCCGGGGTCTCATACTGGGGCCCGGGGAAGTACATGTAGACGCCCTCGTTCAAGGGCACACCGACCTCCACCGCGGCGGCCTTTGCCAAAGCCCGCAGGGCCGGGGTGTAGGCCGTGGACATATCCGGGAAGCGGACGCCGAAGCGGTCCTCGTTGGGCCCCTTCAGGGGGGTTATGGGGAAGAGCAGGATGTGGTCGGAGATCAGCATGATCTGGCCGGGCTTGTAGCTCAGGTTGACGGCCCCGGCGGCGTTGGTGACGATCATCCGCTTCACGCCCAGGAGCTTCATGACCCGGACGCCGTAGGCAGCCTCCTCGGGGGTATAGCCCTCGTAGAGGTGGACCCGGCCCTGCATGACGGCCACCCGCCTGCCCTCCAGACAGCCGAAAACGAAGCGGCCCTTGTGGCCGGGGGCCGTGGAGTGGCGGAAGTGGGGGATCTCCCCGTAGGGCACGAGGATCGGGTCCTCCACCAGCTCGCCGAACTGGCCCAGCCCGGAGCCCAGGATCATCAGGATCTCAGGCTGGAAATCGCCGAGCTTTTCGCGCAGATAAGCAGCGCTCTGTTCGTAGTGTTCAAAGGGGATCATATTCATTCCTCCGTTTTAATATTTTGGGGCAGGCATCGCTTGTCCGCCGACAGCAGACCGCGATCTTTCAGGCAGAAGGTGTAAAATACCACCGGATATGCAACATCCCGTTTTACAAAATCCATTTCCTGTTCTGAGAGCGTCCCGCCCCAGGCTTCATAGACCTTCCTGGCTTTCCTGTTTTCTTTCAGAACGCCGATCACGTATTGGGAAGCTCCGTTCCTGCTCGCCCATTCCTCAAAGGTTTTTCTGAACGCGGTTCCGATCCCTTGACCCTGAAAGGCCGGATCAACGTAAAGCGCGATCAAATCGGCGTAATCGGAAAGAAACGGCTCATAGGAGGAACGGATGCTGCCGCACATGATTCCAATGATTGTTCCGTCATATTCCGCGACACAGGTAATACTCTCGGAATCATTTTTCGCCCAGTCCCGGAATCTCGCGATTTTTTCTTCAAGCCTGTTTTCCTTTTCCAGAAACACTTCCTCCGGGAAAATATGGCGATAGGCGTCTCTCCAGACCCGAACGTTCAAGCTCTCCCAGGCTCTCGCGTCTTCCGGTTTTGCTTTTCTGATCGTGACTGAATGGATGTTCATGTCCGGCCTCCATTCTCTCGTATGCGCGCTGTATTTTTCTTCACTTATTACTTCTTACTTCTTCCACTGTTCCAGCCAGACCATGAGGACGGCGACGTCGGCGGGGCTGACGCCGGAGATGCGGCTGGCCTGGCCGATGCTGACGGGACGGATCCGGTTCAACTTTTCCCGGGCCTCGGCTTTCAGGGCGGGGATGGCGGCGTAGTCGATGTCTTCCGGCAAGCGGCGGGACTCGGCCTTGCGGAACGCCTCGACCTGCTGCTCCTGGCGGGCAATATAGCCCGCGTACTTGATCTGGATCTCCACCTGCTCCGTCACGGCGGCGGGCAGCGCCGGGCGATCCGGATCGAAGGGGGCAATGGCCTCGTAGCCCAGCTCCGGGCGGCGGACCAGGTCCGCCAGCCGCGCCGAGCTGTCCACCGGTGAGGAGCCGTGGGCCTCCAAAAAGGCGTTCAGCGCCTCCGAAGCCGCCACGCCGCTGTGCTCCAGGCGCTTGATCTCCCGCGCCACGGCAGCGTATTTTTCCTCCACGGCAGCCAGGCGCTCATCGGAAATCAGGCCGATCCGGTTGCCGATGGCGCTCAGGCGCTGGTCCGCGTTGTCCTGGCGGTGAAGCAGCCGGTACTCGCTGCGGGAGGTCATGATCCGGTAGGGCTCCTCGGTGCCCTTGGTCACCAGATCGTCGATCAGCGCGCCGATATAGCCGTCGGAGCGCTTCAGGATCAGGGGCTCCTCCCCTTTCAGCTTCAGGGCGGCGTTGACCCCCGCCACGAAGCCCTGGACCGCGGCCTCCTCGTAGCCCGAGGAGCCGTTGAACTGGCCCGCCCCGTAGAGGCCCGGGACCTTCTTGCACTCCAGGGTGGGCAGCAGCTCCGTGGGGTCCACGCAGTCGTACTCGATGGCGTAGGCCGGCCGCATCATCTCCGCGTGCTCCAGACCCGGAACGGAATGCAGCATGGCAAGCTGCACGTCCTCCGGCAGAGAGGAGGAAAAGCCCTGAAGGTAGAGCTCCTCGGTGTTCAGGCCCGTGGGCTCCACAAAGAGCTGATGCCGGGGCTTGTCCGCGAAGCGGACGATCTTCGTTTCGATAGAGGGGCAGTAGCGGGGTCCGACGCCGGTCACGGTGCCGTCGTAGAGGGGGCTGCGGGATAGGTTGCTGCGGATGATCTCGTGGGTGGTCTCGTTGGTGTAGGTCAGCCAGCAGACGGCTTGGTTCCGTGGCGCTTGTCGATACGTCCCCTCATCCGCCCCAGTGTGCGCACTGGGGCACCTTCCCCCCAGGGGGAAGGCTTCCTCTGTTGCCTGTTGCCTGTTGCCTGCTGCCTCGCATCTCCCGTCCCCTGTTGCCTGTTGCCTGTTGCCTGCTGCCTCGCATCTCCCGTCCCCTGTTGCCTGTTGCCTGTTGCCTGTTGCCTGCGTGGAGAACGAAAAGGGCTCGATCTTCTCGTCCCCCGGCTGGATTTCCATTTTTGAAAAGTCCACCGAGCGGGCGTTGATCCGGGGCGGCGTGCCGGTCTTGAAGCGGCGCAGGGGCAGGCCCAGGGCCCGGAGGCTGTCGGAGAGGCCCACCGCGGCGTGCATCCCGTCGGGTCCGGAGGAGAGGACCGTCTCGCCGATGATAACGGCGCTGTCCAGGAAGGTGCCGGTGGCGAGAATGACCGCCTTCGCCTCGTAGAAAGCCCCGAGCCGGGTGGTGAGGCCTTTCACCGCACCGTTTTCCGTCTCCACGGACACGACCTCGGCCTGCTTCAGATCCAGGTTTTCCTGGGTCTCCAGGACGTGCTTCATGTATTCCTGGTAGCGGCGGCGGTCGGCCTGGGCCCGAAGGGAGTGGACCGCGGGACCCTTGCCCCGATTGAGCATCCGGTACTGGATGCAGCAACGGTCCGCGGCGATCCCCATTTGACCGCCCAGAGCGTCCAGCTCCCGGACCAGGTGGCCCTTGCCGGTGCCGCCGATGGCGGGGTTGCAGGGCATATTGCCCACGGCGTCCAGGTTGACGGTAAAGACCACGGTCTTCCGCCCCAGCCGCGCCGCGGCCAGTCCCGCCTCGATCCCCGCGTGGCCCGCGCCGACCACGGCAACCTCATAGCTTCCCGCGTAATAGCTCATGACTCGAATTCCTCGTTTGACAATTCTTTCTTTTTATTATATCGAATTTTTCGCCGATTGGCAACGGGTAAACGCATTTTTTCTTCTCCCTCGTTGACATTCCGCGAGAAAAATGATAGTATAAACAAAATTGAAACCGACTACAGGAGGCGCGCTATGGCACAGCCGATCAATGAAGAACAGGTCCAGGGCGAAATTTTCCTGGACCGGAACGAACAGCTTCTCTGCACCGCGGGATCCGATCAGTTGGCCCGTTTTCTGGAAAAAGGCAAGCTCGGAAAATGCTTTGCCGTTCTTTCCGACCGGGCGATCTACTGCAAGGGGACCTGCCGCGTGAGCCGGGATCGCCGCCGCTACACCACCAAGAAAACCGACTTCCGGATCGACCTTGAGGAGTTCCACGGGCTGAAATACCTGCGGCAGAAGCAGCCTGTCCTGCTGAGCCTGGCTTTCTTCTTCCTGCTGCTGGGGCCGGTGCTGCTTCTGCTGGACAAGCTGGTAAACTTCAGCGACGGGATCGTGCTGAACCCCACCCTGGACGCCGCGATCTGCATCCTGCTCGCGGGTGTTTTCTTCCTGCTCTACAACATTCACCAGAAGACCATGCTGGAACTGCTGCACACCAACGGCGCCATCTGCCTCGACGAGCGCGCCCTGCCCGAAAAGGAAGAGCGCCTGCTGATCCGCTACCTCCGCGCCTACCTCAACAGCCGCGACTCCGGCCTCGAATAACGGGCAACGCCCCGTACAAACGTACCCCCCGGGGAAATTGCGAGCAATTTCCCCGGGGGGTACGAGTTTCCGTCACGCAGAAGCGCAAGAAAAAACCTCCGGCCTTTCGACCGGAGGTGATGTTGGCATTATCTATTTTCACATGCAGTCGCCCGCATACTATCGTCGACGAACC
>CAMUYE010000027.1 GCA_947164825.1 uncultured Clostridia bacterium
CCAAGTTCAACGAGCTGACCGCCCATCTGGTGGAGGCCACCATGGGCCCCGTGCGCCAGGCTCTGTCCGACGCGAACCTGAAGCCCAGCGACCTGAGCAAGGTCCTGCTGGTGGGCGGCTCCACCCGGATCCCCGCGGTCCAGGAGGCCGTCAAGAAGATCACCGGCAAGGAAGGCTTCAAGGGCATCAACCCCGATGAGTGCGTGGCCATGGGCGCCGCCATCCAGGGCGGCGTGCTGACGGGCGACGTGAAGGACCTGCTGCTCCTGGACGTGACCCCGCTGAGCCTGGGCATCGAGACCATGGGCGGCGTGTTCACCAAACTCATCGAGCGCAACACCACCATCCCCGTCAACAAGAAGCAGATCTTCTCCACCGCCAGCGACGGCCAGACCTCCGTGGAGGTCCACGTGCTCCAGGGCGAGCGCGAGATGGCTGCCTATAACAAGACCCTGGGCCGCTTCCAGCTCTCCGGCATCGCTCCGGCTCCCCGCGGCATCCCCCAGATCGAGGTCAGCTTCGACATCGACGCCAACGGCATCGTGAACGTCTCCGCCAAGGACCTTGGCACCGGCAAGGAGCAGAACATCACCATCACCGCCTCCTCCAACCTCTCCAAGGAGGACATCGACAAGGCCGTCCGCGAGGCAGAGCAGTTCGCCGCCGAGGACAAGGCCCGCAAGGAGGAGGTCGACGCCCACAACGAGGCCGACCAGACCGCCTACCAGCTGGAGAAGTCCCTGAACGAGCTGGGCGACAAGGTCAGCGCCTCCGAGAAGGCCCCCATCCAGGCTGCCATCGAGCACCTGAAGGAGGTCAACAAGGGCAATGACGTGAGCGCCATCAAGGCCGCCATCGAAGAGGCCCAGAAGGCCTTCTACCCCGTGGCCGAGAAGCTCTACAAGCAGGCCGCGCCTCAGGGCGATCCCAACGGCGGCTTCCAGGGCAACCCCGGCGGCTTCAACGCCAAGCCCGACGACGGCGTGGTGGACGCCGACTTCGAGGAAGTCAAAGATTGATAAATGAAGTATTTGCTGTCGCAAATATGAAGTATCCGCTGGTGCGGATATGAAGTATGCCTGCCGCTGACGCGGCTCGGCATATGAAGTATGGCTTCGCCATATTGCCCCGTAGGGGGCGGCGTCCTCGACGCCCCGAGCGTATCAAATCTGATACCTCCGGATTGTCGGGAACGCCTGCCCCCATAAAAAACATGATTTGATTTCCATCGGTTTATTCGCAGAATAAACCGATACCGCAATATGCGCAAAGCGCATACTTCATATCGGCGAAAGCCGATACTTCATCTGCGAAGCAGACTTCATATCGCCGGAAGGCGATACTTCATTTCACCTGTGAGGTGATCCAGATGGCAAACGAAAACAAACGAGATTACTACGAGGTCCTTGGCGTCGAAAAGAACGCCGCGGCGGACCAGATCAAGAAGGCCTACCGCAAGCTGGCGGCCAAATATCACCCGGACGTCAACCACGAGGCCGACGCCGAGGCCAAGTTCAAGGAGATCAACGAGGCCTACGAGGTCCTGTCCAACGACGAAAAGCGTCAGCTCTACGACCAGTACGGCTTCGCGGGCGTCGACCCCAATTTTGCGGCCTCTCAGGGCGGCAATCCCTTCGAGGGCTTCGGCGGGTTCAGCGGGTTCGGCGGCTTTGGGGACATCTTCGGGGACTTCTTCGGCGGCGGAACCCGCAGCCGCAGCGGCGGCAGCCGGGCGGCGCGCGGAGAGAACGTCGTCGTGCAGGTCGAGGTCACCTTTGAGGAGGCGGCCTTTGGCACGACGAAGGAGGTCAACGTCTCCCGGATCGAGACCTGCGACCAGTGCCATGGCTCCGGCTGCGCCGAGGGCACCCAGCCCGAGACCTGCCCCCAGTGCCGCGGCTCCGGTCAGGTGCGCACCACCCAGAACTTTATGGGCATGACCATGCAGTCCACCGCCGCCTGCCCCACCTGCGGCGGCAAGGGCAAGCTCATCAAGAACCCCTGCACCCGCTGCAAGGGCAAGGGCCGCATCAAGCGCAGCCACCGGCAGACCGTGGAGGTCCCCGCGGGCATCGACAACGATCAGGCCTTCCGGATTTCCGGCCAGGGCAGCGCGGGGGCCAACGGCGGCCCCAACGGCGATCTCATGGTCAACGTCCGCATCAAGCCCCACGAGATCTTCACCCGGGAGGGCTCCAACGTCTACTGCGAGATGCCCATCTCCTTCGCCCAGGCGGCCTGCGGCGCGGACATCGAGGTCCCGACCCTGGACGGCAAGGTCCGCTATAACGTCCCTGAGGGGACCCAGACCGGCACCGTCTTCCGCCTGAAGGGCAAGGGCATTCCCTACGTGGGCTACAAGAACCGGGGCGACCAGTACGTCACTGTAGTGGTGGAGACCCCCACCAAGCTCTCCAAGGAGCAAAAAGATCTCCTGCGCCAGTTCGACGCGGCCACGGAAAAGGCCCAGCCCAAGAAAAAGTCCTTTTTTGAGAAGCTGAAACGGAATTTCGGATAAGAAAAAACGCGAGCTCCCCCCGCCGGGAGTTCGCGTTTTTTCTGAATTGCATCCGACCCCGGCGGGTCAAAGCGCGTGGCTTTCCGCCAAAAAGCAGATAATTCAAAAATACGAAAAAAAGTTCTTTACATTTGACATAACATGTGCTAAACTATAGCGGCTGGCAAAATGCCATAGCCCCGGCGCTCAGTTGCGGGATCGCACCGACCCGCTACTTAGCCCAGGGGCAGAAATAACAGAAAGGTGGTAAAACCATGATTCAGAAGGAAAAGAAGACCCAGGTCATCCTGGACAACGCGACCCACGAGGGCGACACCGGTTCTCCCGAGGTCCAGATCGCCATTCTCACCGCCCGCATCCAGGAGCTCACCGAGCACCTGCGGACCCACACCCACGACAACCACAGCCGCCGCGGCCTGCTCAAGATGGTCGGCAAGCGCCGTTCCCTGCTTGACTACCTTGCCAAGAAGGACATCAACCGCTACCGCGCCATCATCGCCAAGCTGGGCATCCGTAAGTAATCGTTTTGCGAAACGGGGGTTTCCCGCTCGGGAAGCCCCCGTTTTTCAAGGCAACACCCGCACGGAGGGCGTTCGTATTTGAAAGTGACGTCAAGGCAACAGGCAACGGGCAACAGGACAACCGCCGTTTCCTTGCCCCCATGAA
Source organism: uncultured Clostridia bacterium (assembly GCA_947164825.1). GTDB lineage: Bacteria > Bacillota > Clostridia > Oscillospirales > Oscillospiraceae > JAFRPC01. The sequence continues at coordinate 3,185 of CAMUYE010000027.1, forward strand.
CCTTGTACCTTGACCTTAGTTTCAAGTGCGAAACCTCCCGTGCAAGACAACAAACCACAAGGAGGTTTCTATGATCACCAGAAAGCAATACCCCAACCATCACGTATTCGAGACCGAGATCGGCGGCCGCACCCTGACCGTCGAGACCGGCATCGTGGCCGAACTGGCCGACGCCGAGTGCATCGTCCGCTACGGCGACACCGTGGTGCTCTGCACCATCACCTGCAGCCCCATCCCCAAGGCCGGCATGGACTACTTCCCCCTGACCATCGAGTTCGAGGAGCGTCTGTACGGCGTGGGCCGGGTCCCCGGCTCCTTCAACCGCCGGGAGGGCCGTCCCTCCGAGAAGGCCATCCTGACCATGCGCCTCATCGACCGCCCCATGCGGCCCTTCTTTGACGACGAGCTCCGCAATGACGTGGTCATCACCTGCACCAGCCTGGCCGTGGATCACGAGAACCCCGTGGAGGTCGTGGCCTCCCTGGGCGCCTTCATCGCCACTGCCTGCTCCTCCGTGCCCTGGAACGGCCCCATGGCCACCACCGAGGTCGCGTACCTGAACGGCGAATACATCGTCAACCCCTCCTGCGCCCAGCGCGCCGAGGCTGAGATGTTCGTCACCATCGCCTCCACCGCCGAGAAGGTCGTCATGATCGAGACCGAGGCCAAGGAGGTCAAGGAAGACATCCTGCTCAAGGGCATCGAGCTGGCCCATGAGACCAACAAGCAGATCGTGGCCTTCATCAACACCATCGTGGCCGCCATCGGCAAGCCCAAGTTTACCTTCGAGAAGGCCGCCGTCAACCACGAGCTCCTGGACGAGCTCTGCGAGTACGGCATGAACCAGATCGAGTTCGCCCTGGACACCGACGACAAGAACGTCCGGGAGGAGCGGCTCACCGCCGCCCGGCTGGACTTCGCCGAGAAGTTCGCCGAGAAGTACGAGGACTACGAGGAGAACATCGAGGTTTGCCTCTACAAGATGCAGAAGAAGGTCGTCAAGAAGTGGCTCCTGGCCGGCAAGCGCGTGGACGGCCGCTCCATGGACGAGATCCGTCCCCTGGACGCCCAGGTCGCCGTGCTGCCCCGCGTCCACGGCTCCGGTCTCTTCACCAGAGGCCAGACCCAGGTTCTCTCCATCTGCACCCTGAACACCCTCGCCGCCAACCAGAAGCTGGACACCATCTTCCCCGAGACGGAAAAGCGCTATATCCACCACTACAACTTCCCCGCCTTCTCCACCGGCGAGGCCAGAGCCGCCCGCTCCACCTCCCGCCGCGAGATCGGCCACGGCGCCCTGGCGGAAAAGGCCCTGGTGCCCGTGCTGCCCAGCGTGGACGAGTTCCCCTACTGCATCCGTGTGGTCTCTGAGGTCCTGAGCTCCAACGGCTCCACCTCCCAGGGCTCCATCTGCGGCTCCACCCTGGCTCTGATGGACGCCGGCGTGCCCATCAAGCGGCCCGTGGCCGGCATCTCCTGCGGTCTGATCTCCGACAAGGAGACCGGCGAATGGCGGACCTTCACCGACATCCAGGGCGTGGAAGACTTCCACGGCGAGATGGACTTCAAGGTGGCCGGCACCACCGAGGGCGTCACCGCCATTCAGATGGATCTGAAGAACGACGGCCTCACCATGGAGATCATCGCCGACGCGCTGGAGCGCTGCCGTAAGGCCCGTCTTGAGATCCTCAACGAGGTCATGCTGCCCTGCATCCCCGCCCCCCGTCCCGAGGTCAGCGAATACGCGCCCAAGATGATCACCATCAAGATCGACGTGGACAAGATCCGCGAGGTCATCGGCAAGGGCGGCTCCATGATCCAGAAGATCGTCGCCGAGTCCGGCGCCGAAGTGGACGTGGAGGACGACGGCACCATCCACATCGCCTCTCCCGACGCCGCCTCCTGCGAGGCCGCCAAGAAGATGATCGAGGACATCTGCTTCGTCCCCGAGGTCGGCAAGCTGTACTACGGCAAGGTCGTCCGCATCATCCCCATCGGCGCCTTTGTGGAGTTGGCCCCTGGCAAGGACGGCATGGTCCACATCCGCGACCTGGAGTTCAAGCGCACCGAGAAGGTGGAAGACGTGCTCAACATCGGCGACATGACCTGGGTCAAGGTCACCGAGATCGACGAAAAGGGCCGCGTCAACCTCTCCCGCAAGGAAGCCATGAAGGAAATGGGCCTGAAATAATTGACAATTGACAATTGACAGTTGACAATTATATTGAACTGACAACTGACGCGTTTATCCTGTAACACAAAACCCCGCGCCTTACCGACAACCGGTAAAGCGCGGGGTTTCTATCACCTCCCCTGCTTGCAGGGGAGGGGGACCGCCGCTCAAGCGGCGGTGGAGGGGTCATTCGTTATTCCTCCGGCGGCCTGACCTCCAGCGCCTCTCCCAGCCCCGCCAGCCGCACCTGCTCGTCGATGGCCTCACAGACGCCCCGCAGGTTCTTCCAGACTTCGTTGTTCGGCACACGAAGAACTGTCAGCCCCAGCCCCTCCAGAAATGCCGTCCGGGCCTGGTCGTATTCAAGCCCCTTATCCTCGTAGTGCTGTGACCCGTCGATCTCCACCACCAGATGCGCCTTTGCGCAGTAAAAGTCCACGATGTAATGCCCCATGGTCCGCTGCCGGTAGAACTTGACCGGATAATTCCGAAGATACTGATACCAGAGGATCCGCTCCTCCGCGGTCATATTCTTCCGAAGCTGCCGGGCGTTCCCGATCAGCTCCGGATTATGTTTCACAGGCATCACCGGCACTCCTTTCTGCTCTTGTTATAATCTCCCCTGCAAGCAGCAGGGGAGGTTTCCGTTTTGGGACGTTTCCGCGTTTTTCGAGGGGCTCCGGTACCGAAACGACCCCTCCGCCCCAGTGTGCGCACTGGAGCACCTCCCCTGCTTGCAGGGGAGGTGAAGCGGAAAGGATTAGAAATACAGCTCCGCTGCCAGGTTGCCATAGGTGTAGAGGCAGACGGCCTTCTTCAAAAATCCCTCGTCTACGCCGAAATAGTCGGCCAGGTCCCAGGGGTCGGTGTGGCCTTCGGCCACGGCCTCGTCCAGCGCCTCCTCGGAGATCAGGGCGCGGACGGCGTACTTGTCCGCCCGGTTCTCGTGGAGCCTGCGGACGTCGCAGGGGGACCAGCGGTTGTAGAAGCTCCCCGTGACGCAGTGGCCCAGCTCGTGGGCCAGCCGGACCCGCAGCTCGTTCCGGCTCCGCCGGTGGGGCAGATCCAGGCCGATGGCGCAGCGTCCCGCCTCGTCCATCATGCTGACCGAGCCCGTCAACGGCAGGGGAAGGTGCAAAACGGGGATATTCAGTTCTTCCGCACGTTGATACAGGGTAGAAAGCTGGGTCATGGTTCGTTCCTTCTTTGCATGATTCGAGGCAGCAGGGAACGGCGGACGGCAAAGCGCCGTCCCCGCAGGCGGGCCTGGCGCCTGACGCCTCGTCCGGGCGGGGTACAGAGGGCCGATGTGGGCATACTTCGTGAGTCTGCGACTTCGGCCCCTACGGGCGGAAAACGTCCCGATTTTGTCATTGCGAGGGCCGGAACGGCCCGTGGCAATCCGTTTCCCGTATTCAATGTTTTCAAATGGCAATTTGAAAACACCGCAATTTTGCATTTTGCACTTAGCATTTTGCATTTCCGCCCGGGCGGGGAGCGGCGTGGCGCACACTGTGCGCCGCTGCAGGCGGGTCTGCTGCCTGCTGCCTGTTGCCTGCTGCCTGTTGCCTGCTGCCTGAACGGGCAGCTTGCCCGCTCTACTTTTTATTCCTGGCCTTCACGAAGGCCGCGAACTGCTTGACCTCCTCGTACATCTCGTCGGTGATCTCCGTATCGCCGCCGAAGAGGGCAAACTTGATGTCCTCATCATCCACGACGGTCTCCGTACCGGGACGGGGCAGGGAAGCGCTCTCGTTGTCGATGAGATAGGAGGGCGGGACGTCGAAGATCTTCGCCATGGCCTTGATCTTCCCGGCAGGGATGTCGGTGACGCGGCCGCACTCCCATTTGCTTACGGCGTTCTTCTGAACGCCCAACATCTCGCCCAGCTCGGTCTGGGTGAGCTTCGCCTGCTTGCGCAGGGCCTTGATTTTTTCCGCGATGGTCATGGTGATACCCCTTCCATATCAAAGTTTCGGTTCCGCATCGCTGCTGCGGCGCACGCGGTGCGCCCCAGGCTCCGCGCTGCCGGATCCCATTTGGAGTATCTTCATGTTAGCATATTTTTTCAAAAATGTCAAGATTGTGTCTTGACAAAATGAAAATATTGTGATATAATCCAGGTATCTTAGAAATATGACACAAGGAGGTGCAATCATGCGCAGCAATCTGTTGATGAACTGTCTCTGGTATGAGGATATTTCCCCGGAAGACCTGGCGAACATCCTCGAAATCACGCCGGAAGCCCTGTTCAAGAAGATTTTCCAGGAGGATGACTTCACCCTGGGGGAGATCCAGCGGATCACCGGTTTGCTCGGTCTGTCGAACGACGAAGTGGATGCTATTTTTTTCCGATAAAAGTATCTTGAAAGCGTTATTCGTTGACGACGTCCCCCTCGCCCCGGGCAGACAAGAGCCTAACATTTTTTTCGTCCCAAAAGAAGGACTGCATTTGGCGGCGCGGGCGGGCCGCCGCAAAAGGAGGAAGCATGAAAATCGAACAACAATTGCCCATTGGGCGGGAACAGATCCGCGCCGCCCTGGAAACGCTTCGGCGCTATCGGGCGGGAAAGACCAATCTGGAACGGCGGATCATCGAAAACGAGGAGTTCTGGAAGCTCCGTCACTGGGAGCACGTGCCCGAGCAGGGGACCACGGGACTCAAAACCAAGTCCGCCTGGCTGGTGAACGTGATCCTCTCCAAGCACGCCGACGCCATGGACGCCTATCCCGAGCCCGCCTGCCTGCCCCGGGCGGCGGACGACGCCGCCGAGGCGGAGCTGCTGTCCAAGGTCGTTCCCGTGATCCTGGCGCAGAACGACTTCGCCGGGGTCTGGTCGGACAACTGGTGGAAGAAGCTCAAGGCCGGCGTGGCCTTTTACGGCGTCTTCTGGGATCGGGAGAAGCAGAACGGGCTGGGCGACGTGACCGTGGCCCGGGTGGATCCCCTCAATCTCTTCTGGGAGCCCGGGATCACGGATCTGCAGCGCAGCCGGAACCTCTTTCACGTGGAGCTGGCGGACAACGAAGCCCTGCTGGAGCGCTGGCCCCAGCTGGAATCCCAGCTCCGGAGCGGCGGCTTTTCGACCAGCCGCTACCTCTACGACGACAGCGTGGACACCTCGGACAAGACGCCGGTCATCGACTGGTACTACAAGAAAAGAGAAGGCCGCCGGACCACCCTGCATTATGTGAAATTTGTCGGAGATACGATTCTCTTTTCCACGGAGAACGACCCGTCCTATGCCGGCGGCCTGTATTCTCACGGCCTGTATCCCTTCTTCGCGGACGTCCTCTTCCCGGAGGAGGGCACCCCGGCGGGCTTCGGCTATGTGGACATCTGCAAGGACGCCCAGCGGCAGATCGACCTGATGAACAACGCCATCGTGGCCAACTGCGTGGCTGCCGCCACCCCCCGCTGGCTCAAACGGGGCGACGACGGGATCAACGAGGAGGAATACGCCGACTGGACCCGGCCCTTCGTTCACGTCCAGGGTTCCATCGAGGAAAACGCCCTGCGGCAGATCACCGTTGCCCCGCTTTCCGGCATCTATCTGAGCATTCTGTCCTCCAAGATCAACGAGATCAAGGAGACCTCCGGCAATCGGGACGTGAACAACGGCGGCGCGGGCGGCGGCGTCACGGCGGCCTCGGCCATTGCGGCCATGCAGGAGCAGTCCGGCAAGCTGAGCCGGGATCAGATCCAGAACTCCTACCGCTGCTTCCGGCAGGTGGTGGGCTGCGTCATCGCCCTGATCCGCCAGTTCTACGACACGCCCCGCAAGCTGCGGATCACCGGGCCCACGGGAGACGTGGAATTCCTGCGCTTCGACAATACCATGCTGGGCGCGGGAGAGCCCACGGAGCTGGATATCGAGGTCACAGCCCAGAAGCAGAGCACCTACAACAAGCTCAGCTATAACGAGATGGCCATGCAGTTCTTCCAGATGGGTTTCTTCCGCCCCGATCTGGCGGAGCAGGCTTTGGCCGCCCTGGATATGATGGACTTCAAGGGCCGGGACGAGCTGCGCCGCCGTCTGGCGGAGAACGGGGATCTGCGGCAGCGTCTGGCGCAGACCGAAGCCCGGCTGCAGAGCCTGTTGGAGCTGATCGGCCCGGGGCCGGGAGCGCAAACCGCAGCACGCAAGCTGCAAACCGGCAGCGGCGAGGATCGCGCCGCGCCCCGTACCCGAAAGGAAGCTCCACGCCTGAAGGGGCACAGCTATGACGTCATCGGCAGCGAACAGCGAAAGAACGCCATCGCCGAACGCGCCCGGGCCCGGGCCGCCGCAGCCACCCAGCCGCGAGCGTAGCTCGCGGCTGGGTGAATGAAGAATGAAAAATGAAGAATGAAAAATTGAGGTGTCGCTTCGCGACGGATTTGAATTCATTTTTCAATTCGGAGAATTGAAAAATACCATAATTGTTCATTCTTCATTATTCACTATTAACTCGAAATCGAGAAAGGAGTCGTACCATGAACAAACAAACCGAATACGTATCTGTCACCCTCCCCCGGGCGACGGGCAAGGAGGAGGACTTCGTCTTCGTGGGGCTCAACGGCAAGGGCTACACGATCCGGCGCGGCGTCACGGTCCGGGTGCCCCGCCCCGTCTACGAGATTCTCTGCGAATCCCACCGGCAGGAGCAGCGCCGGGAGGATTTCATCCGGATCCAGCAGGAGAACGCCGCCCGCTCCGCCGTGACCGCGGGGCTGTAGGGGAGGCCGCGCCATGGACGAACGCGAATTTCTGTTCTTTCGGGGCAGCACGCCCACCCTGGAGCTGGTTCTGCCCCTGGCCGTGCAATTCTCTGACACGGTCTATCTGACCCTGTCCCAGTGCGGGCAGGCCGTAGTGGAGTATGCCATGAACGGCAGCAGCACCCTCGCCGGAAGCGGAACGCTGACCCGGGCGGAGGAGGATGAGAACGTCCTGCTGCTGACCATGAGCCAGGCCGACACGCTGGCCCTGGCCGCCGGGGACGTGGAGCTTCAGCTCCGGATCAAAAACGACGTCGGCGCCGACACCTTCCGGCCGATCTGCGGCCGCGTGGGCCGGGCCTTGAAGGAGGGGACGATCGGATGAAGGGCATTTATCTGAAGGAGCCGCTGAACATTCTGAGCGTCGCGGTCCAGGGCCGTCCCGGCCGTTCGGCCTACGAAACCGCCGTGGACGGAGGCTATACCGGCACCCCGGAGCAATTCGCCGCGCTTCTGGCCGCCCTGCCCCGTACCGTGAGCCAGCTGACGGGCTACAACGGCCGGGTGGACGCCATCCTGGAGTACATGGCCAACCAGATCGCCAATCTGGAGCTGGCGGCGGCGGATCTCCAGAGCCGGGTGACCGCCCTGGAGGGACAGCGATGACGACCATGCTGATCCCCGTGATCACGGGGGTCCTGACCCTGATCGGCGTCTGCGTGACAGCCTGGGCCGGAGCGCGTCAGACCCGGGACTCCGTCAGCAATCAGCTCACGACAGCCCAGGCCGTCACGGACTGCAAGCTGGCCCAGCTCACAGCCGAGGTCCGGCGCCACAATGATTTTGCCCGCCGGATGCCCGTCATTGAAGAACAGCTCCGGGCCCTGTCCCGGCGTCTGGAGGAGGTGGAGAAACGATGACGATCCTGGAAGCCATCACCCGGGCGGATCAGATCCGTCCCAACGAACTGGAAGCCGCCGTCAAGCTCCGTTGGCTCTCGACCCTGGACGGGCAGATCCACGCCGAACTGATGAAAGCCCACGCCGACAGTCCGGAGCGCTTCGACGGCTACGACGGGGAGACGGAGCTTCAGAGCACGAAGCTCCTGGTCTCCTACCCCTACGACGAGCTCTATCTGCGCTATCTGCTCATGCGGATCGACCTGGAACACGGGGAGCTCGACCGCTACAACAACGAGGCCGCCTGTTTCAATCGACTTTGGCAGAGCTTTGCCGCCCAGTACTGCAGACGGCACCTGCCCCTGGGCGTCTCTGCTCTGAGATTTTAAGGAAAGGAGGATGGACATGGCAAAAAAGCAAGACGAATACGAATCCTATGAATCCGAAGAATGGTCTGCGGAGGACAACGAATGGTATCAGAAGGCCAAGGAAGCCGCAAAGGCCCTGGACGAACGCAGTCCCTTTTCCTATGACCCCGGCGCGGATCCGCTCTACAATTCGGCGAAGGCCCAGTACGTCCGGCTCGGCAAGCGCGCCATGGAGGACACCATGGGCCAGGCCGCGGGCCTCAGCGGCGGCTACGCCTCCAGCTACGCCCAGACCCAGGGTTCCCAGGCCTACGACGAGCGCCTCTCCCGGCTGACGGAGCTGCTGCCCGACTACTACGACCGGGCCCGCAGTGCCTACGACAAAGAAACCGCTTCCATGCGGGACGCCCTGGGCACGGCCCTGGGCTTCTATGACAAGGACTATCAGGCCTGGCTGGACCGGCAGAGCGCCAGGGAGCGCGCCGAAGCCGCGGAGACGAAGAAGGACCAGTGGGAGCGGGAATTCGCCGAAGATCACGAGCGCTGGGAGGCCGAACAGGAGGCCGACGCTGCCGGCAAGGCCCGTTCCGATGAGAAAACCAACCGCAGCTACGCCTACCGGATGGCTATGCTGGCCCTGCAGCAGGGACTTCCCGTCTCTGACGAACTGCTGGCCGCGGCGGGCATCGACAAGGACTACGCCGAAACGATCCGTCAGTATTACTACAATCTGCGCCATTAGGCATCAGGCATTAGGCATCAGGCATCAGACCCGCCTGTAGGGGCGGCTCTTACCCAGAGGGTGAGCCGCCCGCTCCGCCGCCAGGCGGAGGGCAAATTACGCAACGAAAGAAAGGAGTATGTATGAAAGAACAGGAAAAAACCGGAACGGAAACCGCCCTGCCCGCGGAGCGGACTGAGCAGACCGAGAGCTTTCAGGAGCTGATCCGGGGCAAGTACCGGGAGGACTACCTGAAAGCCCTGTCGAAGGCCCTTCGCGCCCAGGCCCGGGAGACGAACCGCTATCTGGCCTACCGGGAGCTGCTGCACAAGGCGGAAGCCGTCCGCGGCAGCTACCCCGAGTTTGATCTGGACAAGGAGCTGGAAAACCCCGGCTTCCTCCGGCTGCTGAACAGCGGCGTCGAGCCCAAGACCGCCTACGAGGTCGTCCACCACGAAGAGCTGACAGGCCGCGCCGCCCGCCTGGCCGAGAACGCCGCCCGCCCCCAGGAAAACGGTCTGGGCAGCGGCTCCCTGGCCGCCGTCACCAAGCCCGACCCCCGCCAGCTCACCCGCGCCGAACGCCGCGCGCTGCGCAGACGCGCAGCGCGGGGAGAGGAGATCGTTTGGTAAGAAAGCGCGTCCGCGCAAGCTAAGAAAGGAGAACTTTAATGAATCTGACTGTCAACACCACCGCCGGGGACGTCAACGCCTTTGACGCCTCCGCCCTCAACGTCACCGGCGCCATGAGCGCCGCCATGAAGACCTACTACGACACGGAGCTGCTGGAAAACGCCCGGCCCCGGCTGATCTTCACCCAGCTCGGCAAGTCCCAGTTTCTCCCCGCCGGCCACGGCGACTCCGTCCAGTGGCGCAAGTGGAACACCTTTGAAAAGTCCCTGACCCCCCTGACCGAGGGCGTCATCCCCTCCGGCCAGAAGCTGGGCCAGAGCGCCATCTCCGTAAGCGTCCAGCAGTACGGCGACTATGCCGCCATCTCCGACCGCCTGGATCTCCACGCCGTGGACAACGTGCTGCTGGGGGCCGCCGAGGAGATGGGCGCCGCCGGCGGCGAGACCGCCGACACCCTGGTCCGCAACGAGCTCTGCACCGGCACCTCCGTGATCTATGCCGACACCCTGGATTCCAGCGGCACCGTCACCGCCACCCCCACCAGCCGCCGCCAGCTCTCCGCGGACAACAACCGCCTGACCCCCGACGCCGTGAACAAGGCCTACACCTTCCTGAAAAAGCAGAAGGCGCCCTTCTTCGAGGGCAATAAGTACGTGGCCGTCATCCATCCCTCCGCGGCCTACGACCTGCGTTCCCATCCCGATTGGATGGAGGCCCACAAGTACGCCGCCGCCCGGGAGATCTTCGAGGGCGAGATCGGCGAGCTCCACGGCGTCCGCTTCGTGGAGAGCACCGAGGCCCCCATCTTCAACGGCGCCAACCTCTTTGACGAGACCACCGCCGCCCTGACCATGACCGCCTTCGTCACCAACGCCTCTTCCAGCTCCGTGACTTACGGCGTCGTCAGCGCCAACCGCGCCACGGTCTCCGACCTGCTGACCAACGCCATCGGCGAGGCCCTGGTGGGCCGCCGGGTCCACTACTACGACGCCTCGGCCTCCGCGCTGATCGGCACCGCCACCGTGGTGGGCGTGGACGTGACCAACAAGTACGTCTACCTGGACGAGGCCATCTCCGTCACCTGGGCCAGCGGCGACAAGCTCTATCCCGGCGAGGGCGGCAATTCCGTCTCCGGTCCCTGCGCCGTCTACGGCACGCTGTTCTTCGGCAAGGACGCCTTCGGCGTCGTGGATCCCGAGGGCATGGGCATGGAGATGATCGTCAAGGACGCGGCCCAGATCGGCGGCCCCCTGAACCAGTTCTCCACCGTGGGCTACAAGTTCGAGACCGCCGCGAAGATCCTCTACCAGAACCGCATGGTCCGCGTGGAATCCTGCTCCGCCTACTCCGGCGTGGACGAGGCAAACTGATCATTTGTAGGGGCGGATGCCCACATCCGCCCTCCGTATCGATACGGAAGGGGCAGATCCGGGCATCCGCCCCTACGGAAAGGAGGAGCTATGCGTTATCCAAAACTGACCGCTCCGGCGAAGCGGCGGGTGCTGATCGACCGGTTCCGGGGCTATGAGCATCTCCCGGAACTGTCCGCCGGGGCGTTCTACGACATGGAAAACTGCTCCGGGGAGCCCGCGCCGCTGCTGACCGTGCGGCGCAGGCGCACAGAGCTGACCGCCCTCGAGGGCTGCCCGACCACCCGGGTCCTCGCCGTCGGCGGCCGCGGCGCTGCGGTGGTGCTGGATCTGTACGGAACCCTCTGGTGCGGCGGCAACGCCCTTCCCCGGCTCCTGGACGGAACGCCTTCCATGACCGCGAGAGACGCGGCGGAGCAGAGCGTGGAGATCGCCGATCCGGACAGCCTCCTGTCCGCGCTCGGCGTACCGGGAAACTACCGCTTTCGCTATATCGCCTCCATGAATCTCTGGCACAGCCTGGACGGAGACGAGGAACTGGCGGCCTCCGTTCTGCGTCCCGCAGCTTTGACGGACGGAACGACCGTCACGGTCCGCTACAGCTACGCGGTGCAAAGCGCGGCCCAACGCCGCCTGGTCTTCATGGGCGGCTGGGTCTGCGTCTTCCCCGACGGGAAATTCGCCAACAGCGTGCGGCTCCGCCAGGGCCAGCAGATGACCGAGGGCGAGGACTACGGCGCAATCGCCCAGCAGAACCTCCTGGAACGGGGCGGGACGATCTTCACACCCTGCGACGCCGACGGCACGCCCCGAACCGTGCTCTGGTCGGACACCGCGCCGGAGTCGGGCTGCTGGGTGGACACCGGGGAACTGACGCCCACCCTGCGAAGCTGGTCCCAGAGCCAGGAGCTCTGGGTGGAGGTCACGCCCTACGTCAAATGCGAGATCCCCGGCATCGCCAAGGGCCTGCGGGCCGGGGACAGCGTAGAGCTGGAGGGCCGTTTCGACAGCAGCCAGGGCGGCGAAAACGAGGTGGAAGCCATCTGGACCGGAACGAAGGTCCTGACCGCGGCCTGGCACGATCCCGGTTCCGGCAGCCGGGAAGAGGGGCGGGGCGACTACCTGGTCTTTTCCGCCCTGCTCCCGGATCGCTATGAGATCGAGCTGACCTGGCACGACCGGGGCTGGCTCAGCGCTGCCCGGCCCATGCCGGAGATGGATTTCGTGGTGGAGGCCGGGAACCGGCTCTGGGGCTGCCGCTGCGGCGGCGGCGTCAACGAGCTCTACGGCAGCAAGCTGGGCGACTTCCGCAACTGGCTCTGCTTTCAGGGCCTGTCCACCGACAGCTACCGGGTCGCCCGGGGCCACGACGGCCCCTACACCGGCGCCGCCGTCCTGGGGGGCTGCCCCCTTTTCTTCCGGATCGACTGCCTGGAAAAGATCTACCCCTCCGCGGGCGGCGACCACGGCGTCGTCACCGTGAGCCTGGAGGGGATCGAGCCCGGCAGCGCGGACAGCGCCGTGGTGATCCGCGATCGGCTTTATTATAAATCTCCCGGCGGGATCTGCTGCTACAACGGCACCCTGCCCGTGCGCGTCTCCCGGGCGCTGGGAGATCGCAGCTATCACAGCGCCGCGGCGGGCGCCCGGGGCAGCCGTTACTGCGTCTCCATGCTGGACGCGGGGAACGCTCCGCATCTCTTCGTGCTGGACACGGAGACCGGCCTGTGGTATCGGGAGGACAACTGCCGCTTTACCGCGGCCTACAGCCAGGGCGAACGACTGTACCTGCTTCCCGCGCCCGGCGGTCTCCTGCTCTGCGTGGGAGAGGCCGCCGACAGCCGGAACGTGATCTGGTGGGCCGAGACCGGCGAGCTCGCCCCCCGCACGGGGCTCAGACGCTACGTCACACGGATCCAGCTCACGGCCCGGCTGGATCCCGGCTCCCAGCTGCGGGTCTACGTCAGTTACGACGGCGGCCCCTGGCTGCGCAGGGGCGAGCTCCGGGGCAACGAGCTGCAGAGCGTGACCTTCCCGGTCAGCGCCCGCCGCTGCGGCCGTCTGCGCCTGCGCCTGGAGGGCACGGGCGGCATGGAGCTGCACAGCCTGAGCTGGTTGACGGAGTCCGGCAGCGACGTTTGATCCGCAGAGCGGGATTCGACGGGGAGGACGAAACTATGAAAGTCTGCAGTAGGGGCCGATGCCTACATCGGCCCTCCGGATCGTCCGGGAAAAGAGCCGATGCAGGCATACTTCGTGACTCATCGAGTTTGGCCCCAACATACAACTCCCGCTCTGTTTTCATATAAGGAGGAGAAAGCTATGGAACGATACGATCTTCCGGCGCGGCCGGAGGGAACGACAGAGCAGCAGCTCACCCAGCTCTGGGAGGCTCTGTTCCGCCTGATCGAACGGCTCAACGCGGAGAAAAAAGGGGCGTAAGCAAATGAACGAAGAAACCGTCCTGGAAACCCTGAAGGCCATTGCCTTCTCGGATTTCACGGAATACATCTGGATCGAGGACGGCGCGGTCCGGATCCGGGATTCCCGGGATCTGTCCCCGGCCCAGCGCTCCGCCATCGCCGGGATCAAAGACAGCGGCAAGGGCGTGGAGATCAAGCTCCACGACAAGCAGAAGGCCCTGGAGCTGCTGGTCAAATACCTGGGCCTTTTCGAGCGGCCGGAGGAGGACGCTGCGATCCGAGTAGAGCTGGCCGGCATCCCGGAGGAATGGACGGAGTAAAGCATATTCGGATATGTTAGGCCGTAGGGGGCGGCGTCCTCGACGCCCCGAACGTATCGTTCTCTGATATCTGCGGGCCGTCGAGGACGCCGGCCCCTACGGTTAGACAACTCCCGATCCGTGGAAAGGACACACCATGACCACACTCAGAATTGACGCTCCCAATGAAAAACAGGTGCAAATGCTGGAGGCCCACACCAAGCACGTGGGCTTCGGCGGAGCGCGAGGCGGCGGGAAGAGCTGGGCCGTGCGCACCAAGGCCAAGCTCCTGGCCCTGCGCTGGCCGGGCATCAAGCTCTTGATCGTCCGCCGGACCTACCCGGAGCTGATGAACAACCACATCCAGATCCTGCGCACCGAGCTTTTGGCCGCGGCGAAGTACAACGACAAGGACAAGGTTCTGCGCTTTGAGAACGGCTCCACGATCCACTTTATGTACTGCGCCAAGGACGGGGATCTGGACCGGCTCCAGGGTGTGGAATACGACGTGATCTTTCTCGACGAGGCCACCCAGCTCAGCGAGTATCAGATGAAGAGCATCACCGCCTGTCTGCGGGGCGTCAACGGCTTTCCCAAGCGGATCTACTACACCTGCAACCCCGGAGGCCAGGGACACGGCTATCTCAAGCGGATCTTCATCGACCGGCGCTACGAGCTCGGAGAGGATCCGGCGGACTACAGCTTCATCCGCTCCCTGGTGACGGACAACAAGGCCCTGATGGCGCGCCAGCCGGACTACATCAAACAGCTCCAGGCCCTGCCGGAGAAGCTCCGCAGGGCCTGGCTGGAGGGGGACTGGGACGTTTTTGAAGGGCAGTTCTTCGAGGACTTCCGGGCCGCGCCTGACCCGGTGAAATGCGCCGAAGCCGGACTCTCCGTCGAAGAGGCGAAGCGGCAGGGCCGCTGGACCCACGTGATCCCCGCCCGGCCGCCCGCCCCGGGCTGGAAGCTCTACCGCAGCTTCGACTGGGGCTACGCCAAGCCCTTCTCCTGCGCCTGGTGGGCCGTGGATTACGACGGACGGCTCTACCGGATCCTGGAGCTCTACGGCTGCACCCGGGAACCCAACGAGGGGGTCAAATGGCCCCCCGACGAGGTCTTTGCCCGGATCCGGGAGACCGAGGATACCCACCCCTGGCTCCGGGGCAAACAGATCGACGGGGTGGCGGATCCGGCCATCTGGGACGCCTCCGGCGGCGAGAGCATCGCCGAGACCGCCGAGCGCTATCGGATCTACTTCAGCCCCGGCGACCATAAGCGCATCCCCGGCTGGATGCAGTGTCACTACCGCCTCCGCTTCGACGGGGAGGGCCTGCCCATGCTCTACGTCTACGACAGCTGCGCCGCATTCCTGCGCACCGTGCCCACGCTGATCTACGATCCTCTCCGCCCGGAGGATCTGGACACCACCCAGGAGGACCACGTGGCCGACGAATGGCGCTATCTGTGCATGGCGAGACCCATCACCCCCCGGGATCCGTCTCCGGCTTCCTCTCCGGCTCTGCGCTGGGGCGATCCGCTGCGATGAATGAAACTATTAAACTATTAAAATATGAAAATATTTCGGTATTTGTCAATTCTCTGAATTGAAAAATAGATTCAAATCCGTCGCGCAGCGACAGCTCAATCGTTTCATAGTTTCATAATTTCATAGTTTCATTTTCGTGAAGAAAGGGCTTGATCAAAATCGCTATGAGCGGCAGCAGCACCATCCCCGGCACGCCGAAGAGCCGGTAGCCCACGTAAAAGGCCATCAGCGTGACCAGCGGCGGGAGCCCCAGCTGGCGGCCCACCAGATGGGGCTCCAGCACGGAGCGGAGCACCGACGACACCGCGTAGAGGGCCAGCAGGCCGAAGCCCAGACCGGAACGGGCCTGCAGGAAGGAGATCAGCGCCCAGGGAATGAGCACCGTCCCCGTCCCCAGAACGGGCAGGGCGTCCAGCAGGGCGATGAGGCCGCCGAACAGCAGGGGGAATTCCACCCCCAGCCCCCAGAGCCCCAGGGTCAGCACCAGGAAAACCAGACCGAGGAGCTTCGCCTGGGCCTTGCACCAGCCCCCGAAGACCGCCTTAGCCCGGGTCCTCGCCCTGCCGAGCCATTCCCGCCAGGAGGCGGGGAGACGGCGGCGGAGCAGGGCTTTGATTCTGGGCAGGCCCGCGGAGCTCATATAGGATGCGATCACCGTGGTCACAATGCTCAGCAGCAGCCGGGGCGCGCCGGTGACGATCCCGGACACCAGACCGGAGAGGAACGCATAGACCGCCTCCAGCAGACCGGCCCCGCCGGCGAAGAGCTCCCGGATCCAGCGGATCAGCGAGGCAGCCAGGGCTTCCGGGGCCCGAGCCGCCAGCTCCTCCAGGGCGGAACGCAGCTCATCCAGGGTGGGCTGGAGCTGATGCAGCAGCTCCGGGAGCTGGCTCACCAGCCGCAGCAGCTCCTCCCAGACTACGCGGCCGAAAAAGCAGAGCACCGCTCCCAGCGCGAGATACAGCCCGGTCACGCAGAGCCCGGACCGTGCCCAGCGGGGCAGTCGGGTCCGCCGCCCCAGGGCGGCCACCCCCGGCTCGACAGCCAGCGCGGCCAGTCCGGCCAGCAAAAAGGGCAGAAACAAGGGCAGGAGCGTAAAGCCCAGGGCCGCGGCCCCCAGGATCATCCCCGCCCGCACCAGGGGCTTTCGGTATTTTTTGAGCTGCAATCCAATCCCTCCCCGACGCGCCTGCAGGGACCGGCGTCTCCGACGGCCCGCCTATCCTTTTCTCAAGTATATCCGAAACCACAGCCACGCATACGCGAAAGGAGCATGCAAATGATCTTTACCAAAGCCTGGTGGCGCGCCGCACTGATCCGCGCCCTCAAAACCGTGGCCCAGGCCGCGGTGGGCCTGATCCCCGCGGCGGCCACCATCGCCCAGGTGGATTGGAAAACCGTCCTGGGCTGCGCCATCCTGGCCGGGCTGGTCTCCCTGCTGACCTCCCTGGCCGGCCTGCCGGAAGTGGAAGAATGAACGCAAAATGCAAAATGCAAAATGCAAAATAAAGCCATGGAACTCATCGAATCTTACCTAATCAACAATCCCTGTTATCAGGCAAATCTGAAGCAGGCTGACAGCCGGTATACCGGCTTCCAGGCCCGGGGGCCTCTGGGGCTCATGCTCCACTCCGTGGGCTGCGCCCAGCCGAAGGCTTCGGTCTTCGTCAACGGGTGGAACAAGCCGGGCTACGACAGGGCCTGCGTCCACGCCTTCATCGACGCCGGGAGCGGGGCCGTGTACCAAACTCTGCCCTGGCACTATCGGGGCTGGCACTGCGGCGGCAGCGGCAACAATACCCACCTGGGCGTGGAGCTCTGCGAGTCCGGCGCCATCCGCTACACCGGCTCCAACCGCTTTGAGATCCTGAACCGGACAAAGGCCCTGGCCGACGCAAAGCGGAGCTACGACGCCGCCGTGGAGCTCTTCGCCTTCCTCTGCGGGAAGTACGACCTGGATCCCATGACCGCCATCCTCTCTCATAAGGAGGGGCACGCGGCCGGAATCGCCTCCGACCACGGGGACCCGGAGCACTACTGGTCCGGCCTGGACACGGGCTATACCATGGACGGCTTCCGGGCCGAGGTCAAGGCAAAACTGGAAGCGGCCGCGTCCGCGCCTTCGGAGGACGACCCCGCGCCGCAGCCAAGTCCCGGCCAAAACGACGCTGCCGATCTGCCTTTCCCGGACGTGGATCCCAACGATTGGTACGCCGCCGCCCTCCGCTGGGCGGTGGAGCAGCGGATCGTCCAGCCCTCCGCCGCGCCTTTCCGCCCGGAGGCTCCCCTGACGAAGGCCGCCGCCGTGGTCTGGCTGCGAAGGCTGTATCACGCTTTCTGCGAGAGATAGATCGGAAATAGTAAGTCGGTAGTGCCGGCAATCTGCCGGCAAAAAAAGACAAGCCGGAGCGGATCGGGCCGGCAGATTGCCGGCACTGCAACCAGACAAATCCCGATTGCGCAACAATACAGGACCGCCGGCCCGAGGGCCGGCGGTCCTGTGTTATCGTTTCGTTTTGTTTCCTTACGCTTCGCTGCGGAAATTTTTGCCGCAGGCCCCGCCCAGAGCGAGCAGGGACATAATCGAAGCCGGGTTGTCGATCAGAGGGTAGATCATGCTGATTGCTCCGGTGAGCGCAGAATAGGAGGCAATCTCCAATCTGCCCTTTTGGTTGATCACCTGAACGAACAAAAAACTCATCAGCGGCTGCAGTACGATGTTGGAGAATCCAAACAGCACCACCATCACCACGGTGAGGATGATGGTTCCGCTGCGGCTCGGCCGGTTTGCCAGAACCAACAGAATCATCCCGGCAAGGACCAGGGCCAGCACCGACGACACAATGGTGGGCCAGGGTACGGTATGAACCGCGAGGATCTCCGGATCGGATTGATAGAGCCGTTTGATCGGCGTCTGGAAGACGGTCATCCCCAGAACAGCGATCAGACTCAGCGCCCGCAGGCCAAAGGAAATTGCGGACAGAACGATACAGGTTTTTGGTTTCATGCTTTCCTCCTAATTACACTGCAAGATCACGCCCCAGGCGTTCCGTGTTCCGTTTTCTGTTTCCCGCCCCCAGGAAAAGCAACCGTCTCATCCCCGCGTCCACCAGCGGATTCCCGAAGAGTACCAGGAGCAGGATCGCCGCCGCGGGTACAAGAAGCAGCGCCTCCGTCCGGCTGAACGGCGCGAAGCATTTCCGTTTCCCCGCCAGCCGGAGGACGAAGCCGTGGAGCAGGAACACCCAGAGCGTATTCCGCCCCAGGCAGCTCACGCCGGGGATTCGGAAATCCGCCAGCGATTGCAAAACCAGCAGCCAGCCGATCCACAGACCCGCCGCGGCGTACTGGAGCAGCCGGAATCCCGGGCCATAAGCGCGCTCGGCGTAGCTGAAGGAGCCGTAGAGCATCCAGGGCGTGGCCGTCTTTCCCCAGCGCAGCATCAGTAGCGGCAGCAACGCCAGCCCCGCGGCAAACAGCGCCCAGCGGATCGCACCGAGGCCGCGGAGTCGGTCCTGCAAGGCCTCCCGCCGGGGATTCAGCATACAGCCTAAAAGGAAGAAGGGGAAAAACACCAGAATCCGGGACAGGCTGAGCACGCGCCCCACGCTGTCGTCCAGCCCGGCCAGCAGGGCCAGGCAGAGCGAGGCCGCCAGCAATGCGGCCTGTTTCCTCAACGAGCTGCTCAGCAGATAGGGCGAGACCGCCCAGTAGGCGATGAGGGCCAGCAGATACCACAGAATCCAATAGGGCGTGGTATACTGCAAGCGCAGCGCGCCGACTTTTCCGTTGATCCGCCACACAGCGATCAAAAACAGGGTCTGGAAGAGGAGATACATCAGGAAGAAGTGCCCGAGCTTCGGCCGCTTCCCGCAGAACAGACCGCTGAGAAACACAAAGGCCGGCATGTGGAAGCTGTAGATGGTAAAGTAGATTTCCTTCTTATGGGGAAACTGCCCGCAGATTTCCAGCAGATGGGCGAATACCACCAGGAAGATCAGCAGGGCCCGGAGGTTGTCATACCCATAGAGGCGTTTGGCGTTCATTCGACTGTCTGGGCTTCCTCCGCCGTCTCGTCCCGGGCCACCTTTTCAATGGAGATGACCTTGCTGCCCTCCTCCAGGCGCATGACCCGGACGCCCTGGGTGGCGCGGCCGTAGACATTGATGTCGGCGATCCGCATGCGGATGATGACGCCGTTGTTCTCAATGACCATCAGATCCTCATCCCCGGAGACCACCTGCACCCCGGCCACGGGGCCGGTCTTGTCGGTGAGGCCGTAGGCGATCATGCCCTTGCCGCCCCGGCTCTGGGGCAGGGTGCGCTCGCCGTTTTCGTCGGGCTTGAGGAAGGCCGCCAGCTCTGTGCGCTTGCCGTAGCCGTTTTCCGTGACGGAAAGCAGGGTCCTGCCCTCCTCATAGATGCCGGCGCCGACGATGTAGTCGTCCTCGGCCAGGGTGATGCCCCGGACGCCGAAGGCCGTGCGGCCCATGCAGCGCACGTCGGACTCATGGAAGCAGATGCCCATGCCCTGGCGGGTGGCCAGAAGGATCTTCCGGTCGCCGTCGGTGCGCATAACGGAGATCAGCCGGTCGTCCTCCTCTAAGGTGATGGCCCGGATGCCCGCCTTGCGGGCGGTGTTGAGCTCGCTGAGCTGCACCCGCTTGACGGTACCCTTCCGGGTGACCATCATCAGATATTCATCCTCGGAGAACTCCCGGAGCGTGACGCCCGCGGTGACGAACTCCCCGGCCTCCAGAGGCAGGACGTTGATCATGGCGGTGCCCCGGGCGGTGCGGCCGGCCTCGGGGATCTGGTAGCCCTTCTTCCGGTGGCACTTGCCTAAGTTGGTGAAGAAGAGGATCACGTCGTGGGTGGAGGCGGCGAAGATGTCCTTCACAAAGTCCTCCTCTTTCAGATTCGCTGCGTGGATGCCCCGGCCGCCCCGCTTCTGAGCCCGGTATTCCGTGACGGGCATGCGCTTGACGTAGCCCAGCTCGGAGATCGTGAAGACGCAGTCTTCCTCCTCGATGAGATCCTCGATGTCCAGCTCGTCCTCGACCTCCTGGATCTCGGTCATGCGCTCGTCGCCGTACTTGTCGCGGATCTGGGTCAGCTCGTCCTTCAGAATGCCCTTGACCAGATTGATGTCCGCCAGAACGCTGCGGTAATAGGCGATCTTCTCCTCGATCTCTTTGTACTCCGCCTCCAGCTTCTCCCGCTCCAGGCCCTGCAGGGCCTTCAGGCGCATATCCAGGATGGTCTGGGCCTGGATCTCGGACAGGCCGAAGCGGGCCATCA
>CAMUYE010000028.1 GCA_947164825.1 uncultured Clostridia bacterium
CTCATCATCGAGGACGCGGACCGGCTGGGCCTGGCCCAGCTCCACCAGCTCCGGGGCCGGGTGGGCCGTTCGAGCCGCCACGCCTTCGCCTATCTGAGCTTCCGGCGGGGCAAGGTCCTCTCCGAGACGGCGGAAAAGCGCCTGGAGGCCATCCGGGAGTACGCCGAGTTCGGCTCCGGCTTCAAGATCGCCATGCGGGACCTGGAGATCCGGGGCGCGGGCAACCTCCTGGGGGCCGAGCAGTCGGGCCACATCCTCTCCGTGGGCTATGACATGTACCTGAAGCTCCTGGAGGAGGCCGTCCTGGAGGAACAGGGCGGGCCGGAGGCCAAGCCTGTGGACTGCACCGCCGACCTGGACGTGACGGCCAACATCGAAAAGAGCTATGTGGAAAACGGCGAGCAGCGCATGGATCTCTACCGGCGTATGGCCGCCATCCGCTCTCAGGCCGACGCCGACGAGCTTTTGGACGAGATCGTGGACCGCTACGGCGACCCGCCGAAGGGCGTGCTGAATCTCATCGACGTGGCCCTGCTCCGGGCCAAGGCCGCGCCGCTGATGATCACGGATATCAGCCAGAAGGGTCAGGATCTGCTCTTCTCCCTGGCAGCGGCGGACTATCAGACCGTTTCCGCTCTCTGCGCCGCCCCGGAGCTGGCGGGCCGGCTCTTCCTCCAGCCGAAAACGGCCCTGCCCGTGCTGCGGCTGCGGCTGCGTTCCGGGGAGAACAGCCTGAAGGCGGCGTGCCAGCTGGTGGACGTCTTTGCCCGGCTTGCCGAGTCGGAGGCCAAGGAGCCGCAGGCAGAATAATTTGCAATCGTTACGAAATGTCATTGCATTTTTCGACAATTTGGGTATAATAGAACATAATAGTCAGACAAGCAGAACGTGTTCCGAAAGGGGGATACCATCTTTGGCAAAAGGAAAGTTTGAGGCGGGGAAGCGCCCGGCAAAGACCGCCGGACGCGGCGATCCCTACGCCGTGAAAAATAAACCCACAGCCGCGCAGCCAAGCAAAACCAGGATCTGGCCGATCCTGGCCGCGGTTGCCGGCGTGGCCGTCCTTGTGGTGGGGATCCTGATCTTCACCAAGCTCCGGCCGCAGCCCAACCCGAACGCTGCCTCCACGACCACGACCGCGCCGCCGTCCACCATCGCCCTGGAGGGAATGCCCCGGGCAGAGCTGGAGAAATGGTTTACCCAGCTCAACGAGATGCTCCGCGGCGATCTCACGCTGACGCTGCAGCCGGTTCCCGCCGAGGCGGGGCACAGCGAGGATCCCCTCGTTCTGACCCTGGCCCAGGCCGATACCGGCGTCGCCCTGGACCTCGCACGGATGAAGTCGGATCTCGACGCCGGCGTGGGTCTGGAGCGGGGCGACAGCTATCTGCTGGATCCCCGGGATTATCTGACCTGGAACGAGGAGGCAGTGCAGAACACCCTGGACGCCTTCGCCGCCCAGTACGGCACGGAATACGCCCCCGCCTCCGCCGAGCTGACGGCGGTGGAAGACAGCGACGTCACCGATGCGGGCAGACCGGAGAAGGTCCTGCTGATCCGGAACGGCGTTACGGGCCGCGGTTTTACCGCGGAGGAGCTCAGCGAGACCGTCCGCGACGCCTGGCAGCTTTCGCTGATCGCCGAGGAGTCCGAGGAGGCCCTGCACCCCGTCCGCTCCTACGATCTGCACATCCCCGAGCCGGTGGACGTGGACCAGCTCTACGAGAGCTTCTGCAAGGATGCCGAGGAACCCCAGCTGAACAAGAATACCGGCGAGGTTACGGGAGGGAAGGACGGCTACGGCTTTGATCGGGAGGCCCTGAGCGCCGCCCTGGAGAAGCTGGGGCAGGGAGAGGAACTCCGTGTTCCCATCTTCATTACCCACCCCGAGCTCACCGCCGAGGAGCTGCGCGAAAGCCTGTTCAAGGACGTGCTGGCCGAGGCCCACACCTCCCACACCAACATTTACAACCGCACCAACAACCTCAAGCTGGCCTGCAAGGAGATCGACGGCACCATCATCATGCCCGGTGAGATCTTCTCCTTCAACGGTGTCGTCGGCCAGCGCACCGAGGAGAAGGGCTATCTGCCGGCCACCGCCTACGTGTCCGGCGGCGAGTCCAAGCCGGAGGTGGGCGGCGGCATCTGCCAGGTTGCTTCCTCCATCTACTATGCCGTGCTCCAGGCGGATCTGCACACCGTCGAGCGTACGCCGCACATGTATCTGGTGACCTATGTTCCTGCCGGCATGGACAGCACGATCTACTGGGGCTCTCTGGACTACAAGTTCGAGAACAACAGCCCCTATCCCATCAAGATCCAGGCCTCTGTTTCCGGCGGCAAGGTTCACATCATCCTGCTCGGCACCGAGTGGAAGGACTACACCGTGGAGCTCTCCCACGAGATCCTGGAGACCACCGAATGGCAGACCGTGGAGAAGGAAGTCCCCAACGACGGCACCTACCGCAACGGCCAGGTGATTACCGATCCCTATACGGGCTACAAGATCGCCACCTACCGGACCACCCGGGATCGTCAGACCGGCAAGAAGATCGAGACCACCCAGATCGCCATCAGTCGCTATAAGAAGCGCGACAAGGTCGTAGCCAAGGTGGTCGGCGACAAGCCGCCGAAGCCCACGGATCCGACCAAGCCTTCCTCCAAGCCGACCGATCCGCCCAAGCCCTCCTCCAGCGAGACCGATCCGCCTCCCTCTTCCAGCGAGACCGATCCGCCTCCCTCTTCCAGCGAGACGGAGCCGCCTCCCTCTTCCAGTGAGACCGAGCCGCCTCCCTCCTCCAGCGAGACGGAGCCGCCTCCTTCCTCCAGCGAGACCGAGCCGCCTCCCTCCTCCAGCGACACGGGGCCCACTGAAAGCAGCGAGTGACCCTGCGAATCACAGACCCCCGGTTCTCTTGAACCGGGGGTTTTCCTGTTCCGCGACAGCGGGATCGATCCGGAAGGATGGAACCGCGTTCTGTTGGCGAACAGCATGATTTGGGGGATAGACAATCGCGAGATTTGTGGTATAATGATATCGTGACAGGGAGCGCCGCTTTCCGCCCCGGGGAAGGCGCTGCCTGATTCCGGGATCCTGCTCCGCGATCGGAGGACAGGAAGAAAGGGAGGTACAATCCGTGAAATACGCGAGACTGGTTTCTCTGCTTCTGGCCGTCGCCCTGCTGGGCGTGCTCTTTGCCGCCTGCGACACGACGGACCCCGCCATGAAGGCTGCCGCCGGCACCTACGTCGGCGAATACACCAAGCTCGTCGGAGACGAGACGAAAACCGAGGAAAGCTTCCAGCTTACGCTGAAAGCCGACGGGACCGGCGTTCAGGAGCGGGAAGGGATCCGGTTCAACGTCACCTGGACCCTGGAGGGCGAGAACTTCACCATGACGGAGACCTTCATCGGAGATCCCGTCGAGTACACCGGCACGCTGAAGGATGGAAAGCTTCATCTCTATAACGGCGACCCCGAATACATCTTCACCCGCGAGTATTTCTACACCAAACAGTAATCTTTCGGATCCGAAAAGCGGTTCCGTACTCAAGAATCAACAACGGAGGCAATCTCATGTTTTCTGACCGTGAACGATATCTCTACCGCAAACGCCAGCTCGTGGAGGTCATCTGCCAGCTCCGCTTCCCCACGATCCTGTCCATTTCCGCCCGGGAGCCCGCGGACTTCCAGGAGGCGATCCGGGGCGACTTCCCCCAGTATAAGCGCCTGCTGGAGCAGGCCCAGCCCAAGCTGAGCGGCGGGCCGGGCAGCTTCCGCGTGGAGGAGGGCGAGAAGATCACCAACTACCAGTTCCTCTCCGCCGACGGCAGGTGGAAGGTCAACCTGACTAACAGCTTTGTCTCTCTGGCGACTCCCGCCTATACCACCTGGGAGGACTTTGCCGCCAAGCTGGATCTGGTATTGGCGCAGTTCATCCCCATCTACCGGCCCGCCTACTTTGAGCGGGTGGGACTGCGCTTCATCAACGTGTTCTCCCGCAAGGCCCTGGACCTGGAGGGCGTGCCCTTCCGGGAGCTCTTCCAGCCCGGTTATCTGGGCCTGCTGGCGGAAGAGGACGTCCGGGAGGAGGGCTTTGCCCGTGCAGGCCAGGACATCGAGCTGGCCATCTCCGGCGGCTGCCGGATCAAGATGCACGCAGGCCCCGGCCTGCTCCAGCGGGGAAACGTCAAGGACGGCGAGATCAAGTTCATCCTGGACAACGACGTCTTTATGAACGGCAAGCTCCCCGTGGCCCAGTGCGCCCCGGCCCTCCAGACCGTCCACATCCAGGCCGACCGCATCTTCGCCGGCGCCATCACCGAGCGCCTCCACGAGGCCATGGAGCCCGAACCCCTGTAGTAGGGGCGCTCACTGAGCGCCCGCAAAGCCTTCCCCTTGAGGGGAAGGTGCCCCAGTGCGCACACTGGGGCGGATGAGGTGGCGTACCGATAACAGCAACGCCAAATAATTATACTGAACTCCCATAGAAAGATTGAAAAATGTTCCGTGCAGGAATTGCGTCAGACGAGGCGGAGGACGCAGGCGGGCTTGACGCCCGGCAAGGACGACAACGAAGTATGACACAATTCCTGCCGAAACAGATTAAAGGTTTCTATGGGAGTTCAGTATTAAGCCCAAGGGGCGGGTTTGCAAGAACTGCAAACCCGCCCCTTGGGCTTTCTTTATTCCGATCACGGCAGCACCGGGATCCCGTAATACTCTGTGCCGTCGGTATCCACGGAGGGAACCCGGGCGAGACAGACGAGCCTGCCGCTCCGATCCAGCAGGAGGCAGGTTCCGGCGCTCAGCTCCTCGCGGTTCTCATAGATCCAGCGGATTTCCTGGTCGGCCCCCCGGCCCGCGGCGGCGTCGCTGTTCAGACGGACGAAAGCCCCGTACAGCCGCGTCAGCATCCCTTCCTCGTAATCGGCCCGGCTCAGGCCGAAGCGCTCCAGCAGCTCGTCCTCCGTGAGCTCCCGGGCCTCAGAGACCGAGAAACGGCAGACCAGCTCCGGGGGGAGCCCCGGGTAGGTCCCGTCGAAGATCCAGACGCTGAGGACGTCGCCGTTCAGAGACCAGCCGTACCAGTACCAGGACTCAAACATGCCCGGATGGGCCGCGGCGTAGGCCTGCATGGGCTCCAGGTACTGCGTCCGGATCCGTTCATTGAAGGCCTCAAAGGCCTCGCCCTCCAGGGTGATCCGGGGCAGGCTGGGTCCTCGATCCGCACTCTCCCGGGGCACACCCTCCAGATCCGCCACGGCGGGGGCTTCCGCCGTCCCCGGGTTGGTCAGGAAGGGCTCGTCGTCCCTTTTTGTCAGGGTCACGGTCTCTCCGTGCCGGGCATAGAACTCTGCCGGCGTCAGGACAGCGCCGTCCTCGGCTGTGAAGCTCCGCTCGCCCTCCTCGGTGCAGGCGTAGCTCCAGCGGCCCTGCTCCCGCAGGCTGCGGGCCTCCGGGTCGAGCCGGTATTCGATGACCGGAGCCGGGGCCCGATAGTACCCATATTCCGCCTGACGGATCGTGCCGTCGGCCAGGACGCTCACATAGTCCTCCTGCTCAAACGCGACGCCGCTCAGCACTTCCCCGTCCCATGTGTAGATCGCGCAGATCCCGGCGTAGTCCTCGTAGTATTCCACGCCGCTGCGCCGCTGGCTGACGATCAGCTCCTCCGTCCCGTCGCCGTCCAGGTCGTAATACGAGGCGTAGAGGGCGGAATCCTCGTCGGCGTATCGGGCCCGGCGTTCCGCCAGCCCGGAGATCGTTTCGGCGTTGACGATAGGGTAAGCCTCCGGACTGAAGCCCGGATCGGCGGCGGCCTGCCGGTACTGCTCCAGCACGTAGTCGTAGGCCTCCTCCGCCGTTTCAAAGCGCAGCGCCGGCTCCGGGGGCTCCGTCGTGGACTCGGGCGGGGCGGGCATTGTGATGACCGGCGCATCGACGGTTCCCGACTCCGAGGGCTCCGTACTGACCGAAATCTCAATGCGCTCCGTCGGGCGGGTCGGAACCGGAAGCACGTCGGTGGAGACCGGAAGCTCCTCGGGGGCGGGACGGCGCTCCTTCAGAAGCCTGCTGCCCGCCCAGATGCCGCCGCCGATCAGGGCGAAGGCCAGGACGCCGGCCAGGAGCTTGGCGCCGATCCCGTGGAGGAAGGCCTGACCCGCGGTCATGGCGGTGAGCTTCACCGTCGCCGCGCCCGTTGCGGCAACGGCGTCCGCTGTCGCAGTCCCCGCCGCTGCCGCGCCGCTTCCTGCCGCCGCTCCGGCCGCCGCGCTCCCCGCCGTCGGGGCCTTGGAGAGCACCGCGGTCAGGGCCTTCTCCCCGGCGGCCTCCGCGGGCTCCAGCTTTCCCAGCAGGGCCAGCAGGAAGGGCAGGGGAGACAGACCGCAGAGCTTGACGCCCTGTTTTTCCAGGGCCCGGACCCCGGCCTCGATCCGCTTCCGGCCCCGGGAGAGCTGAGTCTTGACGGTGCCTGGGCTGACGCCCAGCAGGGCGGCGATGTCCCTGACCGGCATCTCCTCATAATAGCGCATGCCGAGGACGAGCTGCTGCTGCTCCGGCAGCGACGCCAGGAGCTCCCGCACCAGCCGGGCCGTCTCCTTCCGATCCAGAGCCAGCTCCGGCTGACCCTCGACGCGCAGATCCGGGATCTCCGGCTCGGGCTCCTCCTCCCCGGCTTCGAGCTCGGTGAAGGTCAGGGGAACCCGCTTTTCCAGCGCCCGGGCGGCCTCGTTGACGGCGATCCGCCGCAGCCAGGGCAGAAAGGCTCCCGGGGTCTGGAGCTCCGCCAGCCCGCGCCAGGCCCGGAGATAGGCGTTCTGCTGGACGTCCCAGACCAGATCCTCGTCCCGGATCATGGAGCGGATCGTCCGGTAGACCATGGGGCTGGTTCGCTCATAGAGCTCCGCAAACGCGCCCTGATCCCCGGCCCCGGCCCGCTCCACCAGCTCCTGGGGAATCGGCTCCGCGCCGGGGTGTTTTGTTTCATTCTGTTTCATTGTCATAGCTGCCTCCTCCGGCCACGCCGGTGTCGGTAATCAAATTCTATCACAACGCGTTGAAAAATGCTGCATTCCGTTGAGAAATGCCGCCTTCCGTTATGAAATGCTGCCTTGCGTTGAAAGATGCTGCCTTCCGGGCGCGTTTCCGGGCCCTTCGGCCTCGGAACAGCCGCGCCGGATGGCCCGCAGGGCGTCTTCCGACCGGACGGGATCCGGATCGAGCCGGGAGACCAGCGTCGTATAGATCCGCGAAAAGCGCCGTTCCTCGTCCATGCGCCGTTCCTCGTCCATGCGCCGTTCCTCGTCCAGGCACTGTTTCGCGGCCTCGTTCTGTTCCTCGTACAAGTCCGTCCCTCCTTCCGTTGGATCGCCTCTTGGGCTTCTCGCTGAAAAAGACCCGGCGGGGCGGGAAAGGGTTGACAACTCTCGGCAATTTTTCAAAAAAAGCCTCCGCGTGCCCTGTGACACGCGGAGGCTGAATCGCCCGTTATTTCGCGTAGAACGGGAAGCGCAGCTCGGTTCCGGGCTCGTCCCCGGCGAAGCCGGTCTCGCTCTCCTGGACCAGGATCAGCTCGCTGCCGGTAAAGCTGCAGGCAAAGGACACGGCCTGCCATTCCCCGATCCGGTTGCCGTCCTCCTTCGTCTCGCAGAGGGTGCAGCGGAGCGTGTGATCGTCCTCGACCCACCAGTGGCCCCAGGCCCAGTAGGAGAACTCGGAATCCGGGTTCCCCTCCCGGTAGCGGAGATCGCCGTTGCCGCCGATGGTCAGCTCCCGGACGGTCTTCGTGCCGTCGGCGTCCGCCGTCTCGCAGCGCATGGGCCCGGTTCCCAGATCCAGCAGCCGCATCGGCCCCAGATCGTCCCCTGTGACCCACTCTCCGGGGAGATTGGAGACCACCAGGTACTTGCCGTTTCCGTCGGGCCGCAGGGCCGCGGTCCAGAGCTGGGGATAATTCCCGTCGGTCAGATCCGCCCAGAAGCCGTTGCCGTAGGTAAAGAGCACGGTCCCGTCCTCCAGCTGCCGGGCCTCCCAAACCAGACGGAACTCCTGGTTCGTATCGCCGTGGCAGTGATAATAGCAGTCGGTCCCGGCATTGTATCCGAGTCTGTTCAGGCCGCGTCCGGCGGTCTCATCCAGACCCAGGCCGAAGTACTGCCGCAAGACCCTGTCCATCTCCTCCCGGGGCAGGCGGTCCGTGGGGGGACCCATGAAGCTGCCGTCCTCGTCAAAAGCGTCCTCGCTGTAGAGGCTGTGCAGCTCCTCGTCCGAGGGGCCCTCCACGCCGGGGATGCCGTCGTAGAAGAACTCGTACAGATCCACGTCCTCGGGCCGGGAAAAGGTGCTGGAAAGGGCCCGGGAATACCAGGACCAGCTCTCGGAGAGCAGCTTCTGCAGATCGACCTTCAGAACCGTGGTCGGGTCCCCGGCAAGGACGGCGGCGTCCTCGGCAATCTGGTTCGCCAGGATCTGATACTGCCCGTCCCGGAGCAGGAGCAGCACGGTCATGGGCCCCTCGTCGGGCCGGTCGTCGGTGTAGCGGTAGTTCACGCAGATCAGGCCGTCCTCGGTCTGGCGCACGCTTTCGATCTCAATGGGCCGCAGGTTGGAGTCCCCGTGGAAGTGGTAGTAATACGCGGATTCCCAAAACCAGTAATAGCCGTCGCCCAGCAGGGAGTAGAGCCCCTCCTCGGAATTCTGGGCGCTGCTCAGGGCGTACAGATTCACCCCGAAGAGCCGGGACACGATCTCGCCCACCTCGTCTCTGGAGAGGCGGTCGCACGTCAGGCCCAACGGCTCCTCCGGGTCGATCTTCTCCGTCAGCATCTCCCGTTCCTCCTCGGTGAGGGTGTTGTCCGCGCCGGGGATGCCGTCGTAGAAGAGCTGGCCCAGGTTCACCTGGAGAGGGCTGTCGTACCGGCTGGTCAGGGCCCGGCAGTACCAGCTGCCGGGTTCCGCGAAGAGGGCCCGCACGGCG
This sequence comes from uncultured Clostridia bacterium, assembly GCA_947164825.1. Taxonomy (GTDB): domain Bacteria; phylum Bacillota; class Clostridia; order Oscillospirales; family Oscillospiraceae; genus JAFRPC01. The sequence goes on from CAMUYE010000028.1 coordinate 8,982, forward strand.
GCCTCGGTCTCCGGATCCGCCGGGACGCCGAGCTCCGCGGGATCCGTCACGACGGGCTCCGTCACGACGGGCTCTGTCGTGTCCGGCTCCGTGGGCGTCTCGCCGGTCTCCGCCGTCGAAACGGGTTCATCGCCGGGAGCCGTGTCCTCTGTCGTGAAAACGGTCTGGGTCTGGGTGGGCTGCACGTCGCCCGGATTCTGCCCGCCCCGGTTCAGAAGCTTGCTGCCCGCCCAGATGCCGCCGCCGATCAGGGCGACGGCCAGACCGCCGGCCAGGAGCTTGGCGCCGATCCCGTGTAGAAAGGCCTGACCCGCGGTCATGGCGGTGACGTTCACCGCCGCCGAACCCGCGGCGGCCGTGCCTGCGGCGGCAGCGCTTCCGGCCGCACCGCCCGCTGCGGCCGCGCCTCTCGCTCCGCTTTCCGCAGCCCTGGAGAGCACTGCGGTCAGGGCCTTTTTCCCGGCGGCCTCCGCGGGCTCCAGCTTTCCCAGCAGGGCCAGCAGGAAGGGCAGGGGAGACAGGCCGTAGAGCTTGACGCCCTGTTTTTCCAGAGCCCGGACCCCGGCTTCGATCTTTTTGCGGCCCTTGAAAAGCTGGGCCTTGACGGTGCCCGGCGCGATCTGCAGGGTCTCGGCGATCTCTTTGACCGGCATATCCTCATAGTAGTGCATACCGAGAATCATTTGCTGCTGCTCGGGGAGCCCGGCCAGGATCTCCTGTACGAGGCGGGAGCTCTCCTTCCGGTCCAGAGCCAGCTCGGGCTGACTTTCGGCGCGCAGATCCGGGATCTCCGGCTCGCTTTCCTCTTCGTCCCCGGCCAGTTCGGAAAAATTCATCGGCAGCCGCCGGGACATCTGGGTGGCGGTGACGTTCACGGCGATGCGGCGCAGCCAGGGCAGGAAGGCTTCGTTGGTCTCCAGCTTGTCCAGACCCCGCCAGGCCCGGAGATAGCTGTCCTGAAGGACGTCCCAGGCCAGCTCTTCGTCCCGAACCATGGAACGGACGGTTCGATAGAGTTCGACGTTGGTCAGCTCATAGAGCTCGGCAAAGGCCGCCTGATCCCCCGCCCGGGCTTCTGCCACCAGTTCCGGGGAGATCGCGGCGCGGGCCGCTTCTTTCGTTTGCTTGTTCTTCATGCTGCTCACCCTTCTCTTTCGTTTTCGATTATATCACGCTTGTTCCGGAGATTCCACTGTTTTTTCGGGAAGCTCCCGCTGGGGCAGCCGGCGCAGGACCGCCCGGAGCACCGTCTCGGCCCGATCCGGTTCCGGCGCGAGATTGCCGTTGATCAGTTTTTTGTAGAGCGCCGCGAAATCGGTCTCCGCGTCCATGCCTGCCGCCTCCTTTCCGTCTTTCTGCCTGTAAGACTCGGGCAAGACGAAAAAGGTTTACCGCCGCCGAAAAATATTTTCGCAATCGGAGAACAGAAAAGACCGTCGAACCGCCGCCGGGTCAGGCGTCGGTTCCACGGTCTCATTGTTTGTGTTTACCCGCAGGCGGTCTCCACGGCGGCCAGCCAGGCCTTCGCGTCCCGGAAGCCCCTGAACTCGAAGCGCCCCTGGGGCGACTCCAGCTTCAGCGCCAGGGGCACCAGAAAGCGCGTGACCTCGGCCTTTGCGCCGCTCAGCTCGATGACCCGCAGGCTCTCTCCTAGCCCCGCCGGGAACTCCAGCTCCGCCAGGGTCAGCAGGGTCCCGTTCAAAAAGACCCAAACGCGCCCCAGCTGCTTCCCGTCGATGAAGACGTTGGCCGCGATATACAGCCCCCGTTCGTCCGCCAGCCCCCGCTCCCGGGCCTCCTCCAAAATCGGATCCTGTCCCAGTTTCACGCAATCGCCTCCCTTTGCTTTTATTGTAGCACACCGGAAGCAAGAAATAAAGTATCTATCGGAAGCAAGAAATAAAGTATCTATCGGAAGCAAGAAATAAAGTATCTATTCAGTCGTCCCGTAGGGGCGGCCGGTGGAGGGGTTCCTCCGCCCGAGGCACCCGCTTCTGCCGCCCCCAACCCGTAGGGGCGGCCATCGGCCGCCCGCCCGAGGCAACAGGCACCAGTCACCAGGGAATGTAGCGCGGGCAATCTGCCCGCAAAACCCCTGCGAAACGCACTACGCGGCGCCGACCGCAAACACGTCCCGACAACAACGTAGCGGCGCACCGTGTACGCCACCCCGCCCCCAACCCGTAGGGGCGGCCATCGGCCGCCCGCCCGAGGCAACAGGCACCAGTCACCAGGGAATGTAGCGCAGGCAATCTGCCCGCAAAACCCCTGCGAAACGCACTATACGGCGCCGACCGCAAACACGTCCTGGGACAAAGGACGACGCGATATCCACTTATATATCCACTTTTGCGAAAAAACGGACAAAAAAGAGAGGAGAAGGAGTTCTCCTTCCCCTCTCAAAATGCTTGATTGTATCTGAGAAAACCGAGATCAGTTGACCATGCCTAAAACAGCCAGAACCAGGGCGGCGATTGCCAGAATGCCGAAGAACACGACCCATTTGTGAATCGACGCCAATTTTTCAAGAGCGGCCTTCTGTGTTTCCAGAAGCTCCTCCAACGGGTTATTTTGATCCATGGCCGACATCTCCTCGCAATCAGAAGTAGCGCTTCAGCAGGCCTTCCAGGGCCTTGCCGTGACGGGCCTCGTCGCGGGCCATTTCGTGGACGGTGTCGTGGATGGCGTCCAGGCCGTTCTTCTTGGCGCAGGCGGCCAGGTCGAACTTGCCCTGGGTGGCGCCGTACTCGCAGTCGACGCGCCACTTCAGATTCTCCTTGGTGGAGGCGGTCATCTTGGGCTCCAGCTCAGAGCCCAGCAGCTCTGCGAACTTGGCAGCGTGCTCGGCCTCCTCGTAGGCGGCCTTCTCCCAGTACAGGCCGATCTCGGGATAGCCCTCGCGGTGGGCGATGCGGGCCATGCAGAGGTACATGCCGACCTCGGAGCACTCGCCGGTGAAGTTGGCCTTGAGCTGCTCGAGGATGTACTTCTTGTCTTCCTCGGGGACGTTGTCCAGCTTGGCGCCGACGCCGAAGACGTGCTCAGCGGCCAGCTTGATCTCGCCCTCGACCTTGGTGAAACGGGAGCCGGGAACCTTGCAGATGGGGCAGAATTCGGGAGGGGTGTCACCCTCGTGGACGTACCCGCAGACGGGACATACGAACTTCATAACTGTTACCTCCTGTCAGTATTTGTGGGGTGGATTCGTACGCCTATAGAATACCGTAAAACCCGAAAAAAGTAAAGAGATTTTTTTACTTTATGGCCGCTCCAGCGCGACTCGTCCCGTGGCAACCCGGTCGCAGAAGAGCCGGTCATGCTCGACAAAAAGGATCGTCGGCCTGCTTTCCAGCAGCAGCTCCTCGATCTGACCCCGGGAGAGCAGGTCGATGTAGTTCAGGGGCTCGTCCCAGAGGTAGAGGTGGGCGGGCTCGCAAAGACTCCGGGCCAGGAGGATCTTTTTCCGCTGGCCCATGCTGAACTGCTCCATGGGCTTCTCAAACTGGCTGCGGGGAAAGTCCAGCTTCCGCAGGAAGGTCAGGAACATGGTCCGGTCCAGGCCGTACCGCTCGGCGTAGTCCGCCACCGAACCGGCCAGGCCCCCGGTGTCCTGGGGCAGATACGAGATCACCAGGCCGCCGGCCAGCCGCAGCGTGCCGCCGGCGGGAGCTGCCTCCCCGGTCAGGAGCCGCAGGAGGCTGGTTTTGCCCGCGCCGTTGGGGCCCACGAGATTCAGCCGATCCCCCCGGCGGATCGTGAAGCTGAGCGGGGCGAAGACCGGGCCTTCGCCATAGTCCACGGTGACGTCCCGCAGCTCCGCCAGAATCTCGCTCCGGTAGTTGAGGCAGGGCAGGTGCAGGCTGTCGGCCTTCTCGATGTCCTTCAGCAGGCGGCTCTTCTCCTCGATGGCGGCCTCCTGCCGCCCGGCGATGGCCTTGGCCCGCTTGTTGGCCTTGCGGGACTTTTCCACCAGGTAGGGCTTCGCCATCCCGGCGCCGAGCTTTTCCCGCTCGGACTTGTCCGCCCAGGCGGATTTCTCCCGCGCCGTCTGTTCCAGTCGGTTGATCTCCTTCTTCAGGCGGGCGTTCTCCACCAGCTCGAATTCGTCCCGCAGGCGGCAGGTCTCCATCCAGGTGGAGCAGTTGCCCTTCTGGATCTGGATGGTGGCCCGGTTGATGGACAGCACGTGGTCGACGCAGCCGTCCAGGAAGGCCTGGTCGTGGGAGACCAGGATGAAGCCCTTCTTCCCGTGGAGGTAGCGGCTCAGCACCTCGCGGCCGTGGAGATCCAGGTGATTGGTGGGCTCGTCGATGAGCAGGAAGCGGTTTTCCCGCAGAAAGAGGGCCGCCAGCAGCAGTTTTGTCCGCTCACCGTTGGAGAGGGTGGCGAAGGGACGGTAGAGCGCCGCTTCGTCCAGCTCCAGCTGGGCCAGTTCCCGCAGCAGCCGCCAGCGGGGCAGCCCGGGGCAGCAGCGCTCCGCGATTTCCGCCCCCGTCGCCCGGTCGTCGGCCACCGGAAAGGGAAAGTAGTCGAAGGCGGTGGGGGCGCTGATGCGCCCGCGGTACTCGTATTGCCCCATCAGCAGCCGCAGAAACGTTGTTTTTCCCCGGCCGTTCCGGCCCACGAAACCGAGGCGCCAGTCGGTGTCGAGCTGAAAACTCACGTGTTCAAACAGCAGCTCCGCGCTGCCGTCATAGCCAAAGGTCAGATCCTGAATTGATATCAACGCCATATAGCTTTCCTCCTGATTTGAGACGCGCTCTGCAGCGGCGCACAGTTTGCGCCGCTCAGTCTTCCGCCGCAAAACGCAAAAATGGCTGCAGGAAGCCCCGCAGCCATACTACCCCTCTGTCAGGCGGATGCAGCGCGGTGAATTCCTGCTTGCGGCGCACAAAACCGGACGGCCGCAGCCGCCGGACGTACGATCATCAAGTCGGAATCACTCAGCGCATCTTATCCCTCCGTTCTTTGGATCCAGTGTAGCACAGAATCCTTTGGCTTGCAAGGCTTTTTTCACATTCCGCGAAAGATTGATACTGTTTTTCAAATGAAGAACAGCTCAAAAAAGCCAGCCGCCAAATGCCAGAGGCTGATAAGGAAGTATTCATGAATTATTAGTCCTGGCATTGTGAGACAAAGCAAAAGCCTATAGTGCAACCTATAAACTGTTGTTCTACAGGCTTTTGCTGTACTCATAATACTGTGTGGAAAATTAATCTATTTCGCACATTCGACAAGCTCGCCTTCTTCGGGTACAATGAAACCGAAGGAGGCGAATTGTATATGCGACGAGATAAACGCTATATCTACATGGGCAGCTCGGAGCATCGGTTGGCGATTATCGGGTTGAACAGCTTCCGCAACCACTTGATCCAGGCCGGAAAGCCGACGGAGGATGTTGATGCCTTGCTGTTTAAGCTGCTAAAGGCAAAAAGCAAACACTGCTTCCGCAGGAACTCGTTGTAGAAGCGCACATCGTGCGCCAACGTAAAGAATTACATGAAAAAACGAAGGAGGAAAAAGAAATGCAAGAATTGACCTACCACTGGGAAGGAGACTACCTGATTCCAGACCTTGATCCGCTTGAGGCGCCGAGGATCGGCAAGTACGGGACTATGCGACACAAGTATCTTCGAGACCACCGCGGGATCTTCGACGGGATGCTGCTGGAGGGCAGCCTGAACGCTCATTTGGAGGAGATCGACCGGCAGGCCAACGAGATGATGGAGCGCCTGACCGCTCAAATGTCCCAGGCCGAAGGCGTCACTGAGCAGCTTAAGGCCCAAGATCAAACGGCGTGGGTGCGGGCCATGAACAACATTAAAAACCGTGCGGAGGAAATCGTAATCAATGACTTGATCTTCGCATAATCGGAAAGAATCTGTTATGGGCGGTACAGAATAATCTGTATCGCCCATAAACATGATTTATTATGAGGTAAGAAAAAGCACGATAAGCGGCGACAGTAAGCAAGCGGAGGAGGCAATCAATGCGCTGATGCTGCGGCGGAATCGTTTTGAGAAAATGCAAACAAGCATTGACGCGAGAACACTCAGAAGAAAAGCTCCAACTGCGTACAAAGCCAGCGACAAGCCCGCCGTTCCGATTCTGATAGAAAGCTGCGGAACGCTGGCAGCCGGTGCGTTCAGCCCGTCTATCCCGTAAACACTGCGGACTGCGTTCATATATGGGATCGTCGCGATAAAGAACACGATCGTCGTATAGCTGAAAGCCAGAATGCGCCGATACCTCCGCGCCTGTTTTTTTCTTACCGCACAGTTCAGAAGCTGCGCCATTCCGGTTTCGGTCTCGATGGCACAAACGGATGACAGGCCAAGCGCAACGGCAAGACAGAGCTTGATTCCAAGTCCGATCCAATTCCTGACGCCGCGCCGTCCGAACAGACGCTCCCAGCCCAACAGGGAAACGAATTGACCGTCGTTTTGCTTTGCCTGGTCATACTGCCCTCGTACTTTTTGAAGCAGTTCCTCGCCGTAGAGCTCCTGCTGCAGCATACCGGCTTGGATTTGATGGCTTTCCGGCGTGACTTGCCCCGCTTCCAGGCGCCTGTCAAGCTCCGCAAGCTGCGCATACACTGTATCATATTTTTCTTGCCGTCTGTCGAGCCAGGCGTCCTTTTCGGCATCCGGTGCGCCTTTCAAAACGTCGGCGTAGTTCAAATAGAGATAATCGTCAGAACCCAGACGCTCTGGGAAATCGCGGTAGGTCCAGAGCTGCAAACATAAAAACGCAAGCAGGATCAGCAGACCGCGTTCTGTGAGCAGCAGCTTTCGCGCCTCATAGCCAAACAGCGTGCCGGGTTTCTTTTTTCGTGTGAGAACGACACTCCGCTTTCGCTCCGTCGGGATCGGACTGCGAACGCGCCAGAGGACGGCGGCCCAGCCAAGGCAAAGTCCGCCGAGGCAGGCCCACAGGCCCAGCGCAAACAGCGCCTCCGGGACAGGGCTGCTGAACAAGTCCAGATTGAGGTAGGTTTGGAACATCCGCTCCGTATCGCTCAGCCGCAGAAGTCCGCAGGCGGAGAGAAGCGGGCTTGCGGCTTGCGTCGGCTGAGCGGCTGCAAAGAGCAGGCCAAGCCCCAGCGCCGCGGCCCCGATGGGATTTCGTACCGCGTTGCAGGCCAGGACCAACACGCCCGAGACGCAGCAGACCGCGATCCACTTTGCAAGCAGAAACAGTGCGTAATACCCGCCCACCGTGATATGCCAGGGGCTCTGCTGAAAGCCGAAGACGGATTGGATCGGCGCATCCGGGGGCGTCATGCCGCAGCGCAGCAGGCCGATGAACAGATTGCACCCGTAGAGCAGGAGCACTCCCAGCGCAAGCAGGATGCCGCCCGCCGCCAGCTTAGCCAAAAACAGCAGTCCCCGGCCTCGCCGCAGCGGGAGCAGGAGGGTCCGGTGCTTCCGTTCCTCCGAAAAGAGCGTCAGTGCTGTTAACAGGGCGAAGAGCAGAAGCAGCACGTCCGTGATCCGTCCGCCCGGAAGCGTTTCCGCCATGCCGGTATAGCAGAGCCGCGGTTTCACGTCCGTCAGGCGGCTGTAAACCTCGCCGGAGATCAGAAGGTTCTGTCTTCCAAAGCTCTGCGGGTCCCGGTAAACCGGCAGCGTGAGCAGATGGGCCTGAGTCGCCAGGACGTTTTCCAGATAAGCCGGATAGCCCGCTGTCTCCTTGGCGCGCTCCAGAACGGAGCCGACCACGCCCAGGTCCCCGTCCACGTCGCCGGTAATCAAGGGGCCGTCCCATTCACCGTTCCAGAAGCTGTCCAGCAGACGCTCATGAAGCGCGTCCAGACGTTCCGCAGCCTCCTGCGGCTCCAGGTCGGTAATTGCCGCGTAGAGCGTCTGAATATCCCGGGCATCATATTCCCAACCAACGCCGGGAGCCCGGAGCTGCGCAACCAAAAAGACGTTCAGAAGCAGCAGGGCGGCAAACAGTGCCGCCGTCTGGCCCCGCAGCAGCTTTTTCAGTTCATACCGGATCATGCTCGCCTCCGAAATGATACAGATACACGTCCTCCAATGTCGGCTGCACGGCTTCCCCGATTTGCTCGTTTGTAACCACACGGGCCAACAGACGCCCGTCCTCCAATGGGGAAACTGCTGAGATCGTATATGCAGCTTCCAGTTCAGCAAGCCGCTCCGGTGATACAACAAGCTCCCGCACGCCGTCCTGCAGGCCGGAGATCAACTCGGATGGCGTTTTCTGCTCGATCAGAATGCCCTTTTTCAGAATCAAAATCTGCTTAGCGATGGATTCAACGTCCTGGACCACATGCGTGCAGATCAGGACAATCTTTCTCGCGGCCACGGAAGCGATCAGGTTCCGCACAGCGATCCTCTGGCGGGGGTCCAGACCTGCGGTGGGCTCGTCCAGCAAGAGCAGATCCGGGTCTCCAAGCAGAGCCTGCGCCAGAAGCAGTCGTTGCTTCATTCCGCCGGAGAGGGCGGAGATGCGGACGTCTGCCTTCTCCGACAGATCCACCTGTTCCAGAACCTTCGATATGGCTGCGCCGGCCTCCCGACGCTTCATGCCCCGCAGGGCTGCACAGTAGCCCAGGAAGTCCCGGGAGCTGAAGCTGGGATAAAGCGCCTGTTGCTGGGGCATGAAGCCAAGACGTGAAAGCCATGCTGTGCCAAGACGTGTGATGTCTTTTCCACCCAGCAGAACCCTGCCGCTTGTCGGCCTCAGATTGCGGGAAAGGACGTTCAGAAGCGTGCTCTTTCCCGCCCCGTTGGGCCCCAGCAGACCGTAGACGCCTTCCGTCAGCGTGCAGGAGAAGTCCTTCAAGGCCTGGGTATCGCCGTAGCTTTTGCAAAGCCGCTCAATTATCAGCTCCATCTCAATTCACCAGATACAGATTCCCGATGGTTTGGGCCGCGTCATATCTCTCATTGTAGAAATCCTGCTTGCTCAAAGCGCTGTAGTTTCCGTTATAATCCATACCGATAAAATAATGATCCGTTTCCGCCTTGATGCAGAAGGGCAGAAGGCCGGTGTGGAACTGCCGCAGCTCTCCCGTGGCGGGCTCATACCAGTACCAGGTCCACAGCGCGGATTCGCCGTCTATGGGCTTCCAGGTATTGAAAAAAACCCGCCCGTCCCACTGCTCGATGACGCCGATGCTTCCGTCTACGTTGCCGTCCACTTCCAGCAGCTTCGACTGCGAGCCGTCTTCGAGCTCGCAGCGCCAAAGCTGCCCGTCCTTGACGTAACAGACGCTGTGTTGCCGGAGCGCGTTCACGCTGTCCATGTGCAGGGCGTCAGATCCGCAGAGCGCGGTCTTCTCGCCGGTTTCCAGATCCCAAAGCATCGCCTTCCCTGAGGCGCTGGATGAGAAAATTGCTGCGGTGTATTCGAGATAACGCTCGTCCTTGCCGGTGCGGTAAGCCTCCAGGGCCGACTCGTCGCCTATGCTCCGATAGTATTCCTCCGGCGTCATGGGCGGCTCCTTCAGGTTTTCGTGGGCAATGAACAGTGCATAGCGGTCAGATGCGTCCACGATCCGATCTGAGTCCAACTGCGTTCCTCCGTAGATGGGCAACTCAATGCGGAGAAGCTCCTCCAGCGTTTGGGTTTTGATGTCATACCGCAGGATGATTTTCTCCCCCGTGTGAATGGCATCACCGGTTGGAATGATACTCAGATCCCCGTTTTCTTCAACGACCTGCGCGTAGGCCTCCGTTTGTTCATACCGATGGGTTTCATATTGCAGGATCAGGGTGCTGCCTGTCAGCAGCAGCTCCGCCCGTTCAAAATAGCAGCTCACGCTCCGGGCCGTGCCATTCTCGTCCTTGTCGTGGACATCCTCGGGCAGGGTGTTGGTGTACAGATCGGTTTTCTCCCCGCTCAGCGGCTTGAGCTGCCGCAGCCGCAGTGTGCGCTCTGCGTCGATGCAGACCGCGTAAACGCTATCACCGGAGACGACGTAATCTGTATCCGTGATGCTTTGTCCGCCGATATAGGAAGGACAGTTCTCGTCGTTGTGGACGCAGTTGGGCTGACTGCAGAAGGCAAAATACCGGTTCAGCTCCACGTCGTAGTATTGGGCGTATTTCCCCTGCAGGAAGACAATCTCGTGGTCCGCGTGGCCCAAGAGCGGGTCTAGGTCCAGCTCCACCGGATAGGTATTGAATTCCTCCCATTCCTTTGTTTCCACCGGTTGGCTCTCTCCGGATTCGGCCTGCTCCGTTTGCCTTGACGGCAGTTCATAGTCTGGCAGTTCCCTGGCGCAGCCGATGAAAAGCAGGGAAAGGACGATCAGCATCAAGATGCATTTTTTCATGGGTACTCCTCCGTTCATGGTAATTTCAATTCACTCAGCAGCGGCATCAGCAAGTCCTCTGCCTTGATGCCGTTCCATCTTCCACGCAGAACCGCCAGATACCCGATCCCATTTTCGCACCAGACCACGACGCAGCTGTTATAGTCCTCGTCCTCTGCTCCGGTCTGCATCAGAATCAGCTCAGGACCGTTTTTTACCTGAAATCTCTGCTCCTTTGGTTCTCCCTCCTGATGCAGGAATTGCAGCTCCCGCAGCTGAAAGGAAGGGGGTAGCCTGTCCCCCAGAGCGACAAAAACGGACAGGCCGCTCTCGCTGCCTTCCAGGGCCAGCGCGTCCTCCAGGATCAGGGCGGCGGGGCTGATCCTTCCGGTATTGGCGTATTCCAGCGCGGCCTCCGCGGGATCGGCGATCAGCAGCCGCACGTAGCAGGGGCCGTCCGCCCGGTCCAAGGCGTCGGAGCGCGTCAGCGGCAGGCCCAGCGCCTCCCCGGCCTCCGCGAGCCCGTCAAAGCGCCGCCTAGCCCCGCTCTCGTCCAGCAGCCAGGTTCCGGTGAAATGCTCGTATCCGGAGGTCCAGTGCTCCCATGCTTCGGTCAGCATGTCTGCCTGCAGCTCGCTGCTTTGCAGCTTGACCGGTTCCAGGTGATAATCGATCTCCGCAGCGTATGAACCCTCCTCCAAGGTAACGCCGTACCCTGGCTTCTGTGTCAGAGTAAAACCGTCCCGTTCGATGGGACGATCCAAATATCTGACGGTGAGCGTCAAACCTACGGCATAGACGGTCGCCGCCATCAAAACCAGGATCGCAGCCACAAGCGGCAGGCGGGTGATCGCTTTGGCGACAGGACGGGGCTGTGCTTCTGTCTGCCTCTGCGATATCAGATCATCGTCCAGTTCCGTCAGTTCCTTGAAGATCTGAAACTCAGACATTCCAAACGCCCTCCCTTTCCAAATGTTTTTTCAGCCGTTTTCGCAGCCGGTACAGCAGGCTTGTGATTCTGCTCTGCGTCCAGTCCATGCGATTTTGCAGGTCGGCAATGCTCTCGCCGTACCAATAGCGGTAAACAAACACTTCACGCTCCCGTGGGGACAAGCCTCGCACAAAACCGTTCAGCGCATCCCGCAGCACCTGGGCCTCCGCCGTCCTGCTCGCGGAAGGATCCGGGAGGCAATCGGAAAGCTCACTGAGCAGGATTGAAATGTGCTTTCGTTTCTGTGCGCTCTCCCGTTCCAGATAGTGGATCGCGGTGTTTCTCGCGGCCTTTGCAAGATAGGCTTTCAGGTTTTCCGGCCTGGCTGGCGGGATGCTGTTCCAAATCCGAAGCCAAAGCTCGTTCAGTGCCTCCTGTGTATCCTCTTCATTTTCCAGCAAACGGAAAATGATACTGCCGCACCATGTTGCATAGCACTCTTGCAGCGCCGACAGTCCCTGCTCGTCTCTAAGAAATATTAACTGAATCAATTCCTGGTCTGTCACAGCATCACCTCCCATTGTCATTTTCTGTCTTCATCTATTTAGACCGAAAAATCAATTATGATATTGCGTAGTAGAAAAAATCTTTTCAAAGAATGGCGTAATGCCTCCAGGCCTGTCGGCATGGAGGCATTATAATATCATAAAAATCATCCGCAGTTTCCTAAGTGCTTGTTCACATATTCGCTGTGCAGAATCCGGGCTGGAAAGGCCATGGGAAACGGAAATGTCGTCATAGGGGAGCTTCTTTCGGGGAACACAGTCATACCATTTTTCGCTGGGGCCGATACGTTCCAGAACGCTGAAGCATTCCGGGCAGAAACCCAGGTGGGCGGCGAGCATTTCCTGCTCGCGGTAGTTAAGATAAAACCGATCTGATCGACAGCAATCCCGCGGATAAGGTTCAGCGGCCCAAGAAGATGCGCTTTGAGAGCAAGCCCTACAACGGCAAGGAGCTGGAGGAGCTGTTCGCCGCGGTGAAGGGGACGGAGCTGGAGCTGGGCGTCATCCTGGCTGCCTTCTACGGTCTGCGCCGCAGCGAGGTGGTGGGCCTCAAATGGGACGCAATCGACTTTGAGAACAAGATCATCACCATCAGGCACATTGTAACACAGACCTGTCTGGAAGGCAAATCTGTGGAGGTGGAAAAGGATCGGACGAAGACGAAATCCTCCCATCGCAGTCTTCCGCTGGTGCCGGCATTCGAGGCGCTGCTCAAGGATCTGCAGAAGCGGTAGGCGGAATACCATGATTTGATACAAGTTCATGAAACCTACAGCGGGAACGCGACTGCGTTGCGGTAGAGGCCTTTCAGGATCGCGAGAAACGTTGCAAGGCTTGGGCGCTGGTCGTCTTTGTGGCTGCAAAGGACGCAGGAAAAGTGTTCTTCACAGGCAAAGGGAATCCAGGCGAACTGGCCGCTGTGGTCGTTCAGAAAGCCCGGCGCGAGGCAGACCCCGCGGCCCGCGGCGACGTTGGTCAGGGTGGTGTCGTGGTCGGCGCTGTTGAAGTAGTCGATGCGGCTGCTGCCGATCAGTCGGTGCTGGACGGCGCGCAGGGCCGGAGGAGAGCCGCCGCCCACCATCAGGGTCCTGCCGTAGAGATCCGCCTCCGTGATCCGGTTTTTCGCGGCAAGCGGGTCCTCCCGCTGGGCGATCAGGTAGATCCGGCTTTCAAACAGCTCGTGGACCCGGATGCCGGGGATCTGCCTGGTCTGCTCCTTCAACGCAAACAGCAGGTCCGTCTCATTTTTCAGGAAGCCCTCGATCCCGTTTTCATACTCGAACCTCGGGACAATCTGCACCTCGGGGAACTGCCCGGCAAAGAGCCGCATGGCCTCCGGCAGAAAGAAGAGGGCCTGGCGGACCATCATGCTGACGGAAATGCTGTCCCGATATTTCGCGCTGAAATTCTGCCCCTGTTCCACGGCGCGTTTCAGATCCTCCCGCATTCCGGACAGAAAGCTCACAAACTGCGCCCCGGCAGGGGTCAGGGCCGCGCCCTTGCCGCTGCGGGTGAAGATCGGGAAGCCCACCTCGTCCTCCAGCAGCTTGATCTGATAGGTCAGGGTCGGCTGGCTCACAAACTGGTTCTCCGCGGCACGGGTGAAATTCAGCGTTCTCGCCAGCTCGATGCAGTAATCCATTTGTTTCGTCGTCATATTGTCCTCCAGCGATTTAATTCTTAAATCAATTATATACATTTTCAATTGGACTTTGCAAGAAAAATCTGCTATAATCCAATCAGAAAATACAGAAACGGAGGACAACACAATGTCGAAAACCCTGATTGCTTTCTTTTCCAGAGCGGACGAAAACTACTTCGGCGGTGCGATGCGCTACGTGAAGGTGGGCAACACCGAGATCGTCTGCAATCTCATGAAGGACATGATTGATGCGGATCTGTTCAAAATCGAAATGAAGAACCCCTATTCCCCGGTCTACATGACCTGCATCGACGAGGCCAAGCGGGACCTTCGGGAGAAGGCCAGGCCCGAACTGACCCACTACCCGGACAGCATCGACGGTTACGCTACCGTGATTCTGGCCTACCCCAACTACTGGGGGACCATTCCCATGGCGGTGGCCACCTTCCTGGAGCGCTATGACTTCACGGGCAAGACGATCCTTCCGCTCTGCACAAACGAGGGCAGCGGCATGGGCGGCAGCGAGAAGACCATCCGCCAGTGTGCGCCGGG
>CAMUYE010000029.1 GCA_947164825.1 uncultured Clostridia bacterium
GGGACGTGCCCACGGATCAGGACTGCCCCGCCTGCGGCCAGACCATGTTCAAGCGTTCCGGCAAGGGCCGGATGAAGCCCTTCTGCATCAACGAGAACTGCGAGAAGTTCCTGCCCGAGGACAAGCGCGGGTATTACAAGAAGCCCGAAGCCGCCGAGACAGCGGAGGGAGCGGAGAGCAAGGAGCAGGGAGCAGGGAAGACGGCGGGCCGGAAGACGGCAGCAAAGAAGACGACCGCCAAAAAGGCTACCGCGAAGAAAACAGCAGCAGCGAAGAAGAAAACGACCGCCAAGAAGCCTGCGGCAAAGAAAACCACGGCGAAAAAGACGAAGAAGACGGAAGCGTAGGAAAGACATTGTAGGGACGAGCCGCGCTCGTCCGGTTTGCGAAGCAAACAATCGCCCGGAGGGCGATTCTGCGCGGGAGCTGCTGAAAAGTGAATAATGAATAGTGAATAGTGAATAATTGTGGTATTTTTCAATTCGGCGAATTGAAAAATGAAATTCAAATTCTCGCGAAGCGACACCGCAATTATTCATTCTTAAGTCTTAAGTCTTCAGTATTCATTTGCCTCCGGATTTGCCTTCGGCAAATTGCATTCGTTCCGAATGCCGGACAAGCAAGGCTTGTCCCTACACAAAAAACGAGAAGTATGCTTATGAACGACAAAACAGTTACCGTCGTCGGCGCGGGGCTGGCGGGCTCCGAGGCGGCCTGGCAGCTGGCGGAGCGGGGCCTGCGGGTCCGGCTCGTCGAGATGAAGCCCGTGAAGATGACCCCCGCCCACCACAGTCCGGACTTTGCCGAGCTGGTCTGCTCCAACTCCCTGCGCGGGGACCGGCTGGAAAACGCCGTGGGCCTGCTGAAGGAGGAGCTGCGGCGCTGCGGGAGCCTGATCCTGGCCTGCGCCGACGCCGCCCGGGTAGAGGCCGGCGGCTGTCTGGCTGTGGACCGGCAGGGCTTCTCCCGTCTGGTCACGGAAAAGCTCCGCTCCCATCCCAACATTGCCGTGGTTTCCGAGGAGATCACCGCCGTCCCGGAGGGGCCCGTCATCATCGCCACCGGCCCCCTGACCTCGGAGCCCCTGTCCGCCGCCATCGCGGAATACTTCGGCGGCGCGGGCTACCTCAACTTCTATGACGCCGCCGCCCCTTTGGTGAGCTTTGAGTCCATCGACATGACGGAGGCCTGGTTCGCCTCCCGCTATGACCGGGGGACCCCGGACTACGTCAACTGCGCCATGGACGAGGCCCAGTACAAGGCCTTCGTCCGGGAGCTGGCCGCCGCCGAAGAGGCCCCGGTCCACGGCTTTGAGGACAGCAAGGTTTTCGAGGGCTGCATGCCCGTGGAGGTCATGGCCCGCCGGGGCGAGGACACCCTGCGCTTCGGCCCCCTGAAGCCCGTGGGGCTGCCGGACCCGAAGACCGGCCGGGATCCCTACGCCGTGGTGCAGCTCCGGAAGGACAACGCCGCGGGGACGGTCTACAACATAGTGGGGTTTCAGACCCACCTGCGCTTCCCGGAGCAGAAGCGGGTCTTCTCCATGATCCCGGCCCTTCGGAACGCGGAATTCCTCCGCTACGGGGTCATGCACCGGAACACCTTTTTAGACTCCCCCCGTCTGTTGGATAAAAGCTACGCGGACCGGCGAAACCCGCTGGTGGCCTTTGCCGGGCAGATGACCGGCGTGGAGGGCTACGTGGAGTCCACGGCCTCGGGCTTTTTGGCCGCCCTCTGCATGGCCGCCCGCGTCAGGGGCGAGCCCGTGCCGGACTTTCCGGCGGAAACCGCCATCGGCGCTCTGGGCCGCTATATCAGCGACCCCTCGATCACCCATTTTCAGCCCATGAACATCAATTTCGGGCTGCTGCCGCCCCTCGGCCGCCGTGTAAAAGGAAAAGCGAATAAAAACTTCGCCATTGCGCAGAGAGCTTTGGAATTATTACCCCCGAAATATACACAGGGAGGCATAGATACATGAAGATTATCATTGACGCCATGGGCGGGGACAACGCCCCGTTGGCATTCTTGGAAGGCGGCTTCCGGGCCGCCAGGGAGCTCGGCATTGAGATCGTCCTCGTGGGCCGCGTTGAAGAGCTTCTGGAGCTGATGAAGGCGCAGGGCATTGAGACGCTGCCCTCCGGCGTGGAGCTCATGGACGCCGAACAGGTTGTGGACATGCACGACGATCCCGCCACCGTAGTCCGCACCAAAAAGGAGAGCTCCATGGTCAAGGGCCTCAAGCATCTGGCTGACGGCGGCGGCGACGCCTTTGTCTCCGCGGGCTCCACTGGCGGTCTGCTCTCCGCAGCGACTCTGGTCGTCAAGCGGGTGCGGGGCATTCGCCGGGCGGCCTTCGGCCCCACCATCCCCACCAAGACCGGCAGCCTGATCCTGATCGACTCCGGCGCCAACGTGGAGTGCACCCCCGAGTTCCTGCTGCAGTTCGGCTGCATGGGCTCCTTCGCCGCCAAGCTGAATCTCGGAATCGAGAATCCCAGAGTCGCCCTGCTGAACAACGGGGCCGAGGACTCCAAGGGCGATCCCCTGCACAAGGAGGCCTACAAGCTGCTCAAAGAGGCCGGGGACAAAGGCGTCATCAACTTTGTGGGCAACATAGAGGGCCGCGAGGCCATGCTGGGCGACTGTGACGTACTGGTGGCCGACGGCTTCTCCGGGAACATCTTCCTGAAGGGTCTCGAAGGCACGGGCCTGTTCCTCGGCTCGCTGATCAAGCACACGCTGATGAAGAACCTCAAGACCAAGTTTGCCGCCCTGCTGCTGAAGAAGGATCTGAAGCAGGCCCTTTCCATCATGGACTACCGCCGGGTGGGCGGGACCATGCTCCTGGGCATCTCCAAGCCCGTGATTAAAGCCCACGGCTCGGCGGACGCCGAAGCTGTCTTCAGCTCCATCAAGCAGGCCGTAGCCGCGGTGGATGCCGGGGTCTGCCAGGCCATCGCCGACAACATCGATTCCATGATCCTGCCCAGGGAGGCCCAGTGATGCGCGAACTCCAGAAAACCATCGGCTATACCTTTCGGGATCTGAGCCTGCTGGAAACGGCCCTGACTCACACCTCCTACGCCAACGAGGTCTATAAGGACGGGCTGCGGAGCTACGAGCGCCTGGAATTCCTGGGCGACTCCATCCTCGGCTTCACCACGGCGGACTATCTGATCGCCGCCTTTCCCGAGCTCCACGAGGGCGAGCTGACCAAGCTCCGGGCCGACCTGGTCTGCGAAGCCAGCCTGGCCGAGACCGCCAAAGCCCTGGGTCTGGGAGACCACCTGCGCCTGGGCAAGGGCGAGGAGGCCGGCGGCGGACGCCAGCGGATCTCCATCATCGCCGACGTGGTGGAGGCGGTCATCGCCGCCATCTACCTGGACGGCGGTCTCCTGGCAGCCAAGCGCTTCATCTACGAGCACGTGCTGGTGGACGCCGGAGCCCGGGTCAAGCTCAACGCCGACTACAAGACCATGCTCCAGGAGCTGGTCCAGCAGAAGAAAAACCAGGTCCTGAGCTATGAGCTCCTGGGAGAGAGCGGTCCGGACCACGACAAGCAGTTCTCCGTCCGGGTCCTGCTCAACGGCCGGCCCGTGGGCGCCGGCAGCGGCACCAGCAAGAAACGGGCCGAGCAGGCCGCCGCCCGCGAGGCAGTGGAACGTTTGTTCCCGGAGGCTTTATAAGCGAAACAGCTCGACCGTCTGCCCCAAGGGCAGGCGGTCGGTCTGTTTCGAGGCATCAGACAATAGGCACCAGGCATCAGGCACCGCCCGCGAGGCTTGAGCGTGCTTTCCCATGTCCCCCGTTCGAACGCTTATTCCGTCAATCCCCATTTCCCACGAGAACCTTGCGAACGGGGGGACAGCGTAATCGCTTTGCGGCACAATGGAGCGGTGTCTGATGCCAGATGCCTGATCCCTGATGCCTTTTCCTGCAACTCCTCCTTGACAGAACCACCCGGACCGAGTATAATGCACGGTGCAAAGTCGGGTGTGCATCGCACTCAATCAGGAAGCGGGTCAAACTCCCGCGCCAGACCGTGGCCGTAGACGGTGTTTTGGAGAGAGCTTACCGCTTGCCGCAAAGCGGGAACAGACCATTGGGGGAAGCCCTGAGAAGGTCGCTTTCTCAGCCGTGAGCCGGAAGACTGGCCCTTGTTCTGCCGCCGCCGCGAGCTCCGGGGCGGGCTTCGGCCCGCAGGGAGGGTTTTTCGCCTCCCCGATGACGGCAGAGCCTTTGCAAGATCAAAAAACTCAAAAAACAAAGGAGAACACTGTATGAAGCATTTCAACAAATCCATTCTGTGTCTGCTCCTGGTCCTGCTGCTTGCGGCGGCGGCTCTGACCGGATGCATGCAAACCCCTGCCTCCACCGAGGCCCCCAAGACCGAAGCCCAGACCCAGGCCCAGACCGACGCTCCCAAGACCGAGGCCCAGACCGAGCCCGCCGGAACAGAGGAAGCCAAGCCCCAGGAACTGGGCGAGGGCGACAAGCTCTTCTACTTTAACGTGACCTTCTCCAACGGCGAGACCAGCTCCTACGCCATCCACACCGACGCCGAGACCGTGGGCGAGGCCCTGGTTTCCCTGGACCTGATTGCGGGCGACGAGAGCGAGTACGGCCTTTACGTCAAGACCGTGGGCAGCGAGACCCTGGATTACAACACCGACGGCATGTACTGGGCCTTCTATGAGAACGGCGAATACGCCATGACCGGCGTGGACGCCACCGCGATCACCGACGGCGCGACCTACGCCTTCACGGCCACCAAGGGCTGATATGGCCTCCAAGCCGAGGCTGGACCTCCGGCATCTGCTGATCTTTGCCATGCTGGGGACCATTCAGTTCGTCTCCAAGCAGGCCCTGGAGTTCCTGCCCAACGTGGAGCTGGTCAGCACCCTCACCATGGTCTACACCCTGGTTTACCGGAAGCGGGGGCTGATCCCCGTCCTCGTGTTCATCCTCATGGAGGGGCTGCTCTGGGGCTTCAGCGTCTGGTGGTTCCCCTATCTCTACCTCTGGCCGATCCTCTGGGCGGTCACCATGGCCCTGCCGAAGCTGATGCCTGTCTGGCTCCAGGTTCCGGTCTACTGTCTGGTCTGCGGCCTCTTCGGCCTGGCCTACGGGACGCTGTACGCGCCATATCAGAGTCTGGTCTTCCTGGGCGGCGACCTGAAGAAAACCCTGGCCTGGATCGCGGCCGGTTTCCCCTGGGACGTGACCCACGCAATCGGCAACCTGGCACTGGGCACTCTGATCGTGCCGCTGGTTTCCCTCTTGCGGAAGCTGGAGCGGGAGATCGCCTCCCCGAAATAAAAAAACCCCCGGCTCAGCCGGGGGTTTTTTTATTGTTTTTTAGCCTTCGATGTACTTGTAGACGGTCAGCACGGCGCAGTAGCCGGAAGACGTCATGTTGGACTTCGCGTAATTGCGGAACTGCAGCACGCCGTTGTTGTCGCGCAGGAAGATTCGCCTGTTTCCGATGTCCATACCGGAGCTGCCGGCGCCGAGAATCACGTCGAAGTCCACGCCCGCGTCAGCAAGCTTCACGGTGGAAGAGTTGCTGGTAGCGGAGAGATACTTGCCGTTGGCATCCTTGGCCTGGAACTTGCCATCCGCCCCGGCGACCAGGGTCCAGACAGCGCCGTCGGGAGCCTCGGTGACGTAGCCGTTCTCGTCGACCGTAACTTCCGCAACGCCAAGGGCGTTGTTGACAGAGGTGTCGTTGGTCATGGCGTAATGCTTGCCGTTGTACTCCACCACATAGAGGATCTGATCCCCGTCCTCGACGGCTTCCGCGACCGCGTAGCCGCTGGTGGGCTGAGGCGCGACGTACTCGCCGGCCAGATTCTCACGCAGGGCCAGGATCTCGTCGCTGCTCAGGCCGATGGCGGTGATGTACTCCTCCGCCTCGGCGGCCAGATCGGCGGTCGTCAGATCCTCAACGTCGAAGGCCGACTTGAGAGTCTTGATGATGTTGGAATCGGCGATGGCGTTCAGAGTCTCCTCGCTCAGGGGCTGCTGGACGCCGTCCACCACGGTGTAGTAGTTGGTGTAGGTCTTCAGGTAGTCGGCCACAACCTCGTCGTAGGTCGCGCCCATGAAGCACTCCAGCAGGGCGGAGACGAAGCCCGCTCTGTCCTTGCCCTCGGTGCAGTGGACGTAGTAGACGCCGGGGTTGGAGGCGAAATGCCGCAGACCGTTGGCAAGGCCTTCCTGGAAGTCGGGAGCCTGGAAGTCCACGCCGAGGTTCAGGAAGATGATGTTCTGCCCGGAATAGTAGGTGTCGGCGTAGCCTTCGTAGGCCTCGGCAGTGGCCTGATCGTTAGCCAGGTTCATGATCACGGTGACGCCGGCCTCAGCCAGAGCGGCGTCGGCATAGGTATTGCGGCCGATCTCGGGGTTGATGGGGCTGGAGCCGCGGTAGAGATGATCGCCCATGCCGTTGGTGGTGATCTGCCGGAAGTTGGCAAACTCCGCGTCGGTCAGCGCGGGATAATCGTCCCGATTGTTGGTGCGGTTGATGTCGTGCAGGAGGAGCTCGGCCATATAGCCGCCCTGCTCCTTCATGCTGATGTTCACGGGAACGGGGAAGGTCACGCCTTCCTTGGCTTCCCAATGGTAGCTGCTGCCCTCGGTGATCTTATCCGCAAGGCCGTAGGCCGTGGCGAAGTTGCCCATGTTGATGGCCATCTTCACACGTCCCACAGGCTCGCCGGTCTCGCCGTCCTTGCCGACAATGACGGCAGCAGTGCCCTGATCCACGTAGGAGTAGGTGGGAACGATGGGCAGCTCCAGCTCCTGATTCAGGAACTTCACGGTCACGAGGTCGCCCCAGGTGAAGCCCGCGGCAAAGAGCTCGTCAGCGTTCAGGCTGGTGAAAATGTTGCCGTACTTTTCGATGTCCGCATTGTCGGTGCTGGGGAAGCTCGTCTCCACGACGCCTTCCTCAGGCGCTTCGCCGTTGCGGACGACCCAGGTGGAGCTGATGAAGGGGGTGATGCCGCCGTGCTCGGCGGTCTCCTTCTTGATGTAGGAGACCAGCAGGGCTCTCGCCTGGCCCTCGTCCTCGCCCTGGATCATGTCGTACTGGGTGGAGTAGATGATGCGGTCGGGATCGTTGGGGGTGAACTCACAGCCGTGGTCGTTGAGCCACTTGACGTAGTTGCCGCCGCCGTTGTAGCGGTAGTTGTTGACGACAACGGTGAACTCCTGATCGGCGGTCACGGGCTGGCCCTGATATTTCATGTTGACCACGCGCTCGCCCTCGGGCTTGCTCACGTCGATCTCGTAGTGGAAGCCGTCGCCCATGATGACGTCGTAGTAGGTCAGGTCGCCGTTGGTGACGTAAGGCACGCCCTCGCCGTCCACGCGGATCTTGGTGGCGGCGAACTCCAGCCACTGATGGACCTCCTCGCCGCTCATGGTGATCTGGTAGAACCAGTTCTCAAAGCGGTACAGGCCGAACATATCGCCCAGGTAGATGTCGCCCTCGGCGATCAGGTTGGCCTTGTCGCCGGAGGTCAGGGGGGCGGAGATGGACAGCATGGCGGGCGTGTCGTCCTCGGTCTTATCGGGGGTGTTCTCGCCGTTGTTGTCGTAAGCGCCCCAGGTCTGAACGGTGTTGATCAGATCCATGAAGGCGGAGGGAGCGGTGCCCAGGTTGGCGGCGGGGTAGTCGCCCAGGGCCTTGCCGATGGGCTGGAGCATGTAGTTCTCCCAGGTGTCGACCTCGTAGGGCTTCAGCAGCCCGGCGAGCTCTTCGTCAATGGGATAGTTCTCCATGTTCTTGAGCTCGGGGGTGACGGTCTTCTCGCCGGCGCCGACCCAGTCCACCTGGACCTGCGCGATGCGGCGGGCCTTGGTGTAGGGGGAGAGAATGGGGATCTCCTTGCCGTCGCTGTTCTTGACCTGAGTAATGGAGTTCCTGTGCTCGTGGCCGGAGAAGGCGAAGGCAATGGTGTTGGTGGAGGCCACCAGTTCCCGGATGAAGTCGGAGCCCGGATCGGAGTCGATGCCGCTGTGGGCCACGACCACGATCATGTCGGCCTGCTCCAGCATCTCGGCCTCATAGTGCCTGTAGGTCTCGATGATGTTGGCGAAGTAGATGCCCTCCCAGTTGGCGGGCACGTCCCACTTGGGGATATTGGGGTTGCCGAAGCCGATGATGGCGACCTTGTGGCCGTCAAAGTCCTTGATGACGTAGGGGGCTACGTCTCTCCAGGTGGCCCAGTCCTTGGTCTCGTCGCTGTTGGTCTCGGCCTTGAGGTAGTTGGCCATGGAGATGGTCAGCTGCTTCTCGTTCTCGTCGCCCTCGGAGACGGCGTAGTCCATCTGACGGGTCAGGATGGGCAGACCGTAGTTGAACTCATGGTTGCCCACGACCCACATGTCGTAGCCGATGGTACGGAAGGCCAGGATGGCCGGGTCCTTCTCCTCGGGCTTGTTGAAGGCGTAGTAGTAGGTCAGGGGAGCGCCCTGGAAGGTGTCGCCCATGTCCACCACGTAGAGGTTGTCGCCGTAGGCGGCCTTCTGCTCCTTGATGTAGGTGGCCACGCGGGTCAGGCCGCGGCTGTAGGTGCCGGATTGCTCATAGGGCAGGGTGTAGTCGGTGGCGTAAATCTGGCCGTGGAGGTCGGAGGTGACCAGGAACTCAAAGCCGTGCTCCTTGGCGAGGGCATTGTAGAGGAAGGTCACGATCTGGGCGCGGGTGCAGTTGCTGTGGGGAGAGAAGGTGGTCTCAGAGGTGCCGCTGGTGATACCGTTCTCCAGGGCCCACATGACGGCCTTATGGTACCACTTGCCCACCTTCACGTCCTCGAAGGGGCTCTCCAGGTGCTTGGGCTCGGGCTGGCCCGCGGCGTTCCAGAGGAAGGTCACGGCCTCGGCGCGGTCACAGGTCTTCTTGACGCCGAAGGTGTGCTCGTCAATACCGGAGGTGATGCCCTTCTCCACGGCCCACAGGACCGCCTTGTAGTAGTACTTATCGGGATTCTGGACATCGTCGAAGGGGCTCTCGGTGGTGCTGGGCTCCTGCTCGCCGTAGGCCTTCCACAGGAAGGTCACGATCTGGGCGCGGGTGCAGGGATCGTTCTTGCCGAAGAGATTATCGCCGACGCCGGCGGTGATCTGCGGCTCGTGGTCGTAGGCCCAGTAGACGGGGGTGTAGTAATACTTGTCGGGATTCTGGACGTCGTCAAAGCCCTTCCAGACCTCAATGCGGCCCTGGGGCTCGGCGTACTCCTCGCCGATCACGGCGTCCAGCTCCTCCACGATGTAGGCCATGAGGGCCTCGTCCATGGGGATTCCGGTATCAAACTGGCTGGAGGCGGCCTTGAAGGCGTAGTAGGTATCGCCGCCGGCGGCGCAGAAGTTGTTGGTGACCACGGCATAGGTGGCCTCGGGATCGAAGGCCTTGCCGTTCACGTCCTTGATGGTGACGCGGCGGAGGGAGGCCGGGCCGTGGTAGGTAGAACCGGGGTAGAGATCGCCCTGGTCAAAGTGCTTCATGGTGTCGATGCGGATGTTCATGCCGCTGATCTGGGGGAAGCCGCCCACGGCGGTGGGGGTGCAGTAGGTGGAGGCCTCCAGGGCTTCCAGCAGCTCCTCGCCGCTGACGTAGACCACGGCCACGGTGTTGCCGAAGGGCAGGACCGTGTTCACGTCGTTCATGGTCACGTCGCCCTCGTGGATCCAGGCCCGGATGCCGCCGCCGTTGGTGATGGCGACCACGTTCTCCTCGGGCACGCCCAGGGTCTCGGCGTCCATATCCTTCAGCACGCTCCACTTGAGCGCGTCGGTGATCAGGTCGCCCAGGTTGGTCTCCATGTTGCGGTTGCCGGGGGCCTTGTCGCCGTTGAGCTCCACGTCGGAGCGGGCAAAGACCGCGCCATACTGTTCGTTCACCGCGTCCATGATCTCCTGAGCCAGCGCGGCCACCTCCGGATCAACCGGTGCTTCCGCTCCCAGGGGGATCAGCTCGTTCTTCTCAATGGTCTTGGTGGCGTTGTCGATCTGGATCATGCCCACGTTCATCAGAGCCGTGTCGCTGGCCTTGGTGCCGGTGGACTGGATGGGCTCGCCGTTGGGGCCCTCGGTCATGACGGTGTGGGAGTGACCGTCGATCAGGAAGTCCACGTCGTCCTTGATCTCGTTGTAGAGATCCACGGAGCGGTAGGGCTCGGACTCGGCGTCCACGCCCAGGTGGACCAGGCCGATGATGATGTCGGCGCCGCAGTCCTTCAGCTCAGCGATGGCAGCCTGGGCAGAGGCGAGGAACTTGCCATTCTCGTTGGTGCCGAAATAGATGTTGGTGATCAGACCGGGGTTGACCTTGGTCTGGGTCTCGGGGGTCTCCATGCCGAAGAAGCCGATCTTCAGACCGTTGGCGGCGATGGCAATGGAGGTGGGCAGAATGGGGCTGTCGGTGTCCTTGTAGAACACGTCGTCGCAGATGGCAGTGAAGTCCGCTTCCGTCAGGTTCTCCATGAGCTGGTCGAAGCCAAAGTCGAACTCATGGTTGCCCAGGGTGACGACGTCATAGCCCGCGGCGTTGAGCATGGTGACGGCGGAGGCGCCCTTGCTGGTGGAGACGTAGGTGTTGCCCTGGCTGAAGTCGCCGGCGTCCACCAGCAGGACCTCGGCGCCCATGTCCTCGTAGTCGTGCTTGACCTTCGCCACCTGGGCGAAGCCCATGAGCGCGCCGTGGGTGTCGTTGGTGTGGAGGATGACGGTCTTGCCGTTCAGATCCTGGTCAAGGATGGTGAGGCGGCCCTGAGGACCGGCGTACTCGCTGCCGATGACAGCGTTCAGTTCCTCCTTGATGTACTCCATGAGCATCTCGTCCAGCGGGATGCCCGTGTCGAACTGGCTGCTGGCGTTCTTGAAGACGTAGTAAGTATCGCCGCCGGCGGCGCAGAAGTTGTTGGTGACAACGGCGTAGGTGGCCTCGGGGTCAAAGCCCTTGCCGTTGACGTCCTTGATGGTCACACGCTGGATGGAATTGGGCTTGTGGTAGGTGGAACCGGGATAGAGATCGCCTTCGTCGAAGGCCTTGGTGGTGTTGACGGTGACGGTCATGCCGGCGACCTGTGGGAAGCCGCCCACGCCGCCGGGAGCAAAGGCGGTGGAGGCCTCCATGGCTTCCAACAGCTCCGCGCCGGTGACATAGACCACAGCGATGGTGTTGCCGAAGGGCAGAACGGTGTTGACGTCGTTCATGGTGACATCGCCCTTGTGGATCCAGGCCCGGATGCCGCCGCCGTTGGTGATAGCCACTACATTCTCAGCGGGCACGCCCAGGGTCTCGGCGTCCATATCCTTCATGACGCCCCAGAGCATGGAGTCGGTGATGAGGTCGCCCAGGTTGGTCTCCATGTTGCGGTTGCCGGGGACCTTGTCGCCGTTGAGCTCCACCTCGGACTTGGCGAAGACGGCGCCGTACTCTTCGTCCACGGCGTCCATGATCTCCTGGGCCACGGCGGCCACGGTCTCATCGACCGGCGCGTCCTCGCCCAGGGGGATCAGATAGTTGTCCTCGATTGTCTTGGTGGCGTTGTCGATGACGATGCAGCCCACGTTCATGAAGGCCGTCTTGCTGGCCTTGGTGCCGGTGGACTGGATGGGCTCGCCGTTGGGGCCCTCGGTCATGACGGTGTGGGAGTGACCGTCGATCAGGAAGTCCACGTCGTCCTTGATCTCGTTGTAGAGATCCACGGAGCGGTAGGGCTCGGACTCGGCGTCCACGCCCAGGTGGACCAGGCCGATGATGATGTCGGCGCCGCAGTCCTTCAGCTCAGCGATGGCAGCCTGGGCAGAGGCGAGGAACTTGCCATTCTCGTTGGTGCCGAAATAGATGTTGGTGATCAGACCGGGGTTGACCTTGGTCTGGGTCTCGGGGGTCTCCATGCCGAAGAAGCCGATCTTGAGACCGTCCTTCTCGTTCATGGCGCAGTAGGGCAGGATGGAAACGTCGGTCCCCTTCTGGAAGACGTCGGCGCAGAGGGTGGTGAACTGCGCGTTCTCCAGGTTCTGCATGAGCTGGGCGTAGCCGAAGTCGAACTCATGGTTGCCGAGGGTGACGTAGTCGTAGTGCGCGGCGTTCATCATGGTGACGGCGGCGGCGCCCTTGTTGGTGGAGACGTAGGTGGTGCCCTGGCTGAAGTCGCCGGCGTCCACCAGGATCACGTCCGCACCGCGGGCCTCGAAGTCCGTCCTGACCTTGGCCACCTGGGCGAAGCCCCGGAGGGCGCCGTGGGTGTCGTTGGTGTGCATGATGACGGTTTTGCCTGCAAGATCCTGTTCCGGTTCATCCGCAAAGACCATGGGCATCAGGGAAAGGACCATGATCAGCGTCAGAAGCAGGGCCAGGATGCGCTTGGTAAGATGTGTCTTCATACTGCGTTCTCCTTTATTAGATTTCTCGAAGCTTCTGAAGAGCTTCTTGAGCATGTCCATTGTACCACAAAACCGCCTCCGGCACAAGCTTTTTCGACCTGCTTTCGCGGAAAACAGCGGAGAAAAACGCCGCGCTTTGTTGTGCATATCGCCAACAAACAACGAAAAAGCCGCTGCCCGAAGGCAGCGGCTGATCCGTTATTCGCAATTACTTCGCGACCTTGGTCTTCAGAGCCTGGCCGGCCTTGAAGGCGGGAACGCGGCTGGCAGCGACCTCGACGGTCTCGCCGGTGCGGGGGTTCTTGGCGGTGCGGGCCTCGCGCTCTCTGGCCTCAAAGGTGCCAAAGCCCACGAGCTGGACCTTCTCGCCGGCGGCGAGGGTCTCGGCCACGGTCTCGAGAACGGCGGCGACGGCCTTCTCGGCGTTCTTCTTGGACATTTCAGTCTTTGCGGCAACAGCTGCCACGAGCTCAGTCTTGTTCATTGATGATACCTCTTTCTTTGTTTTACTTTTGGTCTTGCGACAAGGCGGCTTCCCGCTGGGAAAAGCTGCCGATAAAGTGCTGACAGGTCTCCGTCAGGGCAGTCTCGGGATCCAGATCCGCGCTGCGGGCCAGCTGAACCAGGGCAAAGAGCGCCCGGCCCAGATGCTCCCGCGCCTCCGATCCTTCCGCCCGGCGGAGCGCTGCAACCTGCTGGGTCAATTCCTGTTCCGCGGCGTCGGCGTCTGAAGGCCAGATGCCGCTTTTCTCCGCCTTGGACAGGAGTTTGTCCGCCCGCCAGAGGGCGGGCAGGGCACGGGAGACCCCCTCCATGGCCTGGGCGACGGTTTGTTCCCCGCGCTGGGCCCGTTTGAGATCCTCCCAATCCATACGGCTCTCCGCCCGGTCGAACAGGTGGGGGTGCCGGTCGATGAGCTTCCGGCAAACCGTGTCGCAGACCCCGTCCACGTCGAAGCGTCCGGCGTCGGCCTCGATGCCCGCGTGGAAGACCACCTGGAGCAGCACGTCCCCCAGCTCCTCCCGCAGGTGGGCCGGGTCGTCCTGATCCATGGCTTCGCAGGCCTCGTAGGCTTCCTCGAGGAAATTGCGGCGAATGGACTGATGGGTCTGAACCTGATCCCAGGGACAGCCGCCGGGCCCGCGAAGGGCGGCGACCAGCCGGACCAGGTCCGAAAAGCCGTATTCGGATTTCTCCGTAAAATCTATCATATTTTGCTCGCTTTCGCAAGTGTTAATTCTGAAAAAATCGTGATTTTTTCAAGTTTTTTCGTGTTTTTGGTTCTCCGGTTTATTTCACCCGCAGCAGCTTCGCGATCTTATCTCCCTTGGGGAGCAGAGCGCAGTCCTCTTTCGTAATGACCTTCAAAAGCAGGATCAGCACAAAGTAGACCGCGGCGGCCCCCAGGATGGAAACGCCGGTCCGGATCAGCAGGGGCAGGTTGACGGCCAGACACAAGCGGTTGAGGCCGAAGGCCGCGACGCCCATAATCAGGGCGGCCAGGGTGGGCTTGATGACGTTGACCATCAGGCGCGGCGGGTTTTTCAGGACCCGGCGCAGGGCGATGAGATCCAACATGGAGATAACCATGTAGCAGATCACGGTGCCCACGGGGACGCCGACGATGTGGATCTTCGGATTGCTCACCAGAATCAGATTGATGAGGACCTTGACGACGCCGCCGATCACCATATTGACGACCGGGATATAGACGTAGCGGTGAGCCTGGAGGATGGCGTTCAGCACCAGGACGAAGGAATTGAAGAAGATGCAGAAGGCCAGGATGCTCATCAGCGTAGCGGCCAGTTCCAGCGTTTCCCCGGTGTAGCCCCGCAGGAGCTGCATGACGGGCTTCGAGAGCACCACCAGGCCGATGGTGCAGGGCATGGCAACGAGGGCCATGACCCGGGTGGCGGACTCCGCCACGGTGTTGGCCTGGCGGCGGTTCCGCAGGGTGAGCTGCTCGGTGATGGCCGGAATGGCGGAGACCGTGATGGGCGTGATGAAGGCGCAGGGCATATTGAAGATGGTCTGGGCAAAGTTGTAGATGCCCTTATACTTGTCGCCCACGTCGTTGGCCAGGTCCTCTCCCAGCTCCTTCAGCGCGACGTGCTTGAGCTGCCGCATATAGACGGCGGTATCTATGGTGGTGATGAGCTGGAGCCCCGCGGCTCCGATGGTAATGGGAACGGCAATCGCCAGCAGCTTCCGGGCGGTGGTCCGGGTCGTTTCCTCTGTGGGATCCAGGCAGTCCACGTGCAGGGTCGCCGCCGCCTTCCGGCGCCAGCGGATCAGCACGATCACGGAGACGAAGGTACCCACCGTGACGCCCAGGATGGCGCCGCCGGCGGCGAAGGACATCTTGCCTGTGATCCTGCTCAGAACAAAGGCCAGAACCAGGCCCACCACCAGCTTGCAGAGGGCCTCCACGACCTGAGAGACAGAGGTCGGCAGCATATTGCCCTGGCCCTGGAAGAAGCCGCGCTCGGCGGAGATCAGGCAGATGAAGAGGACGGCGGGAGAAAGACAGAGGATGGCAAACCAGCTCTGCTTCTGACTCATCAACGCGGCAAGGCCGTAGCAAAGCAGGGCCATGCCCACCGCGCCGACGACGCCGATGAGCAGGAAGATCCTGTGCGCCGTCTTGTAGATCCGCTCGATCTGTTTCGTCCGGCCCAGGGTCTTGGCCTCGGAGACCATCCGCGACATAGCCACCGGCAGGCCAGTGGTGGAGATCATCAGCAGGACGGAATAGATGTCATAGGCCGTGTTGAAATACCCAAAGCCCTCGTCGCCGATCAGCGCGGCCAGCGGGATCTTATAGCAGGCGCCGATGACCTTGACGATGGCCGTCGCCAGGGCCAATATCGCCGCGCCGCCCAGGAAGGTATGTTTTTTGTTCATGTTGGTCAAGAGAAAAACTCCTTTCCCGTCAGCATATCGAATGAAGTCGGTAGCTTCATTAGGCCGAAGGCCGACTTCATTTTTCCTCGCTGTCGAGGAACACCGTCGGCATCGCGTGCTCCGCCAGTTCCTTCACCACGGCCTCCAGGTCGATGGTGGGATACTTTCCGGCGGCGTAGAGGATCTTCCCGCGGACCATCGTCATGACGACGTCGTGTCCCGCGGCGGCGTAGCACAGATGGGAGAGCACGTCATGGCAGGGCATGAGATGGGGCTGGGTGAAGTCCAGGAGGATCAGATCCGCGTCCATGCCGAGCTTCAGCATGCCGCATTCCTTTTCCCGGCCTTGGGCCTTGGCGCCGCAGACCGTAGCCATCATCAGCGCCGCCTGGGGCGGCAGGGCCGTAGCGTCGGCGTGGAGATTCTTGGCCATGAGGGAAGCGGCCTTGATCTCCTCAAAGAGATCCAGGTTGTTGTTGGAGGAAGCGCCGTCGGTGCCCAGGGCCACGTTCATTCCGGCCTTGACCATGGCAATCACGTCAGCCCTGCCGGAGGCCAGCTTCAGATTGGAAACGGGGCAGTGGACCGCCGTCACCTTCCGTTTCGCCAGAAGCCGCATGTCCTCGGGCTCCAGCCAGACGCAGTGGGCCGCCAGGGCGCGGCTGTCAAAGACGTGGTGGCAGTCCAGAAGCTGGGCGGGCGTCAGCCCGTAGCGCTCCTTGCATTCCTCGTGCTCCTTCTTCGTCTCGGACAGGTGGATCTGCATCCCCAGACCCTCGTTGAGGGCGTACTCTCCCAGGGCCTCCCAGAGGCGGTAGTTGGAGGTATACTCGGCGTGGACGGAGGCTTCGACCTTGATCCGGCCGTCGTCATAGCCGTTCCACTTCTCGTGGAGCTCCCGGAGCTCCCGGCAGGCGGGATAGCTTTCGAAGTCGAAGTCTTCGGACCAGAGGGTGATGCCCCGGCTGAGATTGGCTTTGATCCCGCTCTCGGCCACGGCCTCGGCGATGGCGCCGCAGTGGTCGTACATATCCGAGACGGAGGTGACGCCGAAGCGCAGGCACTCGGCGATGGACAGCAGGGTCGCCGCTTTGACGGCGCGGTCGTCCATCTTCGCCTCCCGGGGGAAGATATAGTCGAACAGCCAGGTGTGCAGATCGTGGCCGTCGCCGTAGCCCCGCAGCAGGCTCATGGGCAGATGGGTGTGGCAGTTGATAAGGCCGGGCATCAGCACCATGCCCTCGCCGTTGATGATCTGCCTGGGCTTTTCACTCGGCGCCGTTTTCCCGACATAAGAGATCTTCCCGTCGGTGACCCCCAGAAAAGCCGCGTACCAGACGTGCATGGCCTCGTCCATGGTGACGAGGGTGACGTTTGAAAATAAAGTGTCCATACTTACCTCGGCAAAAATTCTTCCTTCAGCAGGGAGGTCTCCGGCAGCTCGGCGGGATCCAGGGGGTCGAAGGCCTCCAGTCCCTCTAAGATCAGATCCACCAGCTTGGGCTGGGGATGCTCCTCGGCCTCGATCAGCATGGGCTCGGCGATGGGGCGGAATGCCGCCACCTCGTAGCCCAGGGAGGAGTCGATGGCGTAGTGCGCGCTGCCCTTAAAGGGGGTGATATACTTCTTCTCGCCCAAGCGGACGTTGCGCCACATGCCCAGGGTCTCCTCCGCGGTGGAGGCACGGAAGTTGAAATCCCGGACAATGCGCCGCAGGACCCGCATCCAGACCCGGTCGAAGACCTCCACGTCGTTGTCGTAAATCGAGGAGGCCGTGGAGACGAAAAGCCGGGTGGCCTCGGGATTCTTCCCGGTGAGCATGGGGTTCAGGCCGTGGATCCCCTCGAAGATAACGACCTCGTTGTCATGCAGACGGAGGGGACGGAATTTCTCCGGCACCTGGGCCTGGAGCTTGAAATCGAAGTGGGGGACGAGGATCTCCTCATTCTGATCCAGCGCCTCCAGATGACGGCCCAGCAGAGCCGTATCCAGGCCCTCGGGCGCTTCCAGATCGTACTCCCCGTTGGGCGTCCGGGGGAAGTCCGGCTCGGACTTGGAGCGGTAATAGTCGTCCAGGGAGATCATATGGGCGTAGACGCCCCGGTCAGCCAGAGCCTTCCGGACCCGGGAAGCCGTGGTGGTCTTGCCGGAGGAGGAAGGCCCCGCCAGCAGGACGACCCGGCTGTTCTTCAGCCGGCTTACCACCAGATCGGCGGCCTTGCCGATCCGGTTATCATAGAGGTTGTCGCAGCGCTTGACGAAGCCTTTGGGGTCCGTGCGCAGGGCGTAGTTGATGTCGTTGAGTTCGAGCCGCATGGTCGTTGACTCCTTTTCTGTATGATATATAATATAAAAATGACGATTAAGTTATTATACCCTGTTTTTCATCGCTTGTCAATTGTTCCAGCAGGGCAGTTTTTTCCGCCAGGACCTCTTCGATCCGCTCCACGTACTGCTTGGGGTACTTGGGGTTGCACTGGCGTTCCAGGCGGTTCTCGGGGAGGTTCCGCTTGCTGACGGCTCCGCCGCCCAGGGCCAGGATGGAGCTGAGCTCCTCCATCATGTAGATGTTGTAGAGGCCCAGATCCCCGTCCCGGCACCAGCCCACGTTTTCCAGGCTGCCGGACATATATTTCTGCCGGTAGAGGTAATAGGGCGTGTAGCCCCGCTCCGTCAGCACCGCGTTGGCGTGGTCCACCATCTCCTCCACCGCGGCCTGGGGCGGCAGGGCCTCCCGGCGGGTGAAGAGATCCGCCCCCTTTTTGAGGGCCAGGGTGTGGACCGTGACGTTGGAGGGATCCAGGGCCAGGACCCGGTCCAGAGAGGCGGCGAAGCTGGTGGGATCGTCCCCGGGGAGACCGGCGATCAGGTCCATGTTGATGCTGGCAAAGCCCGCCTCCCGGGCCTGGGCGAAGGCCCGCTCCACGTCGGCGGCGGTATGGGGACGGCCCACGGTCCGGAGCACGGCGTCGTTCATGGTCTGGGGGTTGATGCTGACCCGGGTGGCCCCCAGTTCCCGGATGACCCGCAGCTTTTCCGGATCCACGGTGTCGGGCCGCCCGGCCTCCACCGTATATTCTATCAGCCGGGAGCGGTCAAAATGCACGTTGACCGCCTCCATCAGCAAGTTCAGCTGTTCCGCCAAGAGGGTGGTGGGCGTGCCGCCCCCGATATACAGGGTGCGGAGCGTCAGCCCGGCCCGCTTCATCCCCGCGCCGACGGTCTCGATCTCCCGGAGCAGACAGGCCAGGTAGGGCGTCAGCAGCCTGCCCGCGCTGCCCTCGGTCTGGCTGACGAAGGAACAGTAGGAGCAGCGGGTGGGGCAGAAGGGGATGCCGATGTAGACGGAAACGTCCGAGGGAGCCAGCAGCTTTGCCGCCTCCACCGAGGCCAGACTGGCCTGCACGCAGAGCTTCCGCCGGGCGGGCGTCACAAAAAAAGTCTCCTCCATCAGCTTGTCCGCGCTCTCGGCAGTCCCGCCGGCCAGCAGGTGGCGGGTGCTGAGCTTGGTGGGCCGTACCCCGGACAGCGCACCCCAGGGCGGGGCCGCCGGAAGCTGGGGCAGGGCCGCCAGATAGTAGGCCCGCTGCAGGATCCGCCGCCGCAGGGCGTAGCTTTCCTTTGTCAGCGCCAGCCGCTGCACGCCCCGGGTGCTGATCCCGTTGCGGGTGATTTTCGCCGTGGCGGTCAGATATTTGGTGCCGTAACTCAGCTTTGAAACGGCCCCATCCCCCCGGAAGGGCGTCTCGCAGAACTCCATGGGCTCCTCGGGAAAGAGGCAGAGCTGAAGCTGCTCCAGGGCGTAACGGTCAGCGTGACCGGAAAGATACAATCTCATCAGGGCTCGTCCTTTCACACAGGCGCCGGTGTCTCCGTCGTCCCGCGATTCCGTCTCCCTTCGCCGGAACAGCGGCGGGAGCCGGATTCCTATCTGTATTATGATATCGCATTTTGGGCCGTTTTTCAACGATTTTTCCCCGATCTCCGAAAAATCTGAACATTCCGTCGTCTTTTTCTTTTCAAACCGGGCGATTTATAGTATACTATTCCTGGTATCATCATACCGAGGGCTGCGATACCGGCGGCAGCGGCGGCAGAACAGCGGGAAAGGAGGGCCCGGCATGGAGCGGCAAAAGCAATACGTGGCGATTGACCTCAAATCCTTTTACGCCTCGGTGGAGTGCGTGGAGCGGGGGCTGGATCCCCTGAACGCGCTGCTCGTCGTGGCCGACGAAAGCCGCACGGACAAGACCATCTGTCTGGCTGTCTCCCCAGCCCTGAAGGCCTACGGCATCCCGGGCCGCCCCCGGCTCTTCGAGGTCAAGCAGGCCGTGGCGCAGATCAACGCCCGCCGTCTGGCGAGGGCACCCGCCAAAACCTTTACCGGCGTCTCGGCCATGGCGGACCGCCTCCGCGCCGATCCCCGGCTGAAGCTGGAGCCCGTGATCGCCCCGCCCCAGATGGCCCACTATATGGACTGCAGCGCCGGGGTCTATCAGACCTATCTGGAATTCGTGGCGCCGGAGGATATCCACGTCTACTCCATCGACGAGGTCTTCATCGACGTAACTCCCTATCTGAACACTTACAAGTGCACAGCCCGGGAGCTGGCGGCCCGGATGATCCGGGCCGTGCTGAACCGCACCGGCGTCACCGCCACCGCGGGGATCGGTACAAATCTCTTTCTCTGCAAGGTTGCCATGGACATCGTGGCGAAAAAGCTTCCGGCAGACAAGGATGGCGTTCGCATCGCCGAGCTGGACGAAGGTCGCTTCCGGGAGCAGCTTTGGGAGCACCGGCCCCTGACGGACTTCTGGCGGATCGGCCGGGGCATCAGCCGGAAGCTGGAGGCCAACGGGCTGTTCACCCTGGGCGATATCGCCCGCTGCTCTCTGGGCCAGGCCCACGAGCGCCGGAACGAGGAGCTTCTCTACAAGCTCTTCGGCATCAATGCCGAGCTGCTCATCGATCACGCCTGGGGGTACGAGCCCTGTACCATCGCCGACATCAAGGCCTACAAGCCCAAATCCAACTCCCTCTCGGTGGGGCAGGTCCTGCACCGGCCTTACAGCTTTGAGGAGACGCGGCTGATCGTCCGGGAGATGACTGATTCCCTGGTGCTGGATCTGGTGGACAAGGGCCTCGCCACGGATCAGATCGTCCTCTCGGTAGGCTACGACATCGAAAACCTCAAGACCCCCGAAGCCCGCAGCGCCTTTGACGGCGCGGTAGCCCGGGACTGGTACGGACGCTCCATGCCCGCCGGGGTCCACGGATCGCAGAATCTGGGGGGCCACACAGCCTCCACGAAGCGGATCACCCAGGCGGCGGTGGAGCTCTTTGAACGGATCGCGGACCCAAGCCTGACGGTGCGCCGCCTCTATGTGGTGGCCAACCGGGTCCGCCCCGAAGCGGAGCTGGCCGCGGAGCCCCAACAGCTCAGCCTCTTTGACGATCCGGAGACCCAGGCCGCCCGGGAGGCCGCCGAGGAAAAGGAACGCCGCCAGCAGGAGGCCATTCTGGCCATCCGCAAAAAATACGGCAAAAACGCCGTCGTCAAGGCCATGAACCTCCAGGAAGCCGGCACCGCCATGGACCGGAACCAGCAGGTCGGCGGCCACAAGGCCTGAGCCGCCGGCTCAGGCCTTGTGAATGCAAAATGCTAAGTGCAAAATGCAAAATGTTTTTCTTGCCGATTACGTTTTGTGGCAGGAAAGGAGTTACTGTATGACAGGGAACGTGCTTCTGCTAATTCTGGCATTTATACTGACAATCCTGTATCGCCTGTTTGTGAGCCTGAACATCCGATACGCCGCGATGTCTAAAGCCGAATACAAAGACTATCAAAGAAATCACTCTGTCATCGAACGGTGGTTCTTTATCCAGGCGTCAAACTGCTGTAAAGACAAATACTCGCGAGGAGAGCATAAAAAAATCCATCATAAAAATCACGTTTTCTTGTACTCTCTTTTTACCATTCTACTGCACATTTTCTTTCTTTTTTTGACGATTGTATTTATTCTATGTGTGAAAGAGGCAATAAGCCAATCCCTGTGGAATGGAGCGTGTGCGGCATATTATATTTTCTTCCTGCTTAGTATCATACCGCTATATTTCATTGAAGGAATAAGAAACAGAGAATACCACAAAAACAGACATAAATAATTGCGATCAGACACAGTCAAAAAACATAATACTTCGGGCGAGTAATCGAGTCACCACCTCAACCGCCCCAGGGGGAAGACTTTGCGGGCAGATTGCCCGCGCTACAGGCCTTGCCTCATTTTGCATTTTGCACCTTGCATTTTGCATTAAGTAAAAAAGCCGCGTGCAGCCTTACACTGCACGCGGGCTTTTTTACTTGGCGTAATCCACGGCCTTGGTCTCGCGGATGAGGTTGATCTTGATCTGACCGGGGTATTCCAGCTCGGCTTCGATCTTCTTGGCGATGTCCCGGGCCAGGAGGGGCATATTGTCCTCGGAGACGTCCTCGGGCTTGACCATGATACGAACCTCGCGGCCGGCCTGGATGGCGTAGGCTTTCTCGACGCCGGGGAAGGAGCCGGTGAGCTCCTCCAGCTTCTCCAGACGGCGGACATAGTTCTCCACGTTCTCGCGGCGGGCGCCGGGGCGGGCGGCGGAGATGGCGTCGGCGGCCTGCACCAGGCAGGCGACAACGGTCTTGGCCTCCACGTCGCCGTGGTGGGCCTCGATGGCGTGAATGACCTCGGGGGATTCTTTATACTTCCGGGCCAGCTCCACGCCCAGCTGGACGTGGCTGCCCTCCATCTCGTGATCCACGCTCTTGCCCAGGTCATGCAGCAGGCCCGCACGCTTGGCAAGGGCGACGTCCTCGCCCAGCTCGGAGGCCAGCAGCCCCGCGATATGGGCCACCTCCATGGAGTGGTTGAGCACGTTCTGACCGTAGGAGGTACGGTACTTCTGGCGGCCCAGAAGCTTGATGAGTTCGGGATGCAGGCCCTGGACGCCGGTCTCGAAGACGGCGCGTTCGCCTTCCCGCTTGATGGTCTGCTCCACCTCGCGGCGGGCCTTCTCCACCATGTCCTCGATGCGGGTGGGATGGATGCGGCCGTCGGCGATGAGCTTCTCCAGGGCGACCCGGGCGATCTCCCGGCGGACGGGATCGAAGGACGAGACCGTGATGGCCTCGGGGGTATCGTCAATGATGAGATCGACGCCGGTGATGGTCTCCAGGGTGCGGATGTTGCGGCCCTCGCGGCCGATGATGCGGCCCTTCATCTCGTCGTTGGGCAGGGCCACCACGGAAACGGTGGCTTCGGCGGC
>CAMUYE010000030.1 GCA_947164825.1 uncultured Clostridia bacterium
CCGGCCACACCAAGGAGGACATCGACTTCGTGGTCAAGTGCTTCGGCGAGGTCAAGAAGGAAATGGGGCTGTAAGCCAGCAGGCAGATGCTTGATTCCATCTGAATTTCATATTCTTCGCGTAAAAAACTCCCGGAAAGCCGCACATGCGGCTTTCCGGGAGTTTTTGCCAGGAATGACGGCGGGGGGGGAGCTGAGCGGATCATCCCTTCACAGCGCCGGCGGTAACGCCTTCCACGTAGTAGCGCTGCAGGAACATGAACAGGGTCACGATGGGGATCGCGACGATGACACAGCCCGCGGCGAACTGGGTGAACAGGTTGGTGTCGGGGTGCGTACCGAACATCAGGGAGTACAGACCAACGGAGACTGTCCAGTAGCGGGCGTTGTCCGCACCGATAATGACCTTGGCAAAGATGAAGTCCATCCAGGGGCCGGTGAAGCTCATCAGCGCCTGATAGATGATGATGGGCTTGGCCAGAGGAAGAATGATTCTCTGGAAGATCTTGAAGTTGGTACAGCCGTCCAGCTTCGCGGATTCCACCAGGGCGTTGGGGATCACGTCGAAGAAGCCCTTGGCGATCTGGAAGCCGAGGCCCGCGCCTGCGCTGTAGGCCAGAATCAGACCGATGACAGAGTACTGCGGATGCTGCGGGTTACCGGTCAGGCCGATGGACTTGAGCAGGAAGTAGATGGCGATCATGCTCATAAAGCCCGGGAACAGGCCGATAATCATGGAAGCGTTCATAAAGGCCTTGCGGAGCTTGAACTTC
Source organism: uncultured Clostridia bacterium (assembly GCA_947164825.1). Classification (GTDB taxonomy): domain Bacteria; phylum Bacillota; class Clostridia; order Oscillospirales; family Oscillospiraceae; genus JAFRPC01. The sequence continues at coordinate 773 of CAMUYE010000030.1, forward strand.
AGCTTGGACATGCAGTAGGCCACGGACAGCACCAGGAAGGTGGAGATGACGCAGTCGATCACCGCGATGACCAGGGTGTTCAGCATCCAGAGGGGGAAGGCCTTGGGCACGCCGTAGTAGGTAGCGGTGAACAGATCCTTGAAGTTCTTCAAGCCGAAGACCCGGGGGAAATAGTTCTCCGTGACCGTTCCGATGAAGGTTCCGTCAGCCCTGTATTCACAGCGGAACGCGGAGAGGATAATCCACACCAGGGGAACCAGCCAGATGATGCCCAGGACGATCAACAGGGTATAGGTGACGGTAAGGCTGACCCTGCGGTTCCGGGATTGGCTGCTGACCTTAATTTTCTTATCACTCATTGGAACGTGTCCTCCTCATTGTAAGCTTTGCTGCGGCGGTACGTTACAAGCGTGATGGTCGCGGTGATGATGAAGGTAAAGATACCGATGACCGCACCTGTGTTGTAGGAGCCCTGATCGATGGTCACCTTATACAGCCAGGTAACCAGCAGATCGGTGCCGCCGGCCTGGTAGCCTGTATAGGTCGGTCCGCCGCCTGTCAGCAGGAAGATGGTGTTGAAGGCGCTGATGTTGCCGACAAAGCTGGAAATCAGGTAGGGCGTCGTGACGAAGACGACGTAGGGAAGCGTGATCTTGAAGAACATCTTCGTGGTAGACGCGCCGTCCACACGGGCTGCCTCATACAGATCGGTGGGGATGTTCATGAGGATACCGGAGGTCATCAGCATCGTGTATGGGATACCGACCCACATATTGACCAGTATGACCATAAACTTTGCCAGCATCTCGCTGTCTCCTGGGTGCAGACCCAGGAACCCAATCGGTTGTTTGATCCACCCCAGATTCATGAGCATGGCGTTGAACGGTCCATACTCGCCCAGCAGGTTACGCACGGCCAGCAGGGAAATGAACTGCGGCACGGCGATGGTGATGATGAAGACGGTACGGAACAGCTTCTTGCCCTTCAGGCCCTTCTTATTGATGAGCAGGGCCAGGATGATGCCGCCGAAGTAGCAGGTCAGGGTGGCAAAGATGGCCCAGATGAAGGTCCAGCCCAAAACCGGCAGGAAGCGGTTCTTGATCTCCACACCCAGGGAGCCTTCGCCGGTGAACACCGCCCGGAAGTTCTGCAGCCCGTTCCAATGGAAGAGGTTGGTGCCCAGGTCGTTCATGTCCTGGGAGTTGTAGGTGGTGAAGGCCAGCGCGATCATGAAGATCGTCGGCAGGATGGTGAAGACCGCGGCGGCGATGCAGGTAGGCGTGAGCATCATGACGTGGAATTTCCCGTCCAGGAGCTCCTGCAGGTCCTCTTTGAAGGTGCTGGGCTTTTTGCCGATCTTCTTGTCCTTATCCGCCTTGGCGGAAGAGGCAATGTTCAGATTCCACACCAGGAAGTAGATCACGATCATGGCGATGGTGACGAAACCAAACAGGACCATCAGCTTGCAGTCGGAGCCGCTTGTGAAGTGGCCGGTAACCGGATCGAACGCACCGCCCTCAGTAACGTGTGTCAGGGACAGGTTCCGCAGGGCCTTCCAGCCATAGGGAGTGCCGTTGACGGAGGGGCAGAAGATCATCAGCGCGAGGATGCCAACCTGTATCAGCAGGAAAAGGAAACCTTTGATGTACTGCTTGTGATAGAAATTGCCGGCGCCGAAAATAAAATGTGAAAGCTTCGTTCCCAGAGATCCATCGGCAAATCGTTTGCCGAAGTCAGAAAACTTCTTTCCAAGGCGTTCCAGGAAACTCAACTGATTCTTTTTATTTTTCGGAGCCACTAATGTTCTGGAACCCATAATCTCCCTCCAAAAAATGTTCAGGAATCAATCAGCTTTTTTCTTTATGCGGGGGTCGGTAAGGTGGCAGGGAACTCCTTGGGGGCTTGGCCGTGCATCCACAGGTATTCGATCAGGTACAGGCCCTTCCGGATGCCTTCGAGCGACTCGGTCTCGGTAAGGACCTTATCGCCGGTGGTGGGGTAAGCGGTCTTGTCGATCATGGCGCGGAACACGGCGGGGCCGTTCTTGGAGTAGTAGTAGGTGTTCAGGGTGCCGGTGATGAAGGGCTGGGGAATGCCCCACTCAGCCATGCCGACCTGCATGGCGGCCAGCTTGTACTCGCCCTCGGCGACCTTGCCCTCATCATAGCACTGCTTGATGTAATCGGAAGCGCCGACGTAAGCGGGGACGTTCAGGCACTCCAGGTAGGAGGCGTTCTGGACTTCCTTGCTGGACATGTACTTGATGAGCTCCTGCTCCTTGGCATACTTGCTGGCAGCGGAGTAGGCGTTGATCATGAAGCACTTGCAGTCGGCAAAGGTGCCGCCGCGGTAGGTGTCGCCGGCGGCAACGCCGGTCAGGCCTTCCACGGCTTCATTCGTCAGCGAGAAGGTGGGGATCAGCGCGATGCCCAGGTTGGTCTCGCCCAGGGAGGCCTTGGCGGTGTTGTAGTGCCAGGCGCCGCCGATCACGGCGAGCGCGCCGTTGTTTCTGAGGTCGGCGTCCCAGCCGTCGGAGGAGGCCCACTTGAAGCCGTTGGGATCGGCGGCGTAGGCCTGCAGCCAGCGGACAATGGCGACGGTGTCGTCACCCTGGCAGTTGCTGACGCCCTTGGAGCCGCCGGAAACGGACTCGGCGCCTTCATAGAGCTTTACGGTGGTGCTGTGGTCGCTGACCTTGGTGGCCAGCAGAGCGAAGGACATGTTGAAGCCGTCGTCGCCGGTGACCGTGATGGCCTTGGTGTTGGCGGCCTTGGCGGCCTCCTGCAGGCCCTCAAAGCTCGCAGCCTGCTCGTCGGTCACCAGAGCCTTGTTGTAGTAGAGGAACAGGGCCTGGGAAATGTAGGGCACGCCGAACAGGTAGGTCTGGTCGTTGAGCGTGGAGTAAATGACCTTCTGGAACGACGCCGGGTTGTCGGCCAGAACCTGATCGATCAGGCCCTGATCGGTGATGGGCTTGGCGCACTGGGTCGCAGCCAGCTTACCGATGTTGTCATGGGCCACGGTGTAGATGTCGGCCGCGGCGGTGGGGTCGTTGGTAATGGTGCCGGCGACAGAGCCGGTGTCCATGCCCTTGACCGTGATTTTGTAGCCGAAATCGGGATGATCGGCCACGTACTGGTCGCAAATCTTCTGATAGAATTCCGCAGACTCTTCGCCGACCCAGACGCGGATCTCGCCGTCGTCATTGGGGTCCTTGGCGGGGGTGTCGCCGCCCTCGCTGCAGCCGACCAGCATAGCGGCCATCATCGCGAAGACCATCAGGAAAATCAAGAACTTTTTCATCGTTTATTACCCTCCTCGGAACTAATTGACGCCGTCATAGGACAGCGCATCGATCATTGTGACGCCGGTCAGGAAATCACAAATGGTTTTGTTTTTCTTGTTCAACAGCATCTGCGTCAACCGCAGCACCGGCACCAGCAGGAATGTCAGGATCCCCGTGATGAGGTACAGACCCAAGCTGTCGATCAGGAGTACGAACAGGAAACGGAACAGAGCCTGGTACCAGGTCATTCGGCTCTGTCTCCGCTCGCTGAACGCCATGATCCCGGACATGAGCTTGCCGGGAGTCGCACGTCTGCGGTTGAGAAGTGGAACCAGCAGAAGCACCGGCATTTCCGCCAGGAAACACGCGGCAGCCTTCAGCAGGTAGCCGTACAGATTGGCCGCGAACCACTCGTCCTGATATTCGCTGTTGCTTTGCAGGGCCGCTTCGATCGCGTCGGGATCGGACGCGTGCGCCTCCTTCACCTCGTTTTCAATCGCCGTATACTGGTCAAAATGCCGGTGATAGGTCTCAGCCAGAGGCGTCTTCATGATCAGCATGGTGAAGGTCAGGAACAGGGCGAAAATCAGGAAGATATCAAATCCGTCCGCTATGATCCGTTTCAGAAGATAGGGCTTGGAATTCGGTTCGAGCTCGATCTGCCTGCCGTTGACAGTTGCTTTCATGTCAGCAGATCTTCATGTCGATGGTGGTGGAGTAGACGGAGATATCCTGGCTGTCGAAGGCCACGCGGACGGTATCCTGTTTGAAGTCCGGATCAACGCGGATCAGGAACTCCTGGCCGTCGGCTTCGACCTTGGCAAAGCGGATGTTGCCGTAGTCGAGCTGCTCCTTCACGACGGCGTTCAGGCCGGGCTCCTGCGGCTCCACAAGACGGACGTGGCTGCGATCCAGCGCATAGCGATAGGTCTTCTTGTAGCAGTTGTCGCCGTCGATGGAGTTGATCTTGTAGCCGTGCTCCTGCGCCGCTTCCACGGTATAGTTGCCGATATTGTAGAAGAAGTGCAGCACGCGGTCGCCGTTCTCCTTGACCTCGGTCTTGGAGAAGCCGCCCGTCAGGGAAACCTCATCGTCCACAGCCTTCAGGATCTCCTCGCCGTTGACGAGGACGTTGAGCTTTTCGTTCTGGAACGAGAAGCCGTAGTTGTCCCCTTCCTTGACCTCGTCGCCCACCAGCGCGAACAGATAGCTGTCGCCGCAGGTCAGGTAGGCCAGGTGCTGCTCGTCAACATTCTCAATGCGGGCGACCTTCAGATGGTAATCGCTGCCCGGGACAATCGCCTGAGGCGGGATATTGAGTTCGACTTTCTTCGCGTCCTTGACGGCGTCCTTGAAGACCTGCGGAAGCGCAACAGCGGTGTTCAGCAGCTTCATCCGATCGCCGGCGATCTCGGCCTCCACGGTGTTGAAGGGCGGGATCTTGTCCATCAGCGTGACTTCGGTCTCGGCGTCGAAGAAGTGGACCTTGTTCGGGTTGGGTACGGCGTAAACCACGTCGCCCACTTCCACGTCGTCCCGATCCACGACCTTGACGATGATGTTGTTGCCCTCGTCCTTCATCGTGAACTCGCCCAGGTGGTCGCCCAGCTTGCCGTAGACGATGGTCTCGTTGCCGAGGCGCTCGACGTTGGTCACAACGAATTTCAGGCCGTCGCCGTCTTTCTCGAGGGAGATGTGCTCCGGACGGATGCCGAAGATCGCGGGCACGCTGCCGTCCAGGTAGCGGCTGTGGATCTTGGAGACCTTTTCGTAGGGAACGGTAACGGTATCGCCGTTGGAGAAGATGATGCGAACGTTGTCGCCCTCTCTCTTCAGGTTAACGTTGAAGAAGTTCATCTGCGGCGTGCCGATGAAGCCCGCCACAAATTTGTTGTAGGGAGCGTTGTACAGGTTCATGGGGGTATCGATCTGCTGGACGTAACCGAGCTTCATAACGACGATCCGGGTGCCCATGGTCATGGCTTCCACCTGGTCGTGGGTAACGTAGATGAAGGTCGTCTTCAGGCTCTTGTGGAGCGCTGTGATCTCGGTACGCATGGTGGCACGGAGTTTCGCGTCCAGGTTGGACAGAGGCTCGTCCAGAAGGAAGACCTTCGGGTCGCGCACCAGCGCACGGCCAAGCGCCACACGCTGCCGCTGGCCGCCGCTCATTGCCTTGGGCTTGCGGTCCAGATAATCCTCGATATCCAGCATCTTGGCTGCTTTCATAACCCGCTCTTTGATCTCAGCTTCAGGCATCTTGCGGTTGCGAAGTCCGAAGGCCATGTTCTCGTACACGGTCATATGGGGATACAGAGCGTAGCTTTGGAATACCATCGCGATATCGCGATCCTTCGGCTCCATGTCGTTCACCAGCGTATCGCCGATAAACATATCGCCTGCAGTGATCGTTTCAAGACCCGCGATCATCCGGAGGGTGGTGGATTTGCCACAACCCGAGGGACCGACGAACACGATAAATTCCTGGTCGGCAATGTCGATCGAGAAGTCGTTTACCGCTTTGTGTCCGTTTTCATAGACCTTGTAGATATGGGAAAGCTTTAGATTTGCCATGTTCTCCTCCCTCTTTTGTTATTTGATTTCTTGGGAAATGCGATGCGGGGTATCAGAACTCCGCGCTCCCTCAGACCACGTAGATCCCACACTCGTCCAGCTTATAGAGGATCTTGTCGATCCCCGTGAGCTGTCCGTTTATGGTACCCATCAGCTTATCGCGCCGATTGTAAACGGAATACACGTTGTCCTTGCATGTGATCCTTCCGATTTCGTTCAGCGGGACAGCGGTCTTACGGAACAGGTAGCTCATATACAGTTTGTCGTCCAGGATGTAGACCCGGTCCGTCGTCAGGGCAAACAGCACGGCGCCGGAGGCAATGGCCACCACAGACACCAGGATCCCCGCGAAGATGGCCAGCGGCGCGCCGCTCACGAAAAAGAACAGCAGCGCGGCGGTCAGGCTGCCCAGAAAGGCGGCCAGTGTGAAGAAAAACGGGCCTTTGTCGACCTCTGTGCTGAATTCGCCGTGCTTGAACATTTTTCTTCTCCTCTTATCGCTGAAAAGATGCCGGTTGTGCAATGACGCCTGCTGTGCGTTTGACGGCTGAAACGGATAACACCCGGAAGCGGCCCCGTGTGTTCCGCTGACAAGCCGACCCAAGCGGATCGGCTTGTCAGCGGAACATCCGGTCCACGATGCCGAAGCCGGAAAACAGCGGCGGGGCAAAAGGAAACGCGGAATTGCGAAATTGCGGGATTTCGGGATTGCATAATCGCGGGATTGTGCGGCCCGGTCCATGCCGGGGGCTTTTCAATCAGAACCCTGACAGGTCGAAGAAGCCTTGCTTGAGCAGCTCTCCCTTGATATCGGGGCTTTGCTTGATGACGTTGGGATCCCAGTTGTTCGGATCCTCGATCCGGTAGCCCTTCTCAAAGGCTCCGATCAGGAAGCCGTCCATACCGGTGGTGTCCACCAGCATGACGCCGTCCCGGATCTCATAATCCTGGCTCCAGACCCCCGGCGACCAGCTCCAGATATAGAGCTCATACTCCCCGTTGAGGTATTGGTCGGGCAGGTTGATCAGATTGAATTTGCCCTCGATCAGCTGAACCTGGCGATAGGTAAAGCTTTGCTTGAGTTCGTTGACGCCTTTGCGCAGGAAGACGGTCAGTTCCGTCGTTCCGTCGGAGACGTGCTGCGCCAGAGAGACGGCGGTTTTGCCTTCGATGGGCCAGGTCTCGCTCTCGTTTCCGTTGAAGCAGTACCAGGCCTCGTCGGCGTTTTTCGCCTCCAGGGTGATTTCCTCGTCACCCACGAAGGAGCAGTCTCTTTGGGAAATGGAAAGCTGGGGATGGACGTCCGGGCTTCGGGTCAGGATCGCGAGGCCCTCCGCGTCAAACGGCACCCTGGCCGCGTGACCGTAAACCACGATCCTGCTGCCGGTCAGCGCGTCGTAGTAATTGCCGTCCTCCAGATGGGGAAGGGCTACCCGAACGGGCTGGGCCGGGTCGAACTCGCCGACGTTCAAGATCAGCGCGCCCTGGTCGTTTTCCGCGATCTTTTCGTTCACGTAGCAGCTTCCGTCCACAGACTCGAAGGAGTCCGCGGCGTAGAAGCGGTTGTGGAAGCGGTTGCTCACTGCCACGTATTCGCTTTCAAAGGCGTAGGAGCCGATCTGACCGACGGTCAGTTCCTCCGTGGGTCTTGCCAGGAACAGGCCGCCCAGATCTTTCTTCGCCGCGATAACGGACCAGTACTTGGCCACCCGGAGATCCGAGTAGTGGGTGTTGGCGGAGACGTACTCGTCGTGGCTCTCCACCCAGGCGATCAGCTGAGAGGCGTCGTCCAGTTTCAGCGCGGCGTTGAGGATCCGGGAGGGATCCTTGGTTGAAAAAGTGCTTTTGATCTGAGCCGTGAACCCGTCGTCGGTGATGCGCATATACGCGGTGTAGTTGGACAGGCTGCGGCCCGAGGGGGAATTCAGAATCTCGCCGTAGGCGTAGAGCTCTTCGCCGGTTTTCTCCCTGTAGTAGCTCTTCGCCTTTTCCAGCGTGTTCTCCCAGAATTCGCTGGGATAGTCGGGATCGGATGCGGTTTCGATATGCTTGGCGGCGTCGAAGCGGAAGCCGTCGATGCCCGCGTCGATGCACTCCTCCAGCAGCGCCAGGACCCGCTCCTGCACGTAGGGATTGGAGGTGTCCAGGTCCGGAAGGTTTCCGTAGGCATAGAACTGGGTGTCCGCGCCGGAGCCGTTGGCGCTGCGGTTGTGGTGGAAGGTCACGCCGGTTCCGTCCGTGTCCTCGTTGCGGTTGAGATAGATCCGCGGCTCATAGTCGAAAACCGCGGGACAGACCACGGGGGTCCCGTCCGGCTCTTTCTCATTGTCGTCGATGTTGGCCATGTGGTTCACCACAACGTCGGCCAGGATGCAGATGCCGTACTGTTCAGCCTCGCTGCACAGGGCGGCCAGCTCCTCCTTGGTTCCCAGGGGAGACTTGTCGCCGATGGAAAAGCTCAGGGGCTGATAGAAGGCCCACCAGGCGGAGCCGCTTTTCGGCTGCTGGACCGGCATCAGAAGCACATTCTTGAATCCGGCGTACTGAATATTTTCCAGATTGGCCCGGATCTCGTTGTAGGTCCAGTTGAAGGCGTGCAGCGTCAGGCCGTCCTCGGCATGTGCGGGCAGCGCGTCTACGTAGTGGTCCTCGAAGTCCTCAAACTCAGGGACCGTCTCTTCGGGTTCGGAAGCGTCGGTCGTTGTGACCGCGTCGGACGAGGCGGGCACTTTTCGATCGCAGCCGAACAGACTGAGGCACAGGGCAAGCGCCAGAAGCAGGCAGAGGGTCTTTTCAATCGCTTTCACGGGTTCCACCTCCCACCGCAGGATTTCCCGATATTGGACAAAAGGGCTCCATAAATGGAGCCCTTTCGTCAGGCGAACTTATTTGGCCGCAACAGTGACAGTGCCGTTGCCGTCGGCGTCGAAGGTGATGGTGACCACATAGGTGCCGTCAGCTTCGCAAGCGCAGTTGCCGCTCTCGGTGTTGGGATCGCCCCAGCTGTAGGTCCAGTCAGCGTCAGCGCGGACCTTGAACTCGGTGCCGGCAGTCAGCTCGACCTCGCCAGCCCAAGCGTTGTCGCCGGCCGCTTCCATGGCAACGTCGCCGCCCCAATCGTTGAAGCCGCCGATGATGCCGTAGGTGTGCTCAGCGGGAACGTACTGCAGGATCTCTTCGTAAGCCTGGCCTTCCTTGTCTTCCTTCTTGATCAGAGCGATGCCGAAGCCGGCCTGCTCGGGGGAGGAGGCGTTGGCGTACTGAGCGATCACCAGGGTGTAGAGGCCGGGGCCGCCGATGACGACGGGGTTGTCAGCCCAGGAGAAGCCGTTCTCGTCAGCCTCTTCCTGCCAGGCGGGGATAAACAGGGTGGCGGGGGTCAGGGACTCGGCATGAGCAGTCTTCGGGTCGCTGATCCACTGATCCTCGGCGTAAACTTCCTCGTCAACAGAGCACTGGGCAATCTTGAACGCATAGGAGCCGTTGGCCAGGAACTTCTTGCCGTCCTGCATGAACTTGGTGGTCCAGCCGGCGTCGTTGGTGCCGAAGAGCAGGTCGATGGAGTACAGGTATTTCACGTCCTTGGCAGCCAGCGCGGTGTACAGATCCTCATTGAGGTCCTTCGCGTCCTTCATGGAGATGGCGGTCAGGGCAGAGGCCTTGTACAGCTCGGAATCCTTGCCGTTCCAGCCGTTCTCGGTGCCGTCAGCCAGCAGGAACTGACCATGAGCGACCCAGGCGGCGTGATCAGTGTCTTCCAGCTTGGTGTCAGAGGGCTGATCATCGGCGGGCTTGGCAGCCGTCGTGGTGTCGGGTGTCTTGCTCTCTTCGGGAGTGCCGGTGCAGGCGACAAGCGCGAACACCATCACGAGCGCGAGGAGCAACGCAGCAAATCTCTTGATTTCCATGTTTTTTCCTCCTAATACTTTTCTTTTGCCGCACGGAACCGTACGGCGGTTTTATTAATCGTGGATTGCTCCACAATCTTATTCATATTATACTACTTCCGTTGTCGCTTGTCCAGATTAAATTTTTATTTTGCAACAGAAAAGTAAATCTTTTTTCATATTTTCTTTCATATTATCCATGGTATTATTCCGTTTTTCCGGCCGGCTTCTCCATCAAACAGTCAGATAAAACGCTGCATCGCCTTCTGAAAATCCTCCACCGCCTTCAGATTGCCGTCGGCGATGGCATGGGTGATGCAGTGGGTCATATGCTCGTTGATGATCTCCCGGCTCAGGCTTTTAAGGGCCGAGTTCACGGCGGAGAGCTGGGTCAGTACGTCGGCGCAGTCCTCGTCGTTTTCGATCATGGTGCGCACGTGCTGCAGATGGCCGATGGCCTTGGCCAGACGGTTGATCTGCCGCTTCTTCTCCTCCGGGTCGTGGTAATGGGGATGTTCATGCGGGTGTTCGCAGTTGTGCTCATGCGGGTGTTCGCAGTTGTTCTCTTTCATGGCAGTCACCGTCAGATCGTGATGCTTCCGTCCAGAATGGCCCGGTAGTCCTCCAGGTTTTTCCGCAGCAGAGCCGGGATCTCCAGGCCGTAGGGGCAGCGGCTCATGCACAGACCGCATTCCAGACAGTCGTCGATTTTCGCCATCTCCGCCTGCCAGTGGGCGTTGAGCCAGATCTCAGAGGGGGCCCGGCGGACCATCTGGGATATGCGGGCGCATTGATTGATGGTGATGCCCACGGTACAGGGCATACAGTAGCCGCAGCCCCGGCAGAAGTCCCCGGCCAGGGCAGCGCGGTCGGCCTCGATCACGGCGGCCAGCTCCGGCGTCAGCTCCGGCTCCCGCTCAAAGAAGGAGAGCCACTGCTCCAGCTCGGTCTCCCGCTGGATCCCCCAGATGGGCAGGGCCCGGTGCTGCAGCATGAAGGCCATGCAGGCCTCGGCGTTGGTCAGCAGACCGCCTGCCAGGCCCTTCATGGCGATGAAGCCCATATCGGCTTCCTCGCAGGCCTTGGCAAGGGCCAGATCCCGCTCCGTGGAGAGATAGGAAAAAGGAAACTGAAGGGTCTCGTAGAGGCCGGAGGCCGCCAGCTCCTCGGCGACGCCGATGAGGTGGGCGGTGACGCCGATGTGCCGGATCTTGCCCTGGGCCTTCGCCGCAAGCAAGGCCTCATACATGCCGGTGCCGTCCCCGGGGCGGTAGCACTGCTTGACGCAGTGAAGCTGGTAGACGTCGATGTAGTCCGTGCGGAGCTCCCGCAGGCTGGTCTCCAGATCCTCCCAGAACTGCTCCGGGGTCTTGGCCTGGGTCTTGGTGGCGATAAAAATCCGGTCGCGCATGCCCTCGAAGGCGGTGCCGAGCTTGCTCTCGCTGTCGGAGTAGGCCCGGGCGGTGTCGAAGTAGCGCATGCCGCCTTCATAGGCCCGACGGAGCAGACGGACCGCAGCCGCTTCGTCGATGCGCTGGATGGGAAGAGCGCCGAAGGCGTTCTGGGGTACGGTGATGCCCGTTCTGCCAAGCGTAATGGTTCTCATGGATATAACCTCCCAATCTGTTTCTTGTCTGGTGCGATTGCTTCAACCGCCGCGTCTTCCGTCCCGCGTCCCCTGATCCCTGATCCCTGATCCCTGATCCTTGATCCCTGATCCCTGATCCCTGATCCCTCTGGCCGACGGATTACCGGCTCTGTAGAAGGCTTGCTTTGTACAAAAAGGTCAGGATCTCGGCGCGGGTGCAGGTCCTCTTGGGGGAGAAGGTCGTCTCGGAGGTGCCGGAGGTGATGCCGTTCCGGACCGCCCAGAGGACGGCCTTGCGGTAATAGCTGCCGGGCTTTACGTCCTCGAAGGGGCAGACGGCGTCCGGGTCAGACTCCGGACTTCCGGCGGCCAGCCAGAGGAAGGTCACGGCCTGGGCCCGGCTGCAGGCCTCTCCGGGACCGAATTCCGTCTCGCTGAGGCCCGAGGTGATACCGTTCTCCAGGGCCCAGCAGATGGCCTTGTAGCAATAGGCTGTGGGCTTCACGTCCGTGAAAGGCAGTTCTGTCAGTTCGGGCTCGGGCTGGCCCGCGGCGTTCCAGAGGAAGGTCAGAATCTGGCCGCGGGTACAGAACTCACCGGGGCCGAAGCTTGTCTCGGTAAGGCCGCTGGCGATGCCGTTTTCCAGAGCCCAGCAGATGGGCCGGTAGGACCACTTGTCCTGCCTCGGCAGATCCTTCAGCTTTGTCTTCACAGGCTCGTCGGCGGAGTTGAGATAGTAGTGATCCAGGACCAGGATCAGCTCCGTATCGGCGTTCAGCGTGCCGGAAATCGGGCTGCTGGCTTCGAGATCCAGGAGGACGCCTTCCACGGGACGGATGTTGCGAAGCTCATAGCTGCTCCCTGCCGCCAGCCAGCCCCGGAAATCCGTGGCGTCGGCTTTCTTCAGATATCCGTTATAATAGAAATCAAAGACGGCGTAGTCCACCGTATTGACCGAATGCTCCCCGTCCAGCGTCGCGTTGACGTTAAAGAGCCAGGTCTCGGCATCCGGGGAAGGTTCGGAGGAATGGGACTGCAGAAACACGAACCAGGAATAGACCGTGGACCTGGAAATCGTCTGGCCCCAGCGGATGACGCAGGTGCCGTTGTAATTGCAGTCGGCGTAGGTGATGGTGTCGCCGCTGACGGCGGTGACGTAGATATTATGGGCGTAGGTGGAATTTCCGTTTTTGTTGTAGCGGATCACGTCGCCCGCTTTCAGTCCGCTGAGGCTGGAACGGCTGCTGGATCTCGTCCAGCCGCAGCCGGCGGTGTCGTGCTTCTGGGGGTCGTCGCCGGTGGCGTCGTAGCTCAGCTTGTCGGCAAAGCCCCAGCACTGATAGGACAGCTCCTTGCCGTCGGGGGCGTAGCCGTTGCAGGTCTGCATGGAGGTGCCGCAGTAGTTGTTGTGCTTCGGGCAGGCCAGCTCTGTCCAGCCGTTCTGATTGTTGTAGCTCATGCCGGTGCCCCGATTGGGCATGTGATTCCAGTATTTGCCGTGGGGGAATTTTTCTCTGAGGCTGGTGATGCTCATGCCGTCGGCCTCCGCCACGGCGGGGTCGATGGGGACGTCGCCCAGGTCGGAGGCCCGGTTCGGCGCGTCGGAGACGGAGCCGGTAGAGAGGGTCAGGGTATGGATCGTCGCCTCGTCGTTCATATAGCAGAGGCTGTCCGGGCCCTCGAGCCAGAAGGAGGACGCGCCGGTGAGGACGGTCTCGGGCTTCTCCCGCTCTTCCGCAAAGTGCATGACGGCGCCGCCGCTGAGCACGTAAAGCCCGTCAGGGCTCACGGCAAAGCGGTCCACAGGCGCATCGAAGCGCAGCTCATCCAGGATCTCCGCGCTGTCCAGATCCAGCGTCAGAAGTCTCTCCCCTGCCGAGACCAGCAGGCTGTCCTCCCAAAGAAGAAGCTGATTCACAGGCCAGTCTGTGAGCCGGGTAAGCTCTACGTCGGCCTCGCCGGAATCCGCGCAGCACAGCCTGGGATAAACCAGGTTTGAGACTGCCAGGCAGTTCCCGTTCATGGTGTCCACCAGCCAGCAGCTCCCCTCCCGGGCCGCCTCGGTGTCGCTGTTGCGGACCAGCTCGGCGGGGTCGGCGGACTCCGACGGCCTCTGCGCCGCCCGGACCGGAGCCGGGAGCAGGGCCGCCAGCAGAACCAGCGTCAAAAGGATGGCAGGGATTCGCTTGCGCATAGAATAACCTCCAGTCGATCACAAGACGGATTGAAATCCAAAATACACTTATACACTTATATAAACATAGCACCGTTAACATAATTTTGCAAGCAAATTCGTCGAATTTGCGTGAAAAAACGTGAAATGTACGCGAAAAAATATTGAACGTGCGCAAAAACCGTTTGTCAAATTTGCGTGTAAAATGCGAAAACGCGAAAACCGCGGAAGAACCGCGGCCTTCGCGTTATTTCAATCCGCAGGGTTCGATCCCGTCAAATTCGGATTTGTCGAACTGCCTTCCCCCTCGGGGGAAGGCTTTGCGAGACCCCGACAAATCCCGATTCCAGCCTTCACCGGATGACCTTCCAGGCTTCGATCAGCCGGTCCAGGCTCCAGCTCGCGTTGGCCGGGCTGGTGGAGGGCAGGACCAGGGCGGGGCGGCCGGTGATGGGCTCGATGTGGGCGCGGTAGAGCCTGGCCGCGGTCTGACCGTTAACGCAGATCGTCCGGATGGGGGCCGCCGCCAGGATGGGCCGGAGGTCGTTGGGGGCGGCGGAGCGGATGGAGGCGTCCGCGGAGCCCCGGATCTCGCAGGCGGCCAGAACGTCCCAGAGGGCGATCCCGTGCCGCAGCAGGAAGGCTTTGCGATCCGGGACGCTCATGGGAAGCTCGTCACGGAAAACAGCCGCAAGGACGCGCCAGAAACGGTTCTGGGGGTGGCCGTAGAAGAAGCCCTGCTCCCGGGACTTCACCGAGGGAAAGGAGCCCAGGATCAGAATGGTGGAACGCTCGTCATAGACGGGCGGGATGGGATGGGTCAGCATCGGAGGCCTCCTTGGCAAATAACCAACGACGGATAAAGGGAGTCGTTTGCGTTGCCTGCCTGCGGCAGGCAACAGAGGTATCCCCCAGTGTTCGCACTGGGGGATGCGACGTGCCGCCGGCACGTCGCGGTTTTCGGACTATTCGACTCCCTTTTTCCTCTTCTCTAAAAGAAAATGGGGAGAGCTTTGCTCTCCCCATTTTCTTGGAGCGGATAAAGGGAGTCGAACCCTCCTGTTCAGCTTGGGAAGCTGACGTTCTACCGATGAACTATATCCGCGGGTCTGTTGTGGAATATATTATAACAGACCGTCGATGAAAAAGCAAGAGTCAAATTGTCGAGCCCGGCAAATATTTTCACATGCGCCGCCGGTAGAGGCGGGCCAGGCCGCCTTCGGAGGTCTCCCGGAAGGCCTTGGCGATGTTGATGCCGGTCTGGTACATGGTCTTGACACACATATCGAAGCTGATGGAGCGGGTCTCGTAGAGGAAGTAGGCCAGGTTCAGGCAGTTCATGGCCCGCATGGCCGCCACGGCGTTGCGCTCGATGCAGGGGATCTGCACCAGGCCCCGAATGGGGTCGCAGGTGAGGCCTAAGTGGTGCTCCAGGGCGATCTCGGCGGCGAATTCGATCTGGTCCAGGTTCATATCGCAGAGCTCCGCCAGGGCCGCGGAGGCCATGGCGCAGGCCGCGCCGATCTCCGCCTGGCAGCCGCACTCAGCGCCGGAGACAGAGGCGTTGTGCTTGATCAGGTTGCCGATGATGCCGCCCACGGCCAGGGCGTGAAGGATCTTCTCATCGGGATAGCCGTGGTCCTCCTGCATATAGCGCAGCACCGCGGGCAGCACGCCGCAGCTGCCGCAGGTGGGAGCCGTGACGATGGTGCCGTTGTCGGCGTTCTGCTCGGAGACGGCGAAGGCGTAGGCGCAGATGATGCGGGTCTCCTTCAGCTGGACCATCTGGTTCTTGGTGGCCTGTTCGTAGAGGAGCTTGGCCTTCCGTTCCAAATGCAGGCCGCCGGGCAGGATGCCCTCGGCGTTGAGGCCGTCGGCAATGGCCCAGCGCATGGCCTTCCAGACCTTGGTCAGGTAGGCCCAGATTTCCTTGCCCTCGGTCATCTCCACGTACTCCCAGATGCGGACCTTCCGCCATTCGCAGAAACGGATCACCTCCGCCAGAGAGTTTTCGGGATAGACCTCCTCCTCGTCCTTGCCGGGAGCGCGGCCCTCGATCTGGATGTCGCCGCCCCCCAAAGACATGACCCGCATCCGGGGCGTCTCCACACCGTTTTCCACGGCGAAGAAGTCCAGGGTATTGGGATGGGGCAGATCCGCGGGATCGTCCTTGCTGAAGACGATCTCCGTCTTGTCGGGTCCCAGGACCTCCCGGAGGACCCGGTCTGTGCCGTGGCCCACGCCGGTCTTGGACAGGGAACCGTAGAGCACCACCCGATAGGCCTCGGCGTCGGGGTGTTCCTCTTGAAAGATCCTGGCCGCCCGCTCCGGCCCCATGGTATGGGACGAGGACGGGCCCTTGCCGATCTTGTAGATGTCACGAATGGAACGCATAATGGATTCCTCCCTCTGCAGGGACAAGCATTGCTTGTCCGCCGCCTCCCCCGGTACGGAGGAATTGAGAATTGAGAAGTAAGAATTGAGAATTGTCGGTGTCGTTCAAATTGCCATTTGAACGACGGAAAACGATGATCATTCTACTTTGATTATAGCATTTGACAGTCGGAAATCAATAGGAAAGTTGCTTGCGCGAAGAATAATAATATGATAAAATACAATCAGGAAAACGGCTTTTGAAGTACAGAAAATCGTTTTGCAGACGGCAATCTGCAAAACACCACATTCCCAAATTCCCAATTCTCCATTCTCAATTCTCAATTCACAGAGGTGAGCGTAATGAAATTCATCCATCTGGCAGATTTGCACCTGGGCAAATCCCTCCACGGCGTCAATCTGTTGGAATCCGGCGATCAGCCGTACTGGGTCGATCGGTTCCTCGCCCTGGCTGAGACCGTAAAGCCAGACGCGGTGCTGATCGCGGGCGACGTCTACGACCGGGGCGCGCCCGCGGCGGGAGCCGTGGAGCTGCTCAGCCGTCTGCTGACGGGCTTGACGGATCAGGGCATCCAGGTGCTGATGATCCCCGGCAACCACGACTCCGCCCAGCGTCTGGCCTTCGGGCGGGAGCTGCTGGCCCGGGGCGGGCTGCATATCGCGCCGCCCCTGGAAGCGCCCGGCGCTTTGACCCGGGTGACGCTTGAGGACGAAGACGGGCCCGTGGACTTCTGGCTCCTGCCCTACCTCTTCCCTGCCCTGGCGGGCGAAGCCCTGGGAATCGAGCTGCGGGACTACGACACCGCCGTTCGGGCGGTTCTGGCCGCCCAGCCCATCGACCCGGCACGCCGGAACGTGATCGTCGCCCACCAGAACGTCACCGTCGGCGGGACCGAGGGCGAGCGGGGCGGTTCGGAATCCACGGTGGGCGGCGTGGGACAGGTGGACTTTACGGCCTTTGACGGCTTCGACTACGCGGCCCTGGGCCACATCCACGCGGGTTACCCCGTGGGGCGGTCCGGCGTACGCTACGCGGGCTCCCCGCTGTGCTACCATTTCAACGAGACCCGGCAGGCCGCCAAGGGTCCCCTGCTGGTGGAGCTGGGCCCCAAGGGAACGGAACCGAAGCTGACCCTTCTGCCCATCGAGCCCCTGCACCGGCTTCGGGCCCTGGAGGGGTCTTACGAGGAGATCCGGGCGGAGCTGGCCGACAGATTGCCCGCGCTGCAGGCGTGTCATTCTGAGCGAAGCGAAGAATCCGCGTCCCCTGTTGCCTGCTGCCTGTTGCCTGTTGCCTTATCCCCGGATGAAAGACAGGCTGGCGAATACCTGAGCGTCACCCTGACCGATCGGCGGGTCACGCCGGACCTGGCCGAAGAACTGCGGGCCCTCTGCGCGCTTCGAAGCAGCTTGTTGATGGAGCTGTGCTCCTCCTGGCGGGCCGGAGACGGGGAGGCAGCCCTTTCCGCCGACGCGCTGCGGGAGATGGGGCTGGCAGAGCTCTTTGCCGATTTCTACCGGCAGCGGAACCGCGGCGCGGAGCCCGGGGAGGCCGAGCTGGCCCTCCTGAAGCGGGCCGCCGAGCTGGCGGAGCAGGCGGATCATCGGGCAGAGCCCGAACCGCAGCATATCGCTCAACTTGTGGAAACGGCGCGAAAGGAGGCGGCAAGGTGAAACCTCTGAAACTTGAAATGACGGCCTTCGGGTCCTACGCGGAGTCCACCGTCGTACCCTTTGACGAGCTGCAGCCGGGGCTCTGCCTGATTACCGGCGACACCGGCGCGGGAAAGACCACCATCTTCGACGGCATCGTCTTCGCCCTCTACGGAACGGCCAGCGGCCGGGATCGCGGGCCCGAGATGATGCACAGCGACCTGGCGGAGAAATCCGTGGACACCGTGGTGGAATTGACCTTCTCCCAGAACGGGAAACGCTATACCGTCCGGCGAAGCATCCACTTCCCCCGGAAACGGACGGGCGAGGGCGGCTACGGCGCGGCCTCCATCAATGCCCTGCTGACTGGCGAAGACTTTGTCCCCGTGGAGGGCGCCACCAAGGTCAGCGTCGCCTGCGAAGCCCTGCTGGGCCTCAACGCGGAGCAGTTCCGCAAGATCGTCATGCTGGCCCAGGGAGAATTCCGCGATTTTTTGAAAGCGGACAGTGAAAAGAAAAACGAGATCCTGAGCAAGCTCTTTGACAGCTCCGCCTATCTCTGGTATCAGCGTCTCCTGGACGGGGCGCGGCAGAGTCTGGAAGCGGAGCGGAGGGGGGACCGGGAGGCGCTGCGCCAGGCCCTGGAGACCGGGCTCGTCCTCCCCGAAGGAACGGATCCGGCCCGCTTCCTCCCGGACGAGCCCGGGCTGCTGGATAATCTGGACGCCCTTCTGAACGAAGTGCGCTCCGAGCAGGAACGCATGACGACCCGGCAGCGGGCCGCGGAGAAGGAGCGGGACGGGCTGCTGGTGCGGCAAACCGAAGGCAAGGCTCTGAACGAAGCGCTGGAACGCCTCGCGGCCGGACAGGCCCTGCTTGCCCAGATGGAGGCCCAGATCCCCGAGATCGACCGCCGCCGGAACGCCATGGACCGCGCCGAACTGGCTCTGTACAAAGCCTTGCCCGCCATCCGGGAGGCCGAACGGAGCGCCGGGGATCGGGACGCCGCCCGGGAAAGCCTGGTAAAGCTGGAACAGGAGGCCGTCTTCAAGGAGGAGGCCTATGCCCAAGCGCAGGAAGCCCGGTCCGGGGACGACAAGCTGACGGAACGGAAGGACCAGATCGCCGGTCTCCTCGGAGAAACCGATCGGCAGCTGGAGCTTTTCGCGGCCCTGGCGGAAGCGGAAAAGTCCCGGAACGCCGCGGAAGCCGCATGCTCCGCCTGCACGGCCCAGCTGGAACGGCTTCGACAGAGCCTGCAGGACACGGAGCGCCGCCAGACGGAACAGGCCGAGCGCCTGGCCGGGCTGGAGGACGCCGATCTGATGGCGGAGCAGGCCCGGCGGGAGGCTGCGGAGGCCGAAAAGATCCTCGACGGCCTTGCGGGAACCGACGGTGCCCGGCTGCGCTTCCAAGCCCTGACAGACCGGGCGGAAAAGCTCGCTGAACAGGAACAACAGTATCGGCAGTTTGTCCAGAGCTTACTGGCCGCCCAGGTCGAGTACAACGGGCTCTACCGCGGATTCCTGGCGGGACAGGCCGGGCTTCTGGCCGGGGAGCTGCGTCAGGCCATCGAGGCGGACGGCTTCGGGCTCTGCCCGGTTTGCGGCAGCCGCCTTGACCGCTCGCAGGCTGCGCATCTGGCAAAGGCGGGCCCGGACACGCCCGATCAGGAGACCGTGGACGCCGCCAAGGCCCGGGCTGAGGAACTGGAGCGGAAGCGGCAGTCCGCCAGGGAGACGCTGGATCGCGCCCATTCCCAGCACGAGGCCCGGCAGGAGGCCCTGCTCAAAGACGTTCAGTCGCTCTGCCCGGACTGCGAAAGCTGGGACGCTCTCTCCGCGCCCGGCTGGCTTGAACGGGCGGAAGCAAGCGCCCGGACCCGGAGCCTCAGCGCGCAAAAGGCCCTTGCGGCGGCTGGGGCACGCGTACAGGCAAAAAACGAGCTCCTTCGCGCCAGAACGGAAACGGAACGGCGCGTGAAGGAGCTGCGAGGCGCTCTGGAAACGGCCCGGGGGACTATGACCCAGCGGGAAAGCGCCTTTGCCGCGGCGGAGCGGGAATGCGCGGTGCTCCGGGACCGGCTGCGCTGGCCCGATGAAAGCTCCGCCCGGGAATACCGCATGAAGCTGAAAACCGAAAACGCCCAGGTCTGCAATCTGCTGAAGGCCCACGAATCCCGGGAGCGGCAGGCCAAAGAGTCCCTGGACCAGGTCAACGGGCAGCTCCGGCACGCCCGGGAGACTCTGGAGGCCCAAACCGCCGCCGCGGCCGCGGCAGAGGCGGCCAAGCTCACGGCTCTGAAGGAGACGGGCTTCGCCGACGCCGCGGCCGTCAGCTCCTCCCTGCTCCCCGCCCGGGGCCTGGACCCCGAGACCTGGCTGAAGCGGGAACGGAAGGCCCTCGCGGACTGGGACCAGAGGCGCAAGAGCCTGACAGACAGCGTCCGGGATCTGGCCGAACGCACCGCGGGCCGGGAACAGGCGGATCTGGCCGCCCTGGAAGCGGCCTTTGCCGAAGCCGAGACCGCCTGCCGGGAGCACCGGCAGGATTGCCGCGTTCGGGAGCGCTGGCTGGAGGACTGCGGCAAGGTCCGAGCCCAGGCGGGACAGCGGCTGGCAGCGCTGGCCTCCACCGACGCCGCGTGGACTGCCCTGGACCGGCTGGGCTCCCTGGCCGCCGGTTCCACCGGGCAGGGCGGCAAGCTGAGCTTTGAGCGCTACGTCATGGGCGCCGTCTTCCGGGAGATCCTGGAGCAGGCCAACCGCCGCCTGGACGTGATCAGCGGCGGCCGCTATCAGCTTGAACACAAAACCGCCGCAGACCGGGCCAGCGCGAAAGCGGGGCTGGAGATCGAGATCCTGGATCTCTCTACCGGCAAGCGGCGGCCCTCCGCCTCCCTCTCGGGCGGCGAGGCCTTCTACACCTCCCTGGCCCTGGCCCTGGGACTCTCGGACGTGGTGCAGAGCCGGGCCGGAGGCATGAAGCTGGAAGCACTGTTCATCGACGAGGGCTTTGGGTCTCTGGACGAGGACATGCTGGACAACGCCCTGGCCGTGCTCAACGCCCTGACCGGCGGCGACAGGCTGGTGGGGATCATCTCCCACGTGGACAAGCTCAGCGCCAGCATCCCCCAGAAGATCATCGTCAAGAACAGCCCTAAGGGCAGCAGTCTGAAGATCGTCGTATAGATAAGTAACAAATAAGAGGTAAGAGGTAAGAAGTTGGGGTTGTCGATGCCGGAAACCTCTTCCTTCTTCCTTCTTACTTCTTATTATTTACTATTGTTCCGTTCCGCCTTCGCCAGGGCGTTCAGGGACAGCTCCCCGGCCAGCTTGAAGAGGGCGTCGGCCAGAACCGTCTCCGTCCTGCGTCCCGCCTCCGCGGCGACTTTTGTGTAAAACTCGGCGGTTTTCTCGTCGAGCAGGATCACGAATGGAACCATATCTTCCTCCCTCCACGAGGGTCGATCACAAAAAAAAGAACGATCGGGGACCCGGCTCAGCGGGTCCCCGATTTATCCTATGCGGGGGCTTGACAGATGTGATATAATATAGGACGCAAATCAAGCCAGTCTGAAAGGAAGAAACGGAAATGGCAAACGACAAGAAAATGGACAAGAAAGTGGAACAGATCACCGATATGGAGGTCGATTTCGCCCAGTGGTTCACCGACGTGTGCAAGAAGGCGGAGCTCATCGACTACTCCTCCGTCAAGGGCATCTTCATCTACCGCCCCTACGGCTACGCCATCTGGGAAAACATCCAGCGGATCGTGGACGCCGAGTTCAAGAAGAACGGCGTGGAGAACGTCTATATGCCCATGCTGATCCCCGAATCCCTGCTGCAGAAGGAGAAGGATCACGTGGAGGGCTTCGCCCCCGAGTGCGCCTGGGTCACCATGGGCGGCGCCGAGAAGCTGGAGGAGCGGCTCTGCATCCGCCCCACCTCCGAAACGCTGTTCTGCGAGCACTTCAAGAACGTGATCCAGTCCCACCGGGACCTGCCCAAGCTCTATAACCAGTGGTGCTCCGTGCTCCGCTGGGAGAAGACCTCCCGCCCCTTCCTGCGCCACCGGGAATTCCTCTGGCAGGAGGGCCACACCATGCACGCCAGCGCCGAGGAGGCCCAGGAGTTCACCATCCGGATGCTGAACGTCTACGCCGACTTCTGCG
>CAMUYE010000031.1 GCA_947164825.1 uncultured Clostridia bacterium
CAGCTCAACAGTCCCTTTCTCTACATCGTCTGCGGGGCGATCATCCTCTTTATCGCGGCGGTCAGCCTGTTCTTCCTGATCCGGGCCTACCGGGCGGGCAAGGCCATGGGCATCGACACCACCAAAATGAAGCGGGTCATCGCCGCCAGCGCCACCTTCACCCTGCTGCCCAGCGTGGGCATTCTGCTGGGGGTCATCGCCCTGTCCGGCAGCCTGGGCACGCCCTGGCCCTGGCTGCGGCTGTCTGTGATCGGGGCCCTGCACTATGAGACCCAGGTGGCCACCGCCGCCGCGGAGCAGGCGGGACTGGGCGGCCTTTCCGCCACCACCATGACGGCCCGGGGCTTCGTCACGATCTGCCTGCTGATGAGCCTGTGCATTATGTGGGGTATGGTCTTCTCCACGCTTTTCAACAAGCGCTATCTCAAGCGCCTCGGCAGCGGCAGCGGAAAGAGCACCGGGGTTTCCGGCTTTGGCGACAAGGCCATGACCGCCATGTTCATCGGCCTGATCTGCGCATACCTGGGCAGCTATATCGGCGGCTTCATCTCCGGAAACGGCCGCTTTACGTTTACCGGCTCCTGGCTGCCTTTGGCTGTGGCCCTGGCGGCGAGCCTGGCTATGGCAGGCTTCGTCTGGCTGGCAGAAAAGAAGAAGCAGGCCTGGGTGGAGAGCTTCTCCATCGCGGGCAGCATGCTGCTGGCCATGGCCATCGCTGTCCTGCTGGGCAGACTCTGAGAAGGGGGGCGTCAACGTGAACGAGAAAAACCTTCCCGCGGCGGAAAGCTCCGCTTTTGACGAAGAAAAAAAGGCCCTCTTCGAGGCCTACAACAAAAGTACCCATCTCTTCGGCCGGATCGCCAGCGTCATTACCCTGGTGCTCCTGCTGGGCGTCCCCTTCGTGATCGGCGGCTATCTGGGAACCTCCCCGGATCTGAAGGCCGCCGGGAGCGGCTTTTTGGCCATCGGTCTGGTCTGGTTCGTGAGCTGCATTGCCGAATGGCTGGTCTATACGCCCATGCTGGGGGCCGGCGGCGGCTATCTGGCCTTCATTACCGGCAACCTCATCAACATGAAAATTCCCTGCGCCGTCAACGCCCGGGACATCGTGGGCGTCAAGGCCGGCACCCCGGAGAACGAGATCATCTCCACACTCTCCATTGCCACCTCCTCGCTGGTGACGATCCTGGTGCTGGCGGTGGGCGTCGCGCTGTTGATCCCGCTGCAGCCCCTGCTCCAGTCGCCGACCCTGGCCCCGGCCTTCGACAACGTGGTCCCGGCCCTCTTCGGCGCCATGGCATACAAGTATTTCCGCAAAAACCTGGATATTGCAGCCCTCCCGCTACTGATCATGAGCCTGCTCTTTATCCTGGTTCCCGGCCTGATCTCCTCCACCAGCTTCATGATCCTGCCCAGCGGCGCCCTGGCGATCCTCCTGGCCTGGCTGAAGTATAAGAAAACGGGAGGCAGCGGGAAATGATGTGGATCGTCTATGTGCTGCTGGGTCTCGTGGGGCTGATCGTGCTGCTGCTGGGCATCGCCGTCCTGCGAACCCTGCTGGCAGGGCACAAGGTTTCCACCTATCAGCCCGACCCGGACCCCGCCCGGGCGGAGCGTTACGCCCAGGCCCTCTCCCGCATGGTGCGGTATGAAACCGTCTCGGTACCCGGAGAAGACCAGCGGGAGAAGTTTCTGGGCTTTCATCAGCTGCTGGCGGAGCTCTTTCCTCTGGTCCACGCAAATCTCGAAAAGGCGGAGCTGGACGGGAACCTGCTCTTTTTCTGGAAGGGCAAGCGCAGCGAAAAGCCCATCGTCCTCATGAGCCACCAGGACGTGGTCCCGGCGGAAGGGGCGTGGAGTCACGAGCCCTTCTCCGGTGATATTGAGGGCGGCAAGGTCTGGGGCCGGGGCAGCTCGGATACGAAATGCTCCGTCTTCGCCTTTTTTGAGGCGGTGGAGGAGCTGCTGGCCAAGGGCTTCGTCCCGGCCCAGGACGTGTATCTCTCCTCCTCCTGCACCGAGGAGTGGGCCGGCCCCGGCTGCAAAACGCTGGTGGACGAGCTGGCCCGCCGGGGTGTGAAGCCCTGGCTGGTCTGTGACGAGGGCGGCGGCATCATCACGGATCCCATCGCCGGGATCCCCGGGAACTTCGCGATGATGGGCGTCTTTGAGAAGGGCAAGGCCGACGTGAAATTCACAGCCCGGTCCGAGGGCGGCCACGCCAGCGCGCCTCCTGCCCACAGCCCCATTGCCCGTTTGGCGGCGTTTGTAGACCGGATAGAGCGGCACTCTCCCTTCAAAAAGCAATTCGAGCCAGAGGTGAAGGCCATGTTCACCCGGCTTTCCCCCTACGCGGGCTTCGGCCTGCGGCTGCTCTTCGGGAATATCTGGCTGTTCGGGCCCCTTTTGAAGCTCGTGATGCCGAAGCTCTCCGCCCAGGCCGGCGCCCTGCTGAAAACCACGATTGCCTTTACCATGCAGTCCGGCTCCGACGCCTGCAACGTCCTGCCCCAGGAGGCCACCGTCTGGGCCAATATGCGCTTCATCCCCCATCAAGGCATGGACGAGAGCCTGCGGATCATCCGGGAGCTGGCCGCAGAATACGGCCTGGAGACGGAGGTCCGGGCCGCCAGCGACTACACCGCCGCTACGGACATTCAAGGTGAGGGCTGGAAGTACGCGACCCGGATCGTGGAGCAGACCTTCCCCGGCCTGCCCGCCTGTCCCTACGTGATGACCGGCGCCACCGACGCCCGCTTCTACCAGGCCATCTGCGACAACGTGATCCGGTTTGCGCCCGTGATTTACGGCCCCGAGCAGATGAAGGGCATGCACGGCGTCAACGAGAACATCGAATACAACTGCCTCCCCGGCGCAGTGGATTTCTATCAGAACCTGATCCGCGGCATGGCCTGAGGGCAGAAGGGCCGTCTGCCGATCGGCCCAGGGCGGCTGCTCTGCGTGCGAGAACGGGAAAAGCCTTCATAACAGAACGGAACGTCTATGATTTATCACAATATTTGCCGTGGGGTTTTTCTGGCGCGGCCCAATCGGTTTATTGCCCGGGTGGAGATCGGCGGGCTGGAAGAGACCGTCCATGTGAAGAACACGGGGCGGTGTCGGGAGCTGCTGGTGCCCGGGGCGGAGGTATGGCTGGCAAAGTCGGACAACCCAGCGCGGAAAACGAAATATGATTTGATTGCGGTCCGGAAAAAGGCTTCCGGGCTGCGGGAAGACGACGCCGATTCTGTGCATTCCGGCGTGCTGTTCAATATCGACAGCCAAGCGCCGAACGCCGCAGCAGGGGAGTGGCTGGCAAAGCAGGGCTTTGACCGGATCGTTCCGGAGTACCGCTTCGGCCAGTCCCGCATCGACTTTTTCATGGAACGGGGCGGCGAAAAGTATCTGCTGGAGGTCAAGGGCTGCACCCTGGAGCGGGACGGCGTCGGATATTTCCCGGACGCTCCCACGGAGCGCGGGACGAAGCATCTGCGCGAACTGGCCCAGGCCGCAGCCCAGGGCTATCACGCCGCGGTGGCCTTTGTGATGCAGGCGGACAATATGACCGTGGTTCTGCCCAACGCCGAGACGGATCCGGCCTTTGCTGCCGCGCTTGAAAATGCAAAACAGGCAGGGGTACAGATCCTCTGCCTGCCTTGTCATGTGGAGCCGGATCGGCTGGAGATCGCCGGCGGCGTTCGTTATCCGTGTTAGCTGCCGATGAAAACCCGAAAAGGATGCATTGAGGTGAACGTATCATGAGCCTGTACGCCATCGGAGATCTCCACCTGCATTTCCAGTCGGAGTGCAATGCGCCGATGCAGAGGACGGAGCGGATCTGGCGGGGCCACGAGGAGCTTTTCCGGCGAAACTGCCAGCGCCTCCTGACCGAGGACGACACTCTGATGCTGCTGGGCGACCACAGCTGGGGCAAAAACCTGGCCCAGTGCGAAAAGGACCTGCAGTACATCGTGGACCTGCCCGGCCGGAAGATCCTGCTGCGGGGCAACCACGACATGTTCTGGGACGCCGGAAAGACGGCGAAGCTCAACGCCCTTTACGCCGGAAAGCTGCACTTCTTGCAGGGCAACTACTACACCTACAAGGACTACGCCCTGGTGGGCACCAAGGGTTACTGCTTCGAGGGCCCCTTCTATCTGGACAAAAAGGGCCGGATCATGGGCTGGGACGAGGAAGCGGAGGCCAAGGCGGAGAAGATCATTCAAAGAGAGCTGGTGCGCCTGCGGGAATCCTTCGAGGCGGCCAGGGCCGACGGCCACAACCGCTTTTTGATGTTCCTCCACTACCCGCCCACGTCGATTCTGGAGCGCCGCAGCCCCTTTACGGATCTGGCGGAGGAATACGGGGCCCATCAGGTGATCTACGCCCACAGCCACGGGGAGGCCCGCTTCCACAACAGTATCGAGGGCAATTTCCGCTCCATCGAATACACCCTGGTCTCCGGCGACTGCCTGCGCTGGATCCCCCATAAGGTGCTGGACTGACAGCACGCCGCCGGGATCCGCGAAGCCGGACGCCTGCCCGGGGAAAACTCACGCAGGCCGGCGGGACTCCGACACAATCAATTCCGACAACAGGAAGGACGTTTGCGATATGGATCCGGAAAAGCTGAAACGGTATGTGGCGGAAAGCTATGGCGCGGAGCCGGAGTATCTCTGGCCGGATTATCCCGGGACCTTTATCTTTCGCCACCGGGATAATCGCAAGTGGTTCGGCGTGGTGATGGACGTGGAGCGGAGCAAGCTGGGTCTGCCGGGGGAGGGGAAGGTCTTCCTGCTCGACCTCAAAACCGGGCCGATCCTGGGCGGCTCCTACCTGGGCCAGCCCGGGGTGATCCGGGCCTGGCACATGAACAAGACCCACTGGCTGGGCGTCCTGCTGGACGGCTCCGCGGAGGAGAAAACCATTCGTGAGCTGCTGGATCTCAGCTTCACGCTCACGGCATGATCCGAATCCGAGATAAAATTGTGCGTTTATTCAAGCGAAGAAACATTCTATGTGTTTGACCGGTCCGGAAGGGAAGCGGCCAGGCACAGGAAGATGCACCTGTTCGACATTCAAATCACCGGCGGCCAGCATTTTATGGAATCCGCGACGCTGACCGCGGGAGACGAGGTGACGGTGTTTGACACGGAGTTCTGCAGGAACAAGAAGAGCTTGGCGTTGTGGAACTGGATCTGGACCTGGCGGATCAGATCCGGGCGGAGCTGCCGCTGCTTGCCCACCGCAGAACGGACGCCTACCGTCTGGAGCGGCTCGGCGGCCGTTAGTGTGATCGCACAGCCGTGCTTCCATTCCGATTAGGCGCGGAATGATGGGCATACGGGATGGGGAGCAAAAGCCGCCGGATTGAAGGGCTTGCGGCGCTCCGGACCGGGTGCTTTTACGCCGGGTTATCCGGACGGGATCAGCAATTCCAGGATCATCGCGGCAGCGGCGGCCTGCTGTTCTTCGGCGCTGATGGTCGGAGTCCCGTCTCCCTTTTGGGGGCCGTAGGAACCGAACCAGGCGTGGCAGCCGCCTTCGATGACCCGCTCGGTGAAGTCCGCGGGCAGATTATCCCGGCGGGATTCGTATTGATTCCGATTCAGGACCCGGTCTTCCGTGCCGTACACGCTCAGGATTTGCAGGCCCGTATCGCGGAGATCCGACGTGGAGTAGGACGCCAGCAGTACCACCGCGTCCAGCGCTTCCGGGTGTTTGGCGGCGTAGCGCGCCGCCATTACGCCGCCCAGAGAGTGGCCGCCCACCGCCCACAGGGGCACGTCGGGATATGCGTCTGTGACGCCGTCCGCCGCGTTGGGAGCCAGAACGGCAAGATTCAGGGGCATTTTCAACAGAACGCACAGGACGCCTTTTTCCGCCAGATCCTCCATCAGCGGGGCATAGGCGCTGTATTCCACCTTGCCGCCGGGGTAGAAGATCAGACCGGCCCGGACTTCGTCGGGTGTAAAGACAATGCGGTCGTTTTCCAGCTCCACCTGTACGCCGGGGACGGGGTTCGCCAGAACGGCCCGGGCGGTCTCATCGGCGCGGTAGTAATCGCTGACGTAGAACACCGCGGCCAGGGTCAGCACCAGCAACAGGACCAGAAGAAGGCGCGCGCCCCAGTGACGGCGGGGCTTTTCCGCTCGATCTTCCATGTGTTCGCCTCCTTTGAAATCGTGGTATATGAAAGTATATGCCGACGGGTTCCTTTTGTCAAGCCATGCCGTTCGAGGCGCTTTCGCATCCTGTCGTTTGCGGTGCTTCCGCATTCCTGCCCGTTGACGAATGATTGGATCCGACGAAGAAAAAGCGAGATAAAATTATAATGATTCTTGCGTTTTTGACCGGTCTATTGTAGAATACATAGGATAATACATCATAACTTTGATTGCATCGCTTCGGGCGGGATGAAAAACACCGTCGCAAATGGACGACCCGAAAAAGGTGCGCTGTAAAGGAGAGATTGTTTGATGGATACGACACTGCTGAATTTTACAGTCGGCCCGGTGATGAGCGGCGATGAGGTCCGTGCGGTGGGCGGAGAACAGGTTCCCTATTTCCGGACGGCGGAGTTTTCCGCGCTGATGCTCGAAAACGAGCGCCTGATGCTCCGTTTTGCGAAGGCGCCCGAGGGTTCGAGAGCCGCGTTTATGACCAATTCCTCGACGGGCTCCATGGAAGCGGTGGTGATGAACTGCTTTACCGCGTCGGACCGGGTGCTCGTGATCGACGGCGGCAGCTTCGGCCACCGCTTTGTGGAGCTCTGCGAGATCTACGAGATCCCGCATACGGCGCTGAAGCTCAGACGCGGGCAGAAGCTGACGCAGGAACAGCTCTATGAATACGACGGGCAGGGCTTCACCGGCCTGCTTGTCAACATCGACGAGACGTCCACCGGCGTGCTCTACGATTCCGAAATGATCGGGGCATTCTGCCGGAAGAACCGACTTTTTTACGTATGCGACTGTGTGTCCTCCTTCCTGGCCGACCCCTTTGACATGGCGCGCTGCGGGGCGGACGTCATGATCACCGGCTCCCAAAAAGCCCTCGCGTGCCCGCCGGGGATCTCCGTGATCGTACTTGCTCCGAGGGCGGTGGAGAGAGTGACGTCCAGGACCGTGAGATCCATGTATTTCAACCTGGCCGATGTGCTCAAAAACATGGAACGGGGGCAGACGCCCTTTACGCCGGCGGTGGGCATCCTCCGCCAGATCAACGCCCGGCTGAAGCAGATCGAAGCGGACGGCGGCGCGGACGCGGAGGTGGCCCGGGTCGCGGCCCAGGCAGAGGACTTCCGGACAAAGCTTCGGGAGCTGCCCTTTACACTGGTTTCCGAAGCGCCAGCTAACGGCGTGACCTCGGTCCATCCCCTTACCGCCGACGCCTTTGAACTCTTTTTAACCCTCAAGGACGAGTACGGCATCTGGGTCTGCCCCAACGGCGGAGACCTGAAGAGCAGCATTTTCCGCGTTGGACATATCGGACACCTGAGCCATGCGGATAACACGACGCTGATCAACGCGCTGAAGGATATGCAGCGCAGAGGCCTGCTGTAGCGAAAGGATGAGGTGAGACAAGATGGTAAAGGTAATCACCTACGGAACCTATGACCTCCTGCACTACGGCCATATCCGGCTGCTGGAGCGGGCCAAGGCTCTGGGAGACTATCTGATCGTGGGCGTCACCAGCGACGATTACGACAAGTCCCGCGGAAAGATCAACAACCAGCAGTCCCTGATGGAGCGTGTTGCGGCCGTGAAGGCGACGGGCCTGGCAGATGAGATCATTGTGGAGGAATACGAGGGCCAGAAAATCGACGACATCCGGCGCTATGATATCGACATCTTTACCGTCGGCTCCGATTGGGTCGGCAAGTTCGATTACCTGAAGGAATTCTGCAAAGTCGTCTATCTTCCCAGGACGGAGGGCATCTCCAGCTCGGAGATCCGGGCGGAGAAACGGAAGCTGCTGATCGGGACCGTCGGCAAGGGGACTCTGTGCAAAAAGTTCATCCGGGAAACGGAATTCGTAAACGGCGTAGAATACAAGCCCTGCGGCAAATCGCTGGAGGGAGTGGACGCGGTCTATATCGCGACCCACCCGAAATACCATTACGAGGACGTGAAACACGCCCTGGAAAAAGGGAAGCACGTCATCTGCGAATCGCCCATTGCCATGACGACGGAACAGTGCCGGGAACTCATCGCGCTGGCGAAGGAGAAAAACCTGGTGCTGACGGACGCGATCAAAACGGCCTATTCCACCGCCTATTCCCGGCTTCTGGTCGTCGCCAAGAGCGGACGGATCGGCGATATCGTATCGGTGGATTCCGTATGCACCAGCCTGAGCGACGGAGCGGCCATGCCGGACGCGGACCTGACCAATAAACAGAACAGCATCTGCGCCTGGGGCCCCACCGCGCTGTTGCCGATCTTCCAGCTTCTCGGTACAAACTGCCGCTCCAAATCGATTGTGACCAAATTGCTCGACGAGGAGCTGAATTTTGACGGCTTTACCAAGATCGATTTTGTCTTCGATCAAGCGGTGGCCTCCGCCAAAATCGCAAAAGCGGCAAAGGCGGAAGGAGAGCTCATCATTACAGGCACGAAGGGATACATCTACGTGCCAGCTCCCTGGTGGAAGACGGACTACTTCGAGGTGCGCTTTGAAAACCAGACCGAGAATAAACGCTACTTCTACCAGTTGGACGGAGAGGGGATCCGCTACGAGATCGTACTGTTCGCGAAGGCGATTGCCAGCGACCAAAAGAACAGCTACGTAAGCACGGAGATCTCCGAGGCAATCTGTTCGATCGTAGAGAGCTTCAACCGGCGCGAGTATACGACGCTATAAGGGATTGCAGGAGAAGACGCTGCGAATCAGACCATAGAATTGTTGTTGGTATGATCGGTCGATCCGGAAATCTGTCATTCGCAAGTATGCTCCATGGGACATAGCAGGCTTCTTCGACTGGATCGGGAACAACCGAAAGGGAGTTTAGAGATGGCTGACATAAACTCAACAGCGTTACAGGATCGTGATCTGCGGCGTTTGCAGCTTGTGGAATATGAAATGATCTGCGAAGTGGATCGAATTTGCAGAAAGAACAATATTCACTATACGCTGTATGCCGGGACGCTTCTCGGAGCAGTTCGGCACCAGGGCTTTATTCCCTGGGACGACGACGCGGACATAGCGTTCCTGCCGGAGGAGTATGAAAAATTTTTCCAGGCCTGCAAAACAGACTTGGACACAGAAAGGTTCTTCCTTCAGGACTACCGGACGGACCAGTATTACCGCTGGGGCTACGCAAAGCTGCGCAGAAATAACTCCGCCTTCATTCGGGAGGGACAGGAGCATATGAAATACCACAGCGGAATCTGCATCGACCTGTTTACGCTCTACAACGTGCCGGACAATCCGATCCGTCGAAAGTTGTATTTCGACGCTTTCTTTCTGATCCGCAAGACGCTGTATTCCGAAGCGGGCAAGGTCAGCGCGCCGAACGCTTTCCTCCGCTCCGTCTACAAAATCCTGTCCAAGATCCCCAAGGAGACGGTATTCCGCGCAGCAAATAAGATCATCTATAAAAAGCCGACGGAAAGACTCAATCTGCTCTACATCATGACTTCCAACAGCAAACCGGGCGTACCGAGAAGATGCTTTTCCGGATATACGCAGCTGCAGTTTGAAGACAAGGACTTTATGGTCATGCAAGGCTATGACGAGATGCTTCGGGTCGCGTATGGAGACTACATGAAATTGCCTCCGGAAGACAGCAGATACAGCCACAACCCCGCATCAAAAATCGTTTTTCCACCACACATCAAGGAAGTGTGACAGATGATGGAATGTCAAACGAATGAAAAAATGCACACAGAGTGTTCTTCCGACGAGGTAATTGTCAGGGACTATTCGCCATCCGATTTTCCGGGACTCTATCGTCTGCTTTCGACAGTGTACCAAAGTACTGTTACAAAAGCAGAATTGGAATGTCACTACGTTGCCCCGGAGAAGGAGATCCTTCTGGCATTCCGCGATACACAGCTTGTCGGCTGTGCATTTCTGAGCTATAATACCGACTATATCCGGCGAAGCCATACGGTTTTTGTAACTTATGTCGCTGTGGATGAGAGCGTGCGCCACTGCGGTATCGGAAGGATCCTGTTCTCTGAGATCGAAAAACGGGCCCGTTCCCGAGGCTGCACGGCGGTCGAACTGACCAGCGCAGATTCCAGGACCGTTGCGCACGCGTTTTACCAGGCATTGAATTTTACGAAGAAGAAAACAACGGTCTTTATCAAGGAATTGGGCTGACTGACAATTGACTGGGAGATCACAAGAAAGTGGGAAATCGATATGACAGAGGAGATACGCAAGGTTTGGGATGTGGAACTCGACCTTTTACATGAGTTCGACCGGGTGTGCAAGCTGCACGGGCTGACATATTATGCCTCCTGTGGAACGCTGCTGGGCGCGGTCAGACATCATGGCTTCATACCCTGGGACGACGACATTGATCTGTTTTTAATGTGGCCTGATTATCAGCGCCTGATGGAACTTGCATCCGAGAGCTTTCAGTACCCGTATTTTTACCAGAGTATTTACTCTGAACCGGATGCAATGCCAAACGCATGCAGATTGAGAAGAAGCGACACGACCGGTTTTACGAAGTGGGAATACGAGAATGCCGGCCGCGAATACAATAAGGGCATTTTTATTGATGTGTTCCCTCTGTTCTATGTTCCGGACACAGAGGAAGAACGGCTTGCACAGAAGGAAAATGTCATCCATCTCTGGGAGTGCATTCGCGGGTACGGCGCCTGGAAGCTGAGGGAAAACGGCCGTCCCATCCCGCGGGATTATGACAAATATATCCCCGTCTTCTTAGAGCTCTGGCGGCAGAACGGCGAGATGCCCGACGTGACAAGGCTGAAAGAAAACTATCTGCTGGCCTGCGCCTCCTGCGCCGTGCGGAGCAGGGAAGTCGGCGCGACCTCCTCCAAATGTCATCAAAAGAACCTGATGTGGAATACGGAATGGTTCGACACAACCATCGATCTTCCCTTTGAAAACACCACCATCCCATGCCCGGGAGAATACGTGAAAGTGTTGGAGAAACAATATGGTGATTGGCGGACTCCGGTCCGAGGCGGAGCCATGCACGAAATGATGGCGATTGATCCTGACCTTCCTTGGGAAAAGTTCGACATGCGATCCATAGAACAGATCTTAGAGAAGGAAGAACCATCAGGCTGAATATTCTGCCGGCCCGTTGATAGAGACTGCTTCGATGCCGCTCAGAATTGCGTTAAGATCCCAAAGGTCTGCAAGCCCGACAGCAAAAAGCTGCAGAACTGCGAGAAAGCCTTCGAGGTCCGGGAACGCTGCGATCGGATCAGCAATCTGGAGATCTGCAAATAATTTGGTCACAGGGCAAAATATATCTTGAAAAAGTGAACAAAATGTGATATAATAAAGGCAGCGTGAAGGGCTGCCTTTATTATGCCTATAATGTATCTTTATAAGGTGTTTCGGAGAAAGGGGTGCTCCGAACCGGCCCCTCACGCGAGAACTTGAAAGGAGCCAATCCAAATGACAAGATACAACGAAAAACCGGCCGGAGGAGGCGCGTGTTCCGCCCGCGGCGTGAAAGCCGCCGGGCCTGCGCAGGGGAGGGACGGCCTGTGAGAAGCTACGTGATCCAGAATTTGAAAAGCGATCTGGGCGAAACGGCCAGCGCCAGACTGATCTCGCCCCGGGACGGCGGCCGAGTCGTGGAGCTGACGGGCACAGAGCCCGTGATCCGGCCGGAGGACGGCGTCGTCTACGAGTGCGGGGAGCTGAGCCGACTTACGCTTACGGACGTTCCGGCAAAGGGCTCGTTCCTTGTGATCTTCCGCTCGGGCCAGACCGCCACCGTGCTGACGGTGCCCCAGAGCCTGAAGCTGCCCGAGGGCTTTTCCGTTGCCGCCAACACCCGCTGTGAGCTCCACGTGCGGGACGGCTACGCCCTGGCAGGCAGTTGGGCGGTGAGCGGCCGGTGAACGAGCTGATGGAACGCAGGCGTGCGTTGATGGGAGGCCAGAGACGGCCAATCTATGAAATCCGGGACATCGTGGTTACTGCGGGACAAGGAATCACCACCGGCGTTCGGGCCTTCGCGGCCGACCTGGCGGTGACGATCCTGCTCGATTTCACCGCCGACACAAACCCCACGGGATCGACCTCAAAGGGATCGATCCACAAGCTGCTTCAGATGGGGTCGACCAGGGAGCTGTGCATCGGAAAGTATAGCCGGACGGACGAAACGCTGTCCCTGTGGTGGATGCCTGCTTCCAATTCCGACAAGACGGCCCTCACCGGCGTGCCCTCTGCAGCCGGCAGAAAGCGCTTCGCTATCACCCATGCTGCGAACGCAAATGAGCTTCAGCTGAAAGCGAAGGTAAACGACGGGGATGTGTCTTCGGTGACAAAGACGAAGAGCTTTGCCGCCAGCGACGCGATCCTGAGCGCCGGATATTACAGCGACCCGCCCCCTGAGGTGAATACCGCCGGTCTGCCGACTGGCACGATCAACAGGCTGGCGATCTATGACACCGTCCTCAGCGATGCGGAGATCAACGCCTTCCTGGCCTGAATCGGAAAGCGCTGTCCATGCCTGAACCGGAAAGCGTCTTCCGTGCATGAACCGGAAAAAGCTGTTGCTTTTCCCGTGGATCCATAGTATAATAAACCAAAATCAACGCATACCCAGGGCCGCCGCGATCCGCGGCGGCCCGACTTGGAGAAGGCCTA
Organism: uncultured Clostridia bacterium; assembly: GCA_947164825.1. Taxonomy (GTDB): domain Bacteria; phylum Bacillota; class Clostridia; order Oscillospirales; family Oscillospiraceae; genus JAFRPC01. The sequence continues at coordinate 12,808 of CAMUYE010000031.1, forward strand.
TGGAAGCGACCATCCTGCGATACCTCCGGGATAAATATCACCCGCTGGCAATCATTATCTACGGCTCCTTTGCCGACGGAAGCAGCGGCCCGGGCAGCGACTTCGACGCCCTGCTCATCGCGGCAGGGGAGAAGCGGCATGACGATTCCAGCTTCAAAGGCGTCCCGCTGGACGTGTTTCTCTATCCGCCGGAACAGTTTCAGAAGGACTGGGACCCGGCGGACTATATCCAGATCTGCGGCGGGCGCATCGTGGAGGATCGGGGCGGACTGGCGGCGGGCCTGATGGAGCGGGTCAACGCTTACGTGGCCCAGCTTCCCCGAAAGAGCCTGGCGGAACTGCGCGAGGAGCTGAACTGGTGCCGGAAGATGCTGGCCAGAGCTCTGCGCGACGATGACGAGGGCTTCTACCGCTGGCACTGGCTGCTGACGGACAGTCTGGAGATCTTCTGCGACCTGGTACGGGAGCCCTGGCTGGGCCCGAAGAAGGCCCTGAAGCTGATGGCGGCCTCCTATGGCGTGGCGCTGCGCGTCTACCGGCGGGCTCTCCGGGAGATGACGCCCGAAGCCCTTCGCAACTGGATCGACTATCTGGACGACCTGGCAAAGCTGGAGGCCGCCAGGGAGCTGCCGGAAAAGACGGAAGAAAGCGGGAACCTGACGGCGTTTTGATCGTCAAAGAAAGCAGCAAAACGATTCCGGAGCTCATCGACCCAAAAACATGCCCATGGAACGGGCAAAGAAAGAACAGGGAAAGAATTATGCTGCTGTTTGTTCATTCCGCTGCGCATCTGCTGGTGGACGCGGTCTGCGCCGCCGCGCTCTTCGGCCCGCTGAAGGGGCAGGAGGACCTGACCGCGCTGATCCTGCTCTACAACACCCTGGCCTTTTCCACCCAGTGCCTGGTGGGCCTGGCCGCGGATCGGATCGGGAAGCACCGGATTTCCGCCGCTGCCGCCATGCTCTGTGTCGCCGCGGGCTTTTTCCTGCCGCTGCCCGCCCTGCTGCGGGTCGCGTTGATCGGCCTCGGCAACAGCGTGTTCCACGTGGCCGCCGGAACCGAAACCATGATAAACAGCGGCGGGAAGGCGGCGCCTCTGGGCGTTTTCGTGGCCCCCGGCGCCATCGGCATCGCGGTCGGGACCCTCTTCCCGGCCCTGGGACCGGTGCTTGCCGGTCTGTTGATCCTGGCCGCCGCCGCGTCCCTGCTGGTGAAAGCGCCCGTTCAGCCTGCGGTGAAGCGGCCCGGCACCGCGCCCCGCAGCCCGCTGGCTGCCGTGCTCCTGCTGACGGCAGCCGTGAGCGTACGGGCGGTGGGCGGCGCGTCGGTCAGCTTTCCCTGGCAGACCGGTCCGCTGCTGATCCTGCTTGCCACCGGATGCGTCTTTGCGGGCAAGTTCGCGGGGGGCTTCCTCTGCGACCGGGTCGGAGCGGGCTGGGCGGCCTGGCTCTCCGTCCCGCTGGCCGCGGTTCTGATCACCTTTTGCGAGGCCTGGATGGCGCCCTCCCTGCTGGGGCAGTTTGCCTTGAATCTGACCATGCCGATCACCCTCTGGCTGCTCTACTGCGCCATGCCGAAAAACCCGGGCTTCGCCTTTGGAATGGCGGCTTCCGCCCTCTGGCCGGGCACCCTTCTGGGAAAGCTGATCCACCTGAGCGGCCCCTCCAGATGGTGGATCCTGCTGCTCTGCTTCCTGTTTGGCTTGTTCGCGATCCTCATCTCCCTGCCGAAAAACAGTACGGGCCGCGGCCTTGCCCGCTCCCGTTCCGAATTCTGACCCGCACCCTCCGATCCTGCGCGGCCCCCCATCCTGCCCCGTGCTTACATTTCCGAAAGGAGCTCTGTACCATGAAAAAGCTGATCGCAACCCTGCTCAGCCTGCTCTGCTGCGCTGCCCTGGCTCTGCCGGTCTATGCCGACGTAGCCGTAGGACCCGCCGACTATCTGGATTCACCGGCTCTGCTCATTCTCATCGTCATCATTGGACTTGTCCTCCCGGCAGTGGGCTTTCTGATCTACTGGCTGCTGCGCGGCAAGCGTAAGTGATATCGTTCCATCTTTGAAAGGAGAACCAACATGAAAAGAACTCTGAAAAAACTGGTGCTTTCTCTGGCCGTACTGCTCTGCGTATGGAGCCTTGCGCTCCCGGTCTTTGCCGACGTGATCGTTCCGCCGTCTGACGGCCTCGGAATTACGATCGAACCGACGCAGACGGAAGCCGCGACAGAGGCCGCTGCCGAAGTCGCTGCCTCGACGACCAATCCGGTGTACCTGTATCTCGGGATCGGCGCGGCCGTGATCGTTGTCGGGCTGATTCTCTTCCTGCTGCTGCGGAAAAAGGCGTAATGAGACAGATCGCGCTTGCCTGCCTGCTGACGGTCCTGATCGAGACGCCGTTTCTGGCCTTGTGGGGCTATCGCGGCGGCCGTGATCTGGCTGTCATCATCTGTGCCAACGTGCTCACCAACCTGCTGCTGAACCTGTCGTTTTTGCTGGGACTGCCCTACACCCCAGGCTGGATCGCCGCGCTGGAGCTGACGGTGGTTGCGGCGGAGTACGGGATCTATGCCCGGGCCTTCGGCCGCTCCAAGAAGCTGCTTCCGGCGACCTTCCTCGCGAATTGCCTCAGCTTCGGCCTGGGTCTGTTGATCCCCCTGGGCTAACGCAAAAAACAGGGCTCCATACAGGAAACCACGAGGCCCCGAACCGGCTTTCCGGGTTCGGGGCCTCGTGCTGCGCAGAAGGCTCTGCGCGGATCGGGGATGGGAATGATCGATATACGACGATTGAGAGAATGCCTGATACGCGAATGATTGGGACGCGAAAACGGGCGTGGACGCGAGGTTCAAGGCGCGTTCAGGCGCAGGATCCCGGCGTCCAGGGCGGCGCAGAGGCCGTCGTCGTGGGTTGCGGCGATCAGGGTTTTACCGGCCCCGCGCAGCTCGGTCAGCAAAGCCAGCACACGCTCCTTTGTCCGACGGTCCAATCCGGCCAAGGGCTCGTCGAGGACCAGTACCTCGGGATTCAGCGCCAGCACCGCCGCCAGGGCGACCTGTTTTTTCTGGCCGCCGGAAAGCTGATAGGGCGCCTTGTCCGCCAGGGGTTCCAGATCAAAGAGAGCCAGGCAGTCGCCCACTCTTGCGGCGATTTCCGCCTCGGACAGGCCGAGCTGCCGGGGACCGAAGGCGATTTCCTCCCGGACGGATGCGTTGAAGAGCATGACGTCCGGGTTCTGGAAGAGGTATCCGATCCGCTTGTGGAAGCGCTTGGCGTTGGCCTGCTTTTTGAGCCAGGCGGCGTTGATTTCCGTCCCGTCGAAACGGTAGACCCCTGTCTGGGGGAAGGACAGGCCGTTGAGGATCCGCAGGAGGGTGGTCTTGCCGGAACCGTTGTCGCCCCGCAGGGCAAGGCACGCACCCGCCTCTACGGCCAGGGATAGCTCCCGGATCACCGGCGGCTCCTCCGGTGCATACGCGAAGCTGATCTTGTCAAGTTCAATCAGCGCCATACTCATAACCCCTTGTAATCCTCCGTAAAACCCCGGCAGCACATGGCCTCCCAGGTCTCCCGGCTGAGGGCCGTGGAGCGCAGGAAGGTCTGGCCCATCACAGCGCCCACGGAGCGCCAGGGGTGCCGGTCCCGGCCCACGGCCCGCAGCCCCCGGGCGGTGAGCAGATCCACCACCAGCCCGCCCAGCAGGACCACGTATTTCAGCGTCAGATCCAGCACGAAGACGAAGACCCCGGGGACGTGCAGCTTCCGCAGGGCGCCGGTGATTTGATTCCAGGGCGTGCGCCGGTTGAAGAGATTCACCAGGGTCACGCTGAGAAAGATCTTTCCCACCACGAGCAGATTGTTCCCTACGCCTGCGGGCCGCAGCAGCATGGCGGGCAGGAAGAGCAGCAGGGCCAGGGCGGCGGCCCCGAGGGCGGGACGCAGCACAGACAGCAGCTCCCGGGCCGGAAGCAGGCAGGCCCAGCCCAGCGTCAGGGCGGCGACGGCGAGGATGAGGATGGGATGGCGGGCCAGGGAGAGGGTGACGATCAAGCCCAGTACGAGCAGGAGCTTCACCACAGCCGGGAGCCTGAACCGCCCGGCGCTGCCGCGCTGGACCCGCAGCCGGGACAGCAGCCCGCCCAGAGACTTCAGGGTCCGGAGGGCAAAGGCGCCGCTGTCCCGGGCCGGGGTGACTTCCTCGGTTTCCCGCAGCCAGGCGGGGATCATGCCTTCCTCCGGCCCTTCATCACGAGAGAGAGGAGCTTGAAGATGATGATCAGCAGGGCCACGCCGATGAGGGCGGAAAGAATATAGGCCAGGACCTCGTTCATGCCCTCCAGGCTGTAGTCGGGCATCAGTACGTTCAGAGACCAGCCCTTTTCCAGCCCCGCGGGGACAAAGCCCAGGGCCTTGCCGTTGGTGACGACCTCGGCGATCTCATCTGCGCCCCATTCGCCCCAGGCGGTCCCGGCGGCCAGCAGACCCAGGGGGCAGGCGGCGATGAGCACGGCAATGATGGCGTAGACGGGAACGCGGTGCTGTTTCCCGCTCTGATCCGGGGCGGCGGTGAGCATCCGCTCATAGCTCAGCTCGGGGGCTGTCTTCCGGATGATGGCATAGACCGCCACGGTGAAGGCGGCCTCCACGAACCCGGCCACAGCCAGGTGGGGGATCATCATGGCGGGGATCGCCACGCTGAGATCATAGGGACAGTAGAGGGGGAGCCCCGCCGCATCCTTAAAGAGCATGGGCTGGAGACCAAACTCCACCGCGCAGCAGAGGGCGGCAACGTTCAGACCCGCGTAGGAACCGACGGCGGCGGCCGCAAGCCTGGCGCCGAGTCCGGCCTTTTCCTGTCCGCCCGCGAGTTTCAGGACCAGCTTGTAGACAAGGTAGCCCACAAAGGGCAGGACGAAGGCCATATTGAAGCAGTTGGCGCCGAAGGCGAGGACGCCGCCGTCGCCGAAGAGCAGCGCCTGGATCAGCAGGGCCACCGACACCGCGATGCAGGCCGCTTCCGGACCGAAGAGCAGGGCGATGAGCGTTCCACCCACCGCGTGTCCGGTGGTGCCCCCCACCAGGGGGACGTTAAACATCATGGCCAGGAAGGAGAAGGCCGCGCCGGCGCCCAGCAGGGGGAGCTTTTCCTTGGGCAGCTCCCTGTTGGTCTTCCGGACCGCGTGGACCCAGACGGGGACCATGGCAGCGCCCATGACGGCGCAGGTCGCGGGGGAAAGGTAGTTTTCGGGAATATGCATACGAAAGCCTCCTTTGACTGGATACGGTTCTCCGATATCGCAGAACAGTATGAGATCGCAGCGCGGGAGCGCGCCGAGTTCTGACCTCTTTATCATACCGAAGCGAAAAAGCCGCCGCAAGCCCCCCGGGGGGTCATTTTTCATCCAAAACCGGGGCCCGGAACGCGTTTTTTTATAGACAAACGCCGCAAGAACCTGTATAATAAATATACGGGTTTTCCAAATTTGCACCAAAGGAGATGTGAATCGTGAAACGCTGCTTCGCTTTCTTTCTGAGTTTCCTGATGCTTGTGAGCCTCTTTGCGGCCTGCGACAGGCCGCTGGACGGGCCGGGGATGGAGAACACCACCGCGGCAACCGGCACGGCCCCCGTCACCGACACGCCCCCCGTCACCGACGCGCCTCCCGTCACCGAGGAGTACACCCTGGAGCGGGAACCCGGCACCAACCAGCTCACCTTCTACTGGAAGGCCAAAAACGTGGACTATTCCAAGTGCGATATGTGGATCTGGTATCCCAACGCCGATGGCCGGGGCTATCTCTTCCACCCCTGCGACTACGGCGTCAAGGTGATCCTGAACGTCCCCGAGGACATTACCGAGGTGGGTTTCATCGTCCGCAAGAACTGCTCCGATCCCGGCGGCACAAGCTGGGGCGAAGCCAAGAAGGACTTTGAGGCGGACCGCTACGCCAAGATCACCGGCGAAAACACCGAGGTCTATTTGCTGCCGGGAGACGGCGCACAGTACATCAGTACGGACGGAGGGAAGACCTTGAGTCAGAGAAACGAATTCACTCTGGCGGAGATCACAGATCTGCGCGTGATCCGCTGCCACATCACCCCCGCCACCCGCTTCAGCTCCCTGGATCAGGTCAAGGTCTTCAACGGCGACCGGGAGATCCCCGTGAAGAGCCTGTCCTGTCTCGACCAGGAAGCGGTTGAGGGCGACATCACCCTGGACGAGGAGCTGGACTTCTCCAAGACTTACACCGTGAAGCTGGAGGGCTTCGAGGAGCAAAACGCGGTTCCCACCAAGGTCTTCGACTCCCCGGCCTTCGAGGCCCTTTACGCCTACAGCGGCGACGACCTGGGCGCGGTCCTCAACGGCGAGACCACCACCTTCAAGGTCTGGGCTCCCACCGCGGGCGCCGTGGTGCTGAACCTCTATGAGTTCGGCAGCGGCGGAGACGCCTATCAGAAGCTCGACATGACCCGGGGCGAGAAGGGCGTCTGGTCCGTTACCGCCGACTGCGGTCACGGGACCTACTACACCTACACCGTATCCACCTCCGCCGGGACCCAGGAGGCCGTGGACCCCTACGCCAGGGCAGTGGGCGTCAACGGCGACCGGGGCATGGTCATCGACCTGTCGAAGACGGACCCCGCGGGCTTTGACAAGGACGAATACTTCCAGGACATCAACGCCTACAACGAGGCCGTCATCTGGGAGGTCCACGTCCGCGACTTCTCCAACCGCATTGCGGGCAGCTGGTTCCCGGGCAAGTACCTGGCCTTTACCCAGAGCGGCCTGACCAACGCCTCCGGCGTGCCCATCGGCGTGGACTATCTCCGGGACCTGGGGATCACCCACGTCCACTTCCAGCCCATCTACGACTACGCCACCGTGGACGAATCCAAGGACACGCCTCAGTTCAACTGGGGCTACGACCCCAAGAACTACAACGCCCCCGAGGGCTCCTACTCCATGGATCCCAACCGGGGCGAGGTCCGGGTCAACGAGCTCAAGCAGATGATCCAGGCCCTGCACCAGAACGGCATGGGCGTGGTCATGGACGTGGTCTACAACCACACCTTTGACATCAACTCCTGCCTGAACAAGGTCGTGCCCTATTACTACTACCGCTACAACGCCTCCGGCGCCCCCTCCAACGGCTCCGGCTGCGGTAACGAGACGGCCTCCGAGCGGATCATGTTCCGCAAGTACATGGTGGACTCCGTGTCCTACTGGGCGAAGGAGTACCACATCGACGGCTTTCGCTTCGACCTCATGGCCCTGCACGATATCAAGACCATGCAGGCCATCGAGAAGGCGGTCCACGCCATCAACCCCAAGGCGATCCTCTACGGCGAGGGCTGGACCGGCGGCGGCACCACGCTGAGCGCGGAGCTCCAGGCCAGACAGGCCAATATTTCCAAGATTGTTCCCAGCGGCGAGGGCATCGGCGCCGTGGCGGTCTTCAACGACGCCATCCGCGACGGCCTGAAGGGCAGCGTCTTCGACGCCAAGGATCAGGGCTACGTCAACGGCAAGGCCAACGACGGCACGGCCGAAATGGTGATCTTCGGCATCCTGGGCGCGGAGCGCAACGGCACCGTGGGCTGGTCCGCCCCGGATATGGTCATCAACTACGTAGCCTGCCACGACAACAACACCATCTGGGACAAGCTCCTGGCCTCCAACCCCGAGGCCTCCGACGAGGAGCGCTTTGCCATGAACCGGCTCTGCGAGGAGATCATCTTCCTGGGCAAGGGCACGCCCTTCATGCTGGCGGGCGAGGAGTTCCTGCGCACCAAGCAGGGCGACCACAACTCCTATAATTCCTCCGACGAGATCAACAACCTCGACTGGGATTCCCTGGTCCCGGGCAGCCTCCAGATGCGGATGCACGCCCTGATGAAGGAGCTCATCGCCCTCCGCAAGGCCAACGCCTTCTTCACCCAGGGTGAGGCCGCCTGCGAGATCCTGGAGCATAACGTGATCCGGGTGGTCTGGACCATGGACGGCAAGACCGTCGCCGCGGCCCTGATCAACCCCAACGACGAGCCCATCCCCGCCGAACTTCCCGACGGCAGCTGGACCCCGCTCTTCACCGGCGAGACCTCCACCGAGTCCGAGGTCGGCGCCAAAGACGTGCTGATCGTCACCCCGTAAATGTAGGGGCGGCTCTTACCCGCAGGGTGAGCCGCCCGGCATTTGCGGAGCAAATGCGATTTGCCGCAGGCAAATCCAGCGCGATCACAGGGATGAACCGCCTATGTAAAAACGCTAAAGGGGATCGAATATGCCGACAGACCGCCCGCAGCGGAAAACCATCCGCCTGCCGAATTACGACTATTCCAGCGAAGGCGCTTATTTCGTGACGTTATGCACAGATCGGAAGGAGAAGATCCTCTGCAATTACGCCTTGCCTGCCCTGGAGGGCGACGCGCCGGTTCTCTCCCTGACGCCGATCGGCCGTGCCGTGGATGATATGGTCCGCTTGATCCCGGGGATTGACAAATATGTGATCATGCCGAACCATGTTCATATGATCGTGTTCAACAACGAAAACGATGCTTCCCTCACAAGGAAGATCCAGTTTTTCAAATCAAATCTCACCCGCAAGCTGGGTCGTTCGATCTGGCAGCGCAGCTATTATGAATACGTGATCCGCTCCGAACAGGATTATCTGGTACGCTGGAAATATATTGACGATAATCCCGCAAAATGGGCGACAGATGATTACTGTTGCTGAACCTGATACCAACCGGGCCGGATCGCCCTGACAGGCGATTGTTCGCCTGCGGCGAACCGGGCGGCTCACCCTTGCGGGTTAGAGCCGCACCCTACACAAAACAGGAACGGATACACAGCTCAGGAGGAAATATGAGCATCGTAAAAGACCCCAATCTGGCCGAATCCGGCCGTCAGAAAATCGCCTGGGTGCGGGATTTCATGCCCGCCCTGGGGGCCATTCGGGAGCGGATGGAACGCGAAAAGCCCTTTCAGGGCATGAAGATCACCCTCTCCATCCACATGGAGGCCAAGACCGCCTACCTGGCCACCTGCCTGCAGGCGGCGGGGGCGGAGGTCCACGCCACGGGCTGCAACCCCCTGTCCACCCAGGACGACGTGGCGGCCGGCCTGGCCTCCCTGGGCGTGGAAACCTACGCGATCCACGGCGTCAACGCCGAGGAATACAAGCAGCTTTTGGTGGCCGCCCTGTCCTGTCACCCCGATCTGATTATTGACGACGGCGGCGATCTGGTGGATCTGCTCACCGGCGAATACTCCCAGCTGGCCGACCGTCTGATCGGCGGCGGCGAGGAGACCACCACGGGCATCCACCGCCTGAAAGCCCGGGCAAAGGCCGGGAAGCTGCCCTTCCCCATGATGAACGTCAACGACGCCAAGTGCAAGCACTACTACGAC
>CAMUYE010000032.1 GCA_947164825.1 uncultured Clostridia bacterium
GCGGCACCACCTACTACACCACCAGCCCCTCCACCAACACCCACACCCACAGCTACGGCGCCTGGACCTCCAACAACAACGGCACCCACAGCCGTACCTGCTCCTGCGGCGACAAGGAGACGGCCAACTGCACTTACACTTCCGTCGTGACGGCCCCGACCACCACCAGCCAGGGCTACACCACCTACACCTGCACCGTCTGCGGCTACAGCTACGTGGGCGACTACACCGATCCCACTCCCAGCACCACCTACTACACCGTGACCTACTCCGTGCCCTCCGGCGTGACCAAGCCCTCCAGCCAGACCGTTGAGGCGGGCGGCACCATCACCCTGCCCACCGCCGGCGCTCCCTCCGGCTACACCTTCCTCGGCTGGGTCACCTCCACCGTGAGCAACGCCACCGAGCAGCCCACCACCTACACCGGCAACGTCACCGTCAACGGCAACGTCACCCTCTATGCGCTGTACTCCTACACCCAGAGCTCCGGCGGCAGCACCGTGACGGGCTACGAGCTCCTGGGCTCCGCTCCCTCCGACTGGACCGGCAACTACATCATCACCTACGGCACCAACACCTCCAGCCTCTACGTTCTGAAGGGCCTGTCCGGCAACACCAAGTATGAGTCCACCTCCGCCGGCGGCGCGGTCCTGTACAGCAACGCGGGCATGAGCTACGCCGACGGCATGATGACCGGAGTGGGCAACGCCTACGTCTGGAACCTGGCCAAGACCGGCTCCTACTACACCATCAAGAGCGCCAACACCGGCACCTACCTGGCCAACAAGAGCAACTACCTCTACAGCCAGAGCTCTTACAGCTCCAGCTACTGCCGCTGGACCCTGTCCATGGACAGCTCCGGCAACGTGACCGCCAAGAACACCGGCTCCAGCCGCTATCCCTACCTGAGCTTCTCCAGCAGCAAGTACTTCATGGTGAACTCCTCCGCCCCCACCGGCCTGTACTTCTGGAAGCAGACCACCACCTCCTCCGGCGGCAGCACCGTGACCTACTACACCACCGGCTGATCTCCGCAGGACCCGGAAAAACGATCTCATAAACCGACCGGGCACATCCAATCGGATGTGCCCGGTTTCAGTCTTTCAGGAAGCTGACGGGGTACGCTACAAACAGAGGGATCCTTCCCGCTTTGCTCTTTACTTTTCCGTGTTGGTTTGCTATAATTCAATATGAGGATACCGAAACGCAGATGCGACAAAACGGCAGGATCCCTGCCGATCTCAGCCGGAGCGGGAAAAGAACAGAATTTCACGCTGCCGATACTCTGATTCAAGGAGGAACCTGAACGATGATCAACTGGAACAATCTGGATACTCTGAGATCCTTCAGCAAGCTGAAAGCGCTGAAGGATCGTGTCAATCTTCCCGAAGCGATGGCCGGCGAAGCCGGCGCCGCCCGTGTGGCGAAGTACAGCGTGCCCATCGCCTGCGGACTGAGCTACAACTACGCGGCCAAAGCCGTGGACGACGAGATCCTCGACCTGCTCGGGGAGCTGGCGGCGGAGGCGCAGCTGACGGAAAAGTACGCCGCCCTCTACAACGGTGAAATGATCAACACCGGCGAAAAGCGCCTGGTGCTGCATCAGCTGACCCGCGGTCAGCTGGGCGAGCCCGTGATTGCCGACGGCGTGGACAAGCGGGCCTTCTACGCGGCCGAGCAGAAAAAGGCCGCCGCCTTTGCCGAAAAGGTCCACGCGGGCGAGATCACCAACGCCGCCGGCGAGAAGTTCACCACGGTGGTGCAGATCGGCATCGGCGGCAGCGACCTGGGCCCCCGTGCCATGTATCTGGCCCTGGAGAACTGGGCCCGGCAGAACGGCTGCTTCAAGCTGGAGGCCCGCTTCATCAGCAACGTGGACCCCGACGACGCGGCCTATGTCCTGAAGACCATCGACCTGCCCCACGCCCTCTTCGTGCTGGTGTCCAAGTCCGGCACCACCCTGGAGACCCTGACCAACGAGTCCTTTGTGAAGGACGCGCTGAGGAACAAGGGCCTTGATCCGGCGAAGCACATGGTCGCCGTCACCAGCGAGACCTCGCCCCTGGCGAAGTCCAGCGATTACCTGGCCGCCTTCTTCATGGACGACTACATCGGCGGCCGCTACTCCTCCACCTCCTGCGTGGGCGGCGTGGTTCTGTCCCTGGCCTTCGGTCCCGAGGTATTTGACCGCTTCCTGAAGGGCGCCCATGCCGCGGATCTGACGGCGAAGGAGACCGACCTGCGCAGGAACCCCGCCATGCTGGACGCCATGATCGGCCTCTACGAACGCAACGTCCTGGGATATCCCGTCACCGCCGTGCTGCCCTATTCCCAGGCCCTCAGTCGCTTCCCGGCCCACCTGCAGCAGCTGGACATGGAATCCAACGGCAAGCACGTCAACCGCTTCGGCGAGCCCGTCTCCTATCCCACCGGCCCCGTGATCTTCGGCGAGCCGGGCACCAACGGCCAGCATTCCTTCTATCAGCTCCTGCACCAGGGCACGGACGTCGTCCCGATGCAGTTCGTGGGCTTCCGCGAGAATCAGGCGGGCATGGACGTGGTCATCCAGGGCAGCACCAGTCAGCAGAAGCTGTGCGCCAACGTCGCCGCCCAGATCATGGCCTTCGCCTGCGGCAAGCAGGACGCGAACCCCAACAAGAGCTTCGACGGCGGCCGCCCCTCCAGCATCATCATCGGCAAGCAGCTGACCCCGGAGGCCCTGGGAGCGCTGCTGGCCCACTTTGAGAACAAGGTCATGTTCCAGGGCTTCTGCTGGAACCTGAACAGCTTCGACCAGGAGGGCGTGCAGCTCGGCAAGCTGCTGGCCAAGCGCGTCCTGGCCCACGACACCGACGGCGCCCTGCGCGCCTACAGCGACCTTCTGGCAATCTGAGGTTTCATGCAGACTGCTGCTTAATTTACAGGCAGAAAAGCCCGGCAGGGAAGCGATCACGCTTCTCTGCCGGGCTGTTTCATTGATAGGCTCCGCTCCCGGAGCGCTTCGGATCAGGGATGCTTTTTCAGCGTATCCAGCAGCCAGAGGCCGGTTTCCGTATAATCCTCCCGGGTGAAGCCGCTGTATTTCGGCACCGTGGATCGGATGGCGGAGCAGGCCTCCGCGACCTTGGAGAAGGCCCACATACAGTAGGAGATGTTTTCCCGCTCCAACAGGTCGATCCAGAGATCGGCGCTCTCCAGATCTCTGGGATGACCGCCGCTGGCAGCAGTGACGCCGAACTCGGTCACGAATACGGGCAGCCCGCTCTGACTGACCCGCTCCGTCATATCCCGGTATTCCTGCCCGTGGGAGGCGGCGTAAAAATGGAGGCTGTACAGCAGATTGTCGAAGGCAAGGGGATCCGCGGCGACGCTGTTCAGATCCTTCGACCAGTCAGGGCTGCCGACCAGGATGACCGCCTCCGGGGCTTTTTCCCGGATCACGGGAATGATCTGTTCCGCGTAGCGCTTTATCGTCGGCCAATCCACGCCGTTCGGCTCGTTGCAGATCTCGTAGAGCACGTGGTCGTCGCGGCCGTAGGTCTCCGCCATCTCCGCGAAGAAGCGCTTTGCTTCCTCTATATACGTATTGGGGTCGCCGTCGCTGAGGATGTGCCAGTCGATGATCACATACAGATCCGCGGCCTTGGCGAGCTCGACGCCTTTGGCGATGTCCGCCTTGTGGCGGGCCTTGTCGCCGTTGGTGCAGTAGCCTATGGTGCCGACGCCGTAGGTGTACATAGCCAGCCGGATCAGATTGACGCCGTCGTCCCGGGAGAGCTCCCGGAAGAGTTCCTCGTTGAGAAAGGATTCGGAGGTGATCAGCCCGTTCAGGCTGACGCCCCGGAGCATGACGGGATCGCCGCCCTCAGAGCAGAGCTTTCCGTCCAGGACCCGAAGCTGTCCGCAGGCGGAGGGACGGTCGCGGCCGTCCCGCACGCTCCCGGAAGAGCCGCATCCGGACGCGGCGGTGATGAGCAGAAGGACCGCCAGGAAAAGTGCGATCGAGCGTTTCATCGCTGTGCCTTCCTTTCCGATGGGTTCAGATTGTCACGGTGACGCGGCAGACAGGGGAGTCGGTCAGCGGGATCGTCTTTCCGGCGGTTGCCCGGCCGTCGACGGTCATGCCCTTCTCCGCGCCGCGGCGGACTGTGATCTCGTAGCGGGTGCCCCGGAAGAAACGGGTGATCTCACAGCCGTCCAGCTTGTCGGGGAGGCAGGGGTCGACGATCAGGCCGTCGTAGTCCGGGCGGATGCCAAGGATGCCCTGGCTGACCGCCACGAAGGACCAGGCGGCGGTGCCGGTGAGCCAGGCGTTCTTGGCCTCTCCGTAGTTTTGAGCGGCCCGGCCCGCGATGGTCTGGCTGTAGCAGTAGGGCTCGGTCCGGTGGATCTCGCTCTTGTCCTCAATGTAGGCGGGCGCGTTCCGGGTATAGAGGTCAAAGGCTGCGTTGCCGTCCTTCACCTTGCACCAGGCCAGGGTGATCCAGGGATTATTGTGGCAGAAGACGGAACCGTTTTCCTTGTAGCCGGGGGGATAGGAGGAAATCTCGCCCAGGTAGTCGTGATATTCGGAGTAGCAGGGGGACAGGAGCTCGATGCCGAAGGCGTTGCCCAGACGTGCCTCGGTGGAGGCCAGAGCCTTCTTTCCGTACGCGTCGCCGCCGATGCCGGCCATGACGCAGAAGCCCTGGGGCTCAATGTAAATTTGGCCCTCCTCGTTTTCGCTGCTGCCGATGGGCCGCTCAAAGGCGTCGTAGGCCCGGCGGAACCAGGCCCCGTCCCAGCCGTGCGTCAGGACCGCGGTTTCCATTTCCGCGACTTCGGCGCGGATCAAGGCGGCCTCGTCTTTCAGTCCGATCCGCTCACAGAGTTCCGCGTATTCATTTCCGTATTTGACGAACATGCCGGCGATGAAGACGCTCTCAGCCTTGCCGCTCTCAAAGTTGGAGCAGGTCTGGAAGCTCTCGCCGGGGGTCAGGGAGAAGCAGTTGAGATTCAGGCAGTCGTTCCAGTCGGCCCGTCCGATCAGGGGCAGGCCGTGGGGGCCTTTATGGGTCACGGTGTAATTCACGCTGCGGCGCAGATGCTCCAGCAGGGGAAGCTCGGTGCCCGCCTCGTTGTTGAAGGGGGTGGGCTCCTCCAAGATGCCAAAGTCGCCGGTCTCCCGGATATAGGCGCAGGTGCAGGCCACCAGCCAGAGGGGATCGTCGTTGAAGCCGGAGCCCACGTCGGCGTTGCCCCGCTTGGTAAGGGGCTGGTATTGGTGGTAGGTGCTGCCGTCGGCGAACTGGATCGACGCGATATCCAGGATCCGTTCCCTGGCCCGGGCCGGGATCAGATGGACGAAACCCAGCAGATCCTGGCAGCTGTCCCGGAAGCCCATGCCTCGGCCTGTGCCGCTCTCGTAGTAGGAAGCGCTGCGGCTCATGTTGAAGGTCACCATGCATTGATACTGATTCCAGATATTCACCATCCGGTCCAGCTTCTCCTCGCTGCTGCGCACCGTGAAGCGGGAGAGCAGGCCCTCCCAGTAGCGCCGAAGCTCCTCCAGGGCCGCTTCGAACTGGGCCTCGGTCTCGAAGGCCGCCAGGAGCTTTCGGGCGGGGGCCTTGTTGATGACGTTCAGGGCTGTGAACTTCTCGGCCCGGGGCAGTTCTGCGTAACCCAGCCGGAAGAGCAGCGTCTTTTTCTCACCCGGGGCCAGGTCGATCTCCAGCCGCAGGGCCGCGATCGGGGCCCAGCCGGAGGCCACGCTGCCGAAGCTGGTCCGCTGTTCCACGGCAACCGGCTCCCGCCAGCCCCGGAACTGTCCCAGGAAGCTGTCCCGGTCCGTGTCGAAGCCGGCGAGGGGGGCGTTGACGGAGTAGAAGGCATAGTGATCCCGGCGCTCCCGGTACTCGGTCTTGTGATAGACGGTGGAGCCTTCGATCTCCACCTCGCCGATGTTCCAGTTGCGCTGGAAGTTGGTGGAGTCGTCCACGGCGTTCCAGAGGCACCACTCCAGGGCGGCGTAAACCGTGAGCTTTTTCGCTTCGCTGCCGGTATTGAATAATGTAAGGCGCTGGACCTCCATGGGGGTATGCATCGGCACCGCAGCGGTCAGCTCGGCCTTGACGCCGTTCTTTTCCCCCTCGAAGACCGAGTAGCCGAGGCCGTGACGGCAGCGGTAGTTGTCCAGAGGCGTGCGTGCGGGGAGGAAGGCGGGGCTCCAGATCGTGTCGCCGTCGCAGATGTAGAAGCAGCGGCCGCCGTCGTCCGCAGGTACATTATTGTATCGGAAGCGGGTGATCCGCCGCAGCTTGGCGTCTTTATAAAAACTGTAGCCGCCGCAGGTGTTGCTGATCAGGGAGAAAAAGCCGTCGTTCCCCAGGTAGTTGATCCAGGGCAGGGGCGTATCGGGCCGCGTGATCACATATTCCCGCGCCTTGTCGTCAAAATAGCCGTATTTCATGCCGTTTTCACTCCATTTCTTTGCCGCAAGCGCATTTTCAGGCTTGTTATCGCTTTCTTAATCGATTAAGTACATTATAGGGGCATGTTTGAAAAAACGCAAGTCTTTTTTGAAAAATCGGAAAAATTCGCAATATGCACAAGAAATACGTTGATAATTTGTGTATTTTCACAAATAAAAAATTAAAAAAAGTACTTGACGCAAGGCGTTCCCTGCGCTATAATGAGCTCAACGAAAACGATTAAGCTTGTTCTTGCCCCGTAAGAGCGCAGGAGAATCCCCTATGGTAACGATCACTGACATCTCGAAGGCCTGCGGCGTATCCCGCGCCACGGTCAGCAAAGCGCTCAACGGCGCCGCCGATATCTCGCAGGAGACCGCAAAGCGGATCCGCGAGACCGCGGCCGCTCTGGGCTATCTGCCCAACGCGGCAGCCCGGGCCCTGAAGCTGGGACGGAGCTACAACATCGGCGTTCTCTTCTCCGACGCCACCGGAGGCGGCATCTCCCACGAGTACTTCTCCCGGATCCTGGAGAGCGTCAAGTCTGAGGCCGAGCGCCTGGGCTACGACATCACCTTCATCTCCAAGGATCTGGGGCGTATGTCCATGGACTACTACGAACATGCCAAGTACCGCAGCTGCGACGGCGTGGTCATCGCCTCGGCGGACTTCCAGGATCCGGCGATCATTCGGCTGGCGTCCAGCGAGATCCCGACCGTGACCCTGGACTACAGCTTCGACAGCCGAACCTCGATCCTTTCCGACAACGTCCGCGGCATGGAAGCCCTGGTTCGCTACGTCCACTCCAAAGGCCATCGGCGCATTGCGTTTATCCACGGCGAGCTGACCTCCGTCACCCAGAAGCGCCTGGCGAGCTTCAAGAAGACCTGCGCAGCCCTGGGATTGGAGATCCCGCCGGAATACATCCGGACCGCCGTCTTCCACGATCCCAGATCCAGCGGCCTTCAGACCCGGGCCCTGCTGGCCCTGCCCAAGCGCCCCACCTGCATTCTCTATCCCGACGACCTGAGCTTCCTGGGCGGCTGGAGCGAACTGGAACGACACGGTCTGTCCATCCCCGGGGACATGAGCGTGGCCGGCTACGACGGCATCCCCCTCTCCCAGATCCTTCGTCCGCGCCTGAGCACCTACCGGCAGGCCGGCGAGGAGATGGGCCGGGAAGCGGCCAGGCTCCTGATCGAGCAGATCGAGCAGCCGGACACCTGGATCCCCCAGCAAATCACCGTCCAGGGCGAGCTGCTCCCCGGCGATACCGTCCGGGACCTCGGCGGGAAATCATAATGTATTAAGACGCGACAGCGTTTTGATAAACAATTCGGGCGAAAGCCCAACTCAAACAAGAATAAAAAGGAAAAAGGAGAAAAACAAAATGAAGAAACTGATTGTCATCCTGCTGGCGGCCGTTATGCTGCTCAGCATCGTGGGCTGCGCCGGACAGGGCGGCACCCAGCCCGCAGCCGAACAGGGCAAGGTGTTCAACATCTATGCCTGGAACGAAGAGTTCAAGGGCTTCTTCGAGAAGTACTACACCGTTCCCGAAGGCGTCACCGTCAACTGGATCATCAACCCCAGCGACAACGGCGTCTACCAGCAGAAGCTGGACGAGGCCCTGCTGAACCAGGCCAATGCCTCCGCCGACGAGAAGATCGACATGTTCCTGGCTGAGGCCGACTACATCGGCAAGTACGTCGATTCCGAGTACACGATGGACGTCACTTCCTTCGGCTTCAAGAACGCCGACACCATGTACGACTACACCATCAAGGCCGCTTCCGACAGCAACGGCGTGTGCAAGGGCGTTTCCTTCCAGTGCTGCCCCGCCGCCGTCATCTACCGCAAGAGCATCGCCAAGGATGTTCTGGGCACCGACGTTCCCGAGGAAGTCCAGGCTCAGATCGACACCTGGGAGAAGTTCGACGCCGTGGCCGCCCAGGCCAAGGAGAAGGGCTACTACATGACCGCTTCCTTCGCCGAGACCTTCCGCGCTTTCTCCAACAACTGCACCATGCCCTGGGTCGACAAGGACAACAAGCTCCAGTTCGATCCCCAGATCACCGCTTGGATGGACCAGACCGAGAAGTACATCGCCAACGGCTACACCCTGACCGCCGGCGTGTGGGACGCTGAGAAGACCAACCAGATGTTCAAGGACGGCAAGACCATGTGCTTCTTCGGGCCCGCCTGGTACTACAACTTCTGCATGACCAACGCCCAGGATAAGGAAAACGGCTGCGTCGGCGACTGGTGCATCGTCAAAGGGCCCCAGGCCTACTTCTGGGGCGGCACCTGGCTGCTGGCTGCCACCGGCTCCGACAACACCGATATGCTGAAGGACATCTTCGAGACCTTCACCACCAACGAGGACGTCTGCTCCAAGCTCGTCGAGAACGAGAACCAGTATCCCAACAACACCAAGGTTGTTGAGAAGTACGCCAAGGACGAGAGCTACGGCAACACCGCCATCCTGGACGGCCAGAACGACATCGCCGTCTTCGCCGAGCTGGCCAAGGACATCAAGTGGGAGAACCACACCAACTACGACCAGCTTCTGAACGAGGGTCTGCAGAACAAGCTGCAGGAGTTCTACAAGGGCTCTGTTGACAAGGAGACCGCGATGAAGAACTTCTACCAGTACGTCAAGGAGACCTACGCCACCATCACCGTGCCGGAAAACTAATCCGACGGATCATGCGGCAGGGGTGAAAACCCCTGCCGCTGTCATTCCTGCCAGCTCGGAGGAACTATTATGGAAAAACAAATCCGCAGAAAAGACGGCAGCCTCAAATCCGTCAGTTATGCGAAATGGGGCTTTATCTTCATCGCGCCGTTCTTCCTCGTCTATATCGTTTTTACGCTGATCCCCCAGTTTCTGACCCTCTACAACAGTTTCTTTGAAAACTACCGGGACGGCCTCAAGCAGATCGGCCCGAACTTCGTTGGTTTGGATAATTACAAGGAGCTTTTCTCGCCGGACGGCAACGGCACGATCCTTGTTCTGAGATACACCTTAAACACCCTGATCATGTGGCTTCTCGGTGCGATCCCGCAGTTTGTGATTGCCATGCTGCTGGCGATCTTCTTTACCAGCTACCGGCTGAAGATCAAAGGCCAGGGCTTTTTCAAGAGCGTCATCTACATGCCGAATCTCATCATGGCGGCGGCGTTTTCGATGCTGTTCTTTACGCTGTTTGACATGACCGGACCCATCCACTACGTTCTGGTGGAAAACGGAATCATTGACGCAAGCTTCGACTTTTTCAGCAATCGCGTCACCGTGCGGAGCCTGATCGCCCTGATGAACTTCCTCATGTGGTTCGGCAACACCACCATCGTTCTGATGGCCGGAATCATGGGCATCGACCAGAGCCTCTTTGAGTCCGCCACCATCGACGGCGCCAATCCGGTGCAGGTCTTTTTCCGCGTTACCTTCCCCCTGCTGATGCCCATTTTTGTCTACTGTCTGATCACCGCCATGATCGGCGGCATCCAGATGTACGACGTGCCCCAGGTTCTGACCAAGGGCAACGGCTCGCCGAACGGCTTGTCCAAAACGCTGGTCATGTATCTCAACAGCTACTTCGGGCCCAGCAAAAACTACGGCATGGCCGGCGCCTTGTCCGTCTACATCTTTGTAATCACCGGCAGCCTGGGTTTCTTCGTCTACAAAAGACTCTCCGCTCCGTATAAGGATTCCGCCAGAAAGCATCGCAGGAGAAAGGGGGACGTGATATGAGCAAGCAAAGCGGCGCCGTCAACCGGAAGCGCGGACTCAGCGACAACACCAAAGGGATGGTCAAGCTGACCGCCCTGCGCGTCATCGTCTACGCCATTCTGATCTTCCTCAGCTTCCTCTGCCTGTTCTTCTTCTACCTGATGATCATCAACGCGTCGCGGACCCACGCGGATCTGCAGAAGGGCTTTACGCTGCTGCCCGGGGGCAATTTCATCCAGAACCTTGTCAACGCCTGGAACGACGCTTCCATCAACATCCCCCGGGGCATGCTGAACAGCCTGATCATCGCTCTGGCCACCGCCGTGCTGACCACCTACTTTTCAGCCCTGACGGCCTACGGCATCCACGCCTATGATTTCCGCGGCAAAAAGCTGGTTTTCACGTTCATCCTGGCGGTTATGATGATCCCGTCCCAGGTTTCGGCGGTCGGCTTCGTTCAGCTGATGAACAAGATGGGCCTCCACGACAGCTATATTCCCCTGATCGTCCCCGGCATCGCAGCCCCTGTGGTCTTCTTCTATATGAAGCAGTACATGGAGAGCGTCCTGCCCTTGGATCTGGTGGCGGCGGCCCGGGTGGACGGTTCCGGCGAGTTTCGGACCTTCAACACCATCGTCCTGCCCCTGCTGAAGCCTGCCATCGCGGTGCAGATGATCTTCTCCTTCGTGAGCTCCTGGAACAACTACTTCATCCCAGCTCTCCTGCTGGACAAGCCGGAGAAGAAGACGGTCCCCATTATGATCGCCCAGCTCCGCAGCGCCGACTACTCCAAGTTCGACATGGGCAAGGTCTTCATGTTCATCCTGCTGGCCATTCTGCCGGTTATGATCGTCTATATCATCCTGTCGAAGTCGATCATCAAGGGCATCACCGCCGGCAGCGTGAAGGGGTAAGCGCATGAAAGAGTTTTGTGGCTTTACCAAGGGCGTGAATCTGGGAGGCTGGCTCTCCCAGTGCGATTACTCCGAGGAGCGCTGCCGGAGCTTTATCCGGTCGGAGGACTTTGCGGTCATCCGATCCTGGGGCGCCGACCACGTCCGGGTCCCGGTGGACTACGATCTGCTGGAGCCTGGCGCCGACGGCGCTGAGCCCCGGGGCTTCGGGTATCTGCGTCTGGCCGCGGACTGCTGCCGGGCCAACGGCCTGCATATGGTCCTGGACCTCCATAAGACCCCCGGCTTTTCCTTTGACCCCGACGAGGGCGAGGGCGGCTTCTTCGAACGCGAGGCCCTGCAGGAGCGCTTCTTCCGGATCTGGGAGGAGCTGGCCCGGCGCTTCGCCGCCGACGCCGATCTGATGGCCTTCGAGCTGCTCAACGAGGTCACGGAGCGGGAGTTCATGCCCGCCTGGAACCGGATCTGGCAGGAATGTGTCCGGCGGATCCGGACGTACGCGCCCACGGTTCCCATTCTGGTAGGCGGCTATTGGCACAACAGCGCCCTCTCCGTCAAGGACATCGCGCCGCCGACCGACGAGCATATCGTTTTTAACTTTCACTGCTACGAGCCCCTGATCTTCACCCACCAGGGCGCCGACTGGATCCCCACCATGGACCCGGCCTTCCGGATCCCGGTGACGGCCGCGTATGGCGAACTGGCTTCGGCCAGCCTGGAAATGCTGGGCGAGCGGGAGAGCCTTTTTGAGCGCTGGAGCCCGGAGGAGCGGCTTACTCCCGCCTATTTCGAGGCCTTCCTGGCCTCCGCTGTCGAAGCCGCGGACAAGCAGGGCGTGCCCCTCTACTGCGGTGAATACGGCGTCATCGACCGGGTCCCGCCCGGGCAGGCTCTGGACTGGTATCGGATGATCCACGCGGTCTTTGAGAAATTCGGCGTCGGCCGCGCCGCCTGGAGCTACCGGCAGATGGACTTCGGCCTCTCCGATCCCCGCATGGACGCCGTGCGCCCGGAACTGATCCAATATCTGTAATCGCTCCGCAGCGGCGCACGTCCTGCTCGATCCCGCGCCGCTTCTCAACATATAAACTTAGGAGTTGAAATTATGGCAACCGTTCAACTGATCAATATCAAAAAGGTCTATCCTTACGTCTCCGGCGAAAAAAAGAGCAATAAGAAAAAGGGCGCCGAGCCCGAGAAAAAGATCAACCTCCAGATCACCGATGAAGGCGTCGTGGCGGTGCAGGAGTTCAACCTGGACATTGCGGACAAGGAGTTCATCGTCCTGGTCGGGCCCTCCGGCTGCGGCAAGTCCACCACCCTGCGGATGATTGCCGGTCTGGAAGAGATTTCCGGAGGCGAGCTGTACATCGACGGCAAGCTGGTCAATGCCGTGGCCCCCAAGGACCGCGATATTGCCATGGTCTTCCAGAACTACGCCCTCTACCCGCATATGACCGTCTATAACAACATGGCCTTCTCCCTGAAGCTCAAGCGTCTGCCCAAGGATGAGATCGACCGGAAGGTCCGGGAGGCCGCGGAGATCCTGGATATCACCCAGTACCTGGACCGCAAGCCCAAGGCCCTCTCCGGCGGCCAGCGTCAGCGCGTGGCCATCGGCCGGGCTATCGTCCGGGCGCCCAAGGTCATGCTCATGGACGAGCCTCTGTCCAACCTGGACGCCAAGCTCAGAAACGAGATGCGCGCCGAAATCATCAAGCTGCGGGAGCGCATCGACACCACCTTCATCTACGTCACCCACGACCAGACCGAGGCCATGACCCTGGGCGACCGGATCGTCGTGATGAAGGACGGCTACATCCAGCAGATCGGCACCCCCCAGGAGGTCTTCAACCACCCCGCCAATCTCTTTGTGGCCGGCTTCATCGGAATGCCCGTGATGAACTTCTTCGACGCGAAGCTTCTCCGGGAAGGGGAGCACTACTTTGTGGAGCTGGGCGGTCACAAGGTGCATCTGTCCGAGGACAAGTGCGCCCGCCTGGCGGAGAAGGACGTCCCCTCCCAGGACGTTACCCTGGGCGTTCGCCCGGAGCATACGGAGCTGTCAAAGGACGGCGTTGCCGCGAAGGTCGACGTCTCTGAAATGATGGGCTCCTCCGTCCATCTGCATCTCACCGCCGAGGGCCGCGACATCATCATCATTGTTCCCACGGTGGACATGGAGAACATTCCCCGCATGGGCGACGAGCTGCGCTTCAGCTTCGCCGGCAAGGTGGCCCACGTCTTCTCCAAGGAGGACGGGCGGAACCTGGAGTATTGATACTGCGAAACAGCTTTTTCATGTTTTTCTTTCTTCCCTTTTCCCCCGCAAATGGGGCCGCCTCCCTCCGGAGACGGCCCCATATTTCAGTTTATTGATCTCAAATAATCGAATCATCGGATCATGGCTTCAACGGCGCAGGGCGGAGAAACGCGCAGGCGCGGAGCCCGAAAGCTCCGCGCCTGCGCGGTCGTTTCTATTCTGCGTACATGAGAAAGAGAACGAACGCCCCGTCCGTTTCGGTGATGACGGTGTCGGCGGGCGCGCTGGGGTCCCAGGCCAGGTTCGCTTTTTCTCTGAGCTGGGCGACGAAGGCGTCCGGATCCGCCCCGTCTTCCAGACGGAAGACGTAGCCGAGGAAGGGACTGGCGCCCATGATGGGACTGAAGCAGGCACCGTCGGTGAAGCCGGTGACCTCAGTCACTTCCGCCGCCTCGTAGTCAATAAAGCCTGCCAGTCTGCCCGGAACTGCCGAAGCGGTGAACATTCCGGCCAACTTCTGATGCCCGGCCAAATAGTTTGCCAGGCCCAGGCAATCCTCGTCAGGCGCTTCCGCCCGGCGGTCATGGAACAGCTTCACAAAGTCCCCGCCTTTGCCCGCGATGGGGCCTTCGATGGGCGTCATGCCGCTCTTATACATGGCCAGGAAGATCTTGCCGTCCAGCACCTTGCTCAGGATCCTGTCCGGAGCGGCCTCGGAATACATCCAGTTCGGATTGGCGTTGGCCTCCAGCTCTTCCGCCAGCGCCTCGGCGTCGACGCCCTCCTCAGGCTCGACGGCATAGACCAGGGAGCCGGAGGCGGTCATATAGTCCACAATGCAGGAGGAGGCGCGGATGCCCTGGGGGTTGTATTCCCAGTTGAGCCCGGGGTAGTAGAACTCGGTGTTCTCCAGCCTGAACATGATGAAATAGGGGCTTTCAAGCATCGCCTCGCAGAGCTCCTCCACGTCGGCGCCGGGGTTGTCTTCCACGATGCCGGTCAGAAAGGCGTCCATGTCGAACGCGTCGGGCTCCGGGGAAATCTCCGTGGTGATCGGGGGAGCTTCCGTAGAAAATACAGACGCCTCCGTGGTCAGAGTCGGCGCATCGGTCTGGGTGCTCTCCGGCGCGGGCTCGTTGCGGCAGCCTGCCAGCAGGGCCGCGCAGAGCAGCAGCGCTGTCAGGGCGCAGAGCAGTCGTTTCATAGTGTCTCCTTGTCTGGCGCGTACCGGAGCCGGGGCTGCGGCACGCCTGTTTGATCAGCCGCCCGGGAACGGACGGTTGGATGCGGAGAATGCGGTCAGCCGGGAAGCTCAGCGCTTCTTCATCAGCTCGCGCATCCGCTGGCTGTGATCCAGAATGCGCTTGCGCATGCGGAGGTTTTTGGGCGTGACCTCCAGCAGCTCGTCGTCGGCTAGATATTCCAGGCACTGCTCCAGGGAGAGGACCCGGGGCGGGGTCAGGCGGATGGCGTCGTCGGAGCCCGCGGCCCGCATGTTGGTGAGCTGCTTCTTCTTGCAGACGTTGACGGCCATGTCCTCGTTGCGGTTGCAGGCGCCCACGATCATGCCGCCGTACACGGGCACGCCGGGGCCGATGAACATATAGCCCCGATCCTGGATGCCGCCGATGCCGTAGGCCGTGGTCTCGCCGGTCTCAAAGGCGATGAGGGAGCCGGTCTTGCGCCGCTCGATCTCGCCCTTCAGGGGCGCGTAGGAATCCAGCACGGAGGACATGACGCCTTCTCCGTGGGTGTCGGTGAGGAATTCGCTGCGATAGCCGAACAGGCCCCGGCTCGGGACCAGGAACTCCAGGCGGTAGCGGCTGCCCATGGGGGTCATGGAAACCAGGTCGCCCTTGCGCTGGCCGATCTTCTCGATAACGGTGCCCATGGCGCCCTCGGGGACGTCGGCCACCATCCGCTCCACGGGCTCGCACTTGACGCCGTCGATGACCTTGGTCAGCACTCTCGGGGTGGAGACGGAGAACTCAAAGCCCTCGCGCCGCATGGTCTCAATGAGAATGGACAGGTGCATTTCGCCCCGGCCCGCCACGTTGAAGGCGTCGGTGCCCTGCTCGGTGACGTGGAGAGAGACGTCCTTGAGAAGCTCCCGCTCCAGCCGGTCCCGGAGATTCCGGGAAGTGACGTACTTGCCCTCCCGGCCCGCGAAGGGGCTGTCGTTGACGGCGAAGGTCATCTCAATGGTGGGATCGGAGATCTTGACGAAGGGCAGGGGATCCGGGGTCAGGGGGTCGCAGACCGTCCGGCCGATGGTGATGTCGGCGATGCCGGAGAAAGCGACGATCTCGCCCGCGGCCGCCTCCTGGACCGGGGTCCGGGCCAGACCGTCGAAGGTGTAGAGGGCCACGATTTTGCCCTTCTGCATGATCTCCTTGTCGTGGAAGTCGCAGATCACGACCTCCTGATTCTGGCGGATGGTGCCCCGCTCCACGCGGCCGATGCAGATCCTGCCCACGTAGTCGTTGTAATCCAGGGAGGACACCAGCATCTGTACGGGGCCTGCTGCGTCGCCCTCGGGGGCGGGGATGTAGTTGACGATGGTCTCGAAGAGGGGAATCAGATCCTTGCCCTCCTCGTGGGGGCCGTAGGCCGAGATGCCCTGCCGGGCGGAGCAGAAGATGGTGGGGGAGTCGAACTGCTCCTCCGTGGCGTCCAGATCCAGCAGCAGCTCCAGCACCTCGTCCATGACCTCGTCGATGCGGGCGTCGGGCCGATCGATCTTGTTGACGACCACGATGACCTTGTGGCCCAGCTCCAGAGCCTTTTGCAGCACGAAGCGGGTCTGGGGCATGGGGCCCTCAGCGGCGTCCACCAGCAGCAGTACGCCGTTGACCATCTTCAAAATGCGCTCCACCTCGCCGCCGAAATCGGCGTGGCCCGGCGTGTCCACGATGTTGATTTTGTAGTCCTTGTAGTGGACGGCAGTGTTCTTGGCCAGGATGGTGATGCCCCGCTCCCGCTCGAGGTCGCCGGAGTCCATGACCCGGTCCACGACGGCCTGATTTTCCCGGTAGATGCCGCCCTGCTTGAGCATTTCGTCCACGAGCGTGGTCTTGCCGTGGTCAACGTGGGCGATAATGGCGATATTTCTGATCTTTTCCTGTGGGATCATGTTTCTCTCCCCTTTCACAACTCTGAAAATATAGCATATCCGACAAATAAATGCAAGGGTTTTTGGGAGTTTTTCTGAAAACACAGAAAAAAGACACGAGAAATTTTTCAAAAATATATGTTGACAAACGACATATATCGTGCTATGATACTGTCGTAAGGCGACATAACAGGAGGCGACATACAAAATGAAACGAAGCGAACCCCTGTCGGAGAGCTACTATTACATTCTACTCTGCCTGGCCAAGGGCGCGACCCACGGCTACGGGATCATGCAGATGACGCAGAAGCTCTCGGACGGAGACGTGACCATCGGCTCCGGCACCATGTACGGAGCCACAAGCAACATGATGAAGAAGGGCTGGATCCGGGAGATCCTGTCCGACGAGCCCGGTCAGGAGCGCCGGAGACTCTATCAGCTCACCGACGCAGGCCGGGAGGCCCTGCGGGCCGAGATCACGCGGCTGCGCCGGATGCTGGCAAACGCAGAGGAGGTCTGAACCGTGGCAAAGAACACAAAAACGATCTGGAAAATGTATTCTGCCTGGAACTATGAAAAAGAGATCGAGGATCTGAACAAGCTTTCAGAGCAGGGCTGGCAGCTGGTAAAAGGCGGCCTCTTGCACAGTAAATTCAAGAAGGAGTCCGGCGTCCGCTTCTGCTATCAGCTGGAATACCGCGACGTAGAGGATATGGGCCGTTACATTGAGACCTTCCGGGAGCAGGGCTGGGAGTACGTCAACTCCACCTTCAACCACTGGCACTACTTCCGCAAGGCCTGGGACCCCGCCCTGCCGGAGGAGGCCTACGAGATCTTCACGGACCGGGAATCCCTGCGGGAGATGAGCAAGGGCTGGATCAGAGTGGCCCTGATCGCGATCGTGCTGCTGGCCGGCTTCGCGGTGAGCCGCGGGATCCGGATGATCGACAAGCCCCAGCTGCCCACCCTGGTGCAGCTGCTGGCCCTCCTGCTGGAGATCGGTCTGCTGCTGCGGGGCGTGCTGATCATGCGGAACCCGGACGCCAGCCGGAACCGCCGACATGACAGCGCGGTCCTGACGGCGATCCTGGTTGTGGCCCTCTTCGGCGCTGTGGCAGCCCTTCCGCTGACGCTGCTGCGTCCCAGCTTCTCCACAGAGCAGCGGGCGAGCGCGGTGGATGAACCCATCGTAGACAACCGCTGGGTGGACTTCACGGTGAAGTACCCGGACAACTACTATCTGGATCTGGAAATGCAGGCGGAAAAGCCCATGACCTTTATCATTTACAATGAAGCAGGAGAGACCGTCTACACCCGTACCGAGAGCAGCTTCCGGGAGGAGGACATCAAGCTGAAGCTCCCCGTCGGGACCTACAGCTTCTCCATGAGCTGCGAAACGGGCTTCGAGATCAGGTGCAATCTGAATTAAGCGACAGCGCCGGCGTGACCGAAGTCACGCCGGCGCTGTCGTGTCGGAGAAGGCTCCGACGGCAAAGCGGGGTTCTGGTTATCGGCTTTCGTCAGCCGCTGCGGGTCAGGGCTTCAGTTCCAGATACAGCTGACGATACTGGCGGGCGGAATTCTCCCAGGAGACGTCCTTTTCCATGTCCCGCCGGACCATCTCGTCCCAGCGCCAGCGGCCGGTGAAGTAGAGGGTCTTGGCCCGGTTCACGGCGTCCAGCAGCAGGCCGGTTTCATAGCGGTCGAAGGTAAAGCCGTTGCCCTCGTTGGTGTACTGGTTGTAGGGCTCCACGGTGTCCTTGAGGCCGCCGGTCTCCCGGACGATGGGGACGGTGCCGTAGCGCATGGCGATAAGCTGGGTCAGGCCGCAGGGCTCAAAGAGGGAGGGCACCAGCAGGGCGTCGGCGCCGGCGTAGATCCGGTGGGCCAGAGCCTCGTCGTAGGCGATATAGGCGCAGACTGTACCCTTGTTGTTGTTCTCAAACCAGCGGAAGCTGTCCTCGTAGCGGGCGTCGCCGGTGCCCAGAACCACGAGCTGGGTGTTGCCGTCCAGCAGATTCGGCACGATGGCGTTGACCAGATCCAGGCCCTTCTGGTCCGTGAGCCGGGAGATCAGGCCCAGGACCATCTTGTCGTCGTTTTGCTCCAGGCCCAGCTGCTCCTGGAGGGCCAGCTTGTTGGCCTTCTTCAGCTCCAGGAAGTTGTCCGCGCCGTAGGGCGCGGGCAGCAGCTTGTCCACCCGGCTGTCCCACTGCTCCACGTCGATGCCGTTGACGATGCCCCGGAGCTTGCCGGAGTGGAAGCGCAGATGGGCGTCCAGGCCCTCGCCGAAGAAGGAGCTCTGAATCTCCCCGGCGTAGGTGCCGCTGACGGTGGTGATGCGGTCGCAATAGGTGAGGCCGCCCTTGAGCATATTGGCGTCTACCCAGTTCTGGGTGAGAACGTCCATGTTGAAGACGTGGTCGGGCAGATTGGTCCAGTATTGAATCGTGGGGATGTTGTAGACGCCCTGGAAGCGAAGGTTGTGGATGGTCAGCACGGACTTGGTATCCCGCAGAGGAGTGTTTGCGAAGAGAGTCCGCAGGAAGACCGGCACCAGGCCCGCCTGCCAGTCGTGGCAGTGAATGATATCGGGGACCCAGTTCATATAGTTCAGCGCGGCCAGGGCGGCCTTGCCGAAGTAGCAGAAGCGGGGAATGTCGTCCACTAAGTTCGTGTAGGGATTGCCGTAGGAGAAGAACTCCTCGTTGTCGATGAAGTCGTAGACCACGCCGTCCCAGACGTACTCCATAATGCCAACGTAGAAGCTCCGGCCGTCGGAGCAGAGGTCCATCATAAAGGAGCCCCGGTAGACCATCTTCTCCTGCCACTTCTGGGGAATGCAGCGGTAGCGGGGGAGGATCACCTTCACGTCGCAGTTGAGCTTGGTCAGCGCCCGGGGCAGGGCGTACATCACGTCGCCCAGGCCGCCGGTCTTCACGAAGGGATAGCACTCCGAGCCGATGAAGGCCACGCTGCGCCGGGGCTGGGGCAGCTCGGGCGCGGGCGCGGACACGGGAGCGGGCTCCGCGGCGGGAGCGGGTTCGACGACGGGAGCGGGTTCGACGACGGGAGCGGGTTCGACGACGGGAGCGGGTTCGACGAC
>CAMUYE010000033.1 GCA_947164825.1 uncultured Clostridia bacterium
TGGTATCTACGGAAAAACCTTGTACTTTTTTGGCCCCCAGACATGCAAAAAACCCAGGAATTTCCTGGGTTTTTTGGGGTGGCATCTTTTTTTGCTCTACCCTTCTGGAAAGGCAGAGAAAAAAAGATGCCGCAGAATATTGAACCGGGCCGCCGCCCGGTGTATAATAGGATCGGCAGCAGAAATAAACAAAACAGGAGGACAAGAAGATGGCAGAGAACAAGTATGCCGGAACGCAGACCGAAAAGAACCTGATGGCCGCTTTTGCCGGAGAGAGCGAGGCACGCAACAAGTACAGCTATTTCGCGTCGAAGGCCAAGAAGGACGGCTTTGAGCAGATCGCCGCGCTGTTCCTGAAGACCGCCGAAAACGAAAAAGAGCACGCGAAGCTCTGGTTCAAGGAGCTGAACGGCATCGGCTCCACCGCCGAGAACCTGGCCGCCGCGGCGGACGGCGAGAACTACGAATGGACCGATATGTACGAGGGCTTTGCCAGGACCGCCGATGCCGAAGGCTTCCCGGAGCTGGCCGCCAAATTCCGCGGCGTGGCCGCCATCGAGAAGCACCACGAGGAGCGCTACCGCGCCCTGCTGAAAAACGTGGAGACCGCCCAGGTCTTTGAGAAAAGCGAGGTCAAGATCTGGGAGTGCCGCAACTGCGGCCACATCGTCGTCGGGACCAAGGCCCCGCAGATCTGCCCCGTCTGCGCCCATCCCCAGAGCTATTTTGAAGTGAACGCCGAAAACTATTGACCGACAGAGAGGAGAATTTCCATGAAGTTTTACAAATGCGCCCATTGCGGCAACATCGTCGCATATATCCATGACTCCGGCGTCCGCGTCCGCTGCTGCGGCGAGGAGATGAAGCCCATCGAGCCCAACACCGCCGACGCAGCCGGCGAGAAGCACGTTCCGGTCATCCGTGTGGACGGACAGCTCGTCACCGTCTCCGTCGGCTCCGTGGAGCATCCCATGCTGGAGGCGCACTACATCGAGTGGATCCTGCTGGAGACGAAGGAAGGCCGTCAGCGCAAGATGCTGAAGCCGGGAGAGAAGCCCGTCGCCGTCTTCGCCCTCGCCGCCGGCGACGAAGTCGTCGCCGCCTACGAATCCTGCAATCTCCACGGCCTGTGGAAGGCGGAATAAAAGGTATTTGTAATGCAAAAAGCCCTCGCAATCCCCGGCCTGCAGATGATCAGATCCCAGCCTGGTTTCAAACCGGGCTGGGATCTGTATTTTTTGGTGGGAGCGCTTGGCCTTGAAAATGCGGGTCTCCCGGGGCTCAGGGCTCCTGCCAAAGGAGCCAGGCGTCGCGTTCCTCGTTGCCGTCGGTGACGCGGATCAGCCATGTCCCATCGGCGGCATGGGAGACGTGGCGGATCATAGCCCGGTCCTCCGTCGGCGCAAAGGGGAGCCGGGTCACTTCGCCTTTCCGAAGGACATAAATCCCGGGGGTATGGAGCTCGTCGCCCTCCGGCTCAAAGAAGTCCAGCAGATAGAAGGCCGGACGCCCGCTGCCCAGGGACATGGCGTAGAGGTCGTCCCCCGCAAAGAGGGTCCTGCCTGTCTCCAGGTCCAGGATCAGGCGCAGCCGACCGAAGTTCTCATAGAACAGATAGCGCTCCTCCTCCAGCCGGAAGCCGCTCACCATCATGCCGAACTCGTTGAGGGCGTCCTGCCGGGAGAGAACTCCGGAGACCTCCATCGCCGCGGCGACCATCTGCTCGGTCAAGGTCAGCTCGGCCCGCTTCTGCCCGGACCCCTCGTAACGGTCCAGATACAGCTCGGAGCCTCCCTCCGTCAGATGCAGACGAAGCAGGGCAAAGCCGTCTTTGTCGGCGCAGACCGCCCGCAGGGTATCGGTTCCGGCGCCGCCCGCCGGGAAGGACAGCAGCTCTCGCAGGGACTTGTCGGCGGGATCGAAGGCATAGACCTTGTCGCATTTCGGCTGGGACATCTCATGGCTGACGATCAGAAGCCTGCCGTCCGCCGCGGCCATGGACGCATAGGCGAAGCCGCTGTCCGTGATCCGGTATTTCGCCGCGGTCCGTCCGGGACCGTCGAAGCACAGGAGCCACAGGGTATCCGCTTCCTCGTCGAAGGGATTGCCGGTGAGCGCCAAAGTGTAAACGGAACCGTCCAGCTCCGTGCGGGTGTAGACCGCCTCGTAGCCCTGATCCTCCAGCGTCAGCAGGGGGACGTCCTCCGGGACGGCGGCGTCGACCCAGTGGT
Organism: uncultured Clostridia bacterium; assembly: GCA_947164825.1. Classification (GTDB taxonomy): domain Bacteria; phylum Bacillota; class Clostridia; order Oscillospirales; family Oscillospiraceae; genus JAFRPC01. Next base: position 2,232 of record CAMUYE010000033.1, read on the forward strand.
AGACCGCCGGACCCGTGGGCGCCTCGCCCGGCTCGAACACGCTGTAGAGCACGCCGTTTTTCGCTGCCGTACAGAGGCTGTCGGCTTCGGGGGCAGCGGCGCGGCTGCCGTCCTCCGTCAGGAGCTCTATGGGATGCTGGGGCTGCGCGTCGGTCAGGACGGGGGATTCGGTCACAGCCGGGCTTTGGCTGCTGCCGCAGCCCGCCGCGAAGAGAAGCAGGGCCGTCAGAAGAAATAGCATAGCTTTTTTACACATAATGGTTTGCCTCCGGTTCGTTTTGAAGTCTGACACTTCTATGACGATTCGAAAAGGCATAAGTTCCGCTGCTCCGACCCCGCAAAGCAGACGAAGACAGAAAACAGATGCCGACCCCACTGCATGCTTACCATATTTTGTTGTCTCCGGGGGAGGGGTCCACCGAAATCTGCGAAAAATATTTTTTGATCAGAGGATCGAATTGCTCTCAAACCGGTGTTTACGCAAGTTCGAGTCCTACATGATGGGAAAAACGGGGGTTTGGTATCTACGGAAAAACCTTGTACTTTTTTGACCCCCAGACATGCAAAAAACCCAGGAATTTCCTGGGTTTTTTGGGTGGCATCTTTTTTTGCTCTACCCTTCTGGAAGGGTTGTGCAAAAAAGATGCCGTTGGAATTGTCCTGTGTTCTGCAGATTATGCCTCAGATTGGGGCATAATCTGCAGAATATTACTATCTGAATCCCTCTGGGACTACTTCTTTTGCAATCATTGAGACCGTGTTTTGCATAGGGTTCACTGACGTGATTGCGAAAGGCTTCGTCCGGGAAGCGGACAATACCGATGGTGAGGCCGACAGCTTATTCCGGGATCCGACTGGCGCGCCAGAGGAAGGTGACGATCTGGGCGCGGGTACAACTCTGGTGGGGGCTGTATGTCGTTTCGGAGGTTCCCGCTGTGATGTTGTTCTCCACGGCCCAAAGCACGGGCGTTGTGTACCAGGTATCGCCGGGCACATCAGTGAACGGCATTTCTGTCTGCGTCGGAACGGGGCTGCCGGATGCACGCCAGAGGAAGGTTACTGCCTCAGAACGGGAACACGTTCTGTTGGGACAGAACGAAGTCTCAGAGACACCGTTGGTGATTCCGTTCTCCACTGCCCAGCGCACTGCGTCGTAGTAATATGCGGTCTGCTGCACGTCGGTGAAGGACAGCGCTTCAATCGTCGGAACAGGGCTTCCGGCTGCGCGCCAGAGGAAGGTGACGATCTGGGCGCGGGTGCATCCCTGGTTCGGCGAGAAGGTCGTCTCGGAGGTACCGGCGGTGATTCCGTTCTCCAGCGCCCAGGCCACGGCGTCCGCGTACCAGGCGTCCGCGGGAACGTCGGTGAAGGGATTCGCGGGCGGGTTGACGCTCTGGGCGATGCAGATGTAGCCGCCGAACTCGGCCCAGTCTTCGTGGACGGTCTCGCGGAAATATACGGTCACGCTCCCTGCGTGGTCGGCGTCCACGGTGTAGCCGGGAAGGAAGTCCTCGGGGTAGAGCGCGGTGATCTTCCTGCCCTCGACCCGGGCGACGGTGATGAGCTCGCCCTCGGTCAGCGTCACGTTCAGCAGGTACTCCCCTTCTACATTGGGATTCGGGGTAAACCTCTCAGCGGCCTCGACGTGCTCCGGGACCCAGTCGGGACGGATGAGATAGAAGCCGTCGGCCAGGTCCTTCTCATAGACGGCGGTGAAGATGCGGTCGCTCAGAGCGACGGGCAGGGCCGCGCCGGGGGCGAAGGTGAAGCTGCCGCTGTCCCAGCCGATGAAGATCCAGCCCGTACGGGCGGGAGCGGCGGGAGGCGTGGGGGCGGTTCCGCGATCCACAGACAACTCGGCAATGACGGTCCCGTCGTCGTTCAGGAAGGTGACCCGGTGCTTCAGCTCAGCCAGAGGCCAGCCGTGCCAGGCGGTTTCTCCCGCAGGCGCCCAGTCGTCGGTCAGCTCCGCCAGATAGCAGACCCGGAAGCCGGCAGCGCAGCCGGAGAAGACCTCGCTGCCGACCTCAGCGGGAGGCTCGCCCCAGAAGTCGGCCTCGGTCAGCGCCGTGCAGCCTGCGAAGGCGCGGCTGCCGATCTTCGTGATACCGGCAGGGATCGTGACCCGGGTCAGCGCGGTGCAGCCCGCAAAGGCTCCGGCAGGGATCTCCGTCACGGCGTCGCCAAAGGCGATCTCCGTGATCTGATCCGTAAAACCGGCCCAGGGGTAGGGATGCGCCGCGTCGTAGGCGTAGGCCTCGCCGCTGCCGTAGAGCCGCAGGACGCCGGTGCTCTCGTTGAAGCTCCAGCTCAGGCTCGGGCCGCAGCGGGAGGCGGCCGACACGTCGAGCGGGTAGCCCTCCCAGGTGGTCTCGGTGCCCCCCTCGGTCCAGGCGTAGTAGTCCAGGGGCTCGAAGCTGATTTTGAAGGAGGAGCCGCAGTCCTTGAAGACGGCGGAGCCGGTCTGCTGGGGCTGGGCGCCCAGGAAGCGGGCCCCGGCCAGGGAGGCGCAGCCCTGGAAGGCGGAGCCCCCCAGGTCGCTGACGGAGGCGGGGAGGGTGACGAAGGTCAGGCCCGCGCCCCGGAAGGCGGCGTCGCCGATGGCGGTGACGGTTTCGGGGATGGTCACGGTTTTCAGCTTGGCGCAGCCGTTGAAGGCGTTGGGGGCGATGGCGGCGGTCCCGGCGGGGATGGTGACGGAGGTCAGGGCCGCGCAGCCGGTGAAAGCGCCCGTGCCGAGGGATCCGGTTCCTCCGTGGCGCACACTGTGCGCCGCTACAGGAGCGGCGGCGGGGATGGCGGCGGAGGTCAGCCTGACGCACCAGGCGAAGGCGCTGTCGCCGTAAGCGCTCATGGTAGAGGGCAGATTCAGCGTGGTCAGGGCGGTGCAGGCATAGAAGGCGTAGGCGCCCACGGAGCTCACGCCCTCGTCCAGGGTGACGGTTTGGATGGCTCCGGCGTAGCAGGCCCAGGGCGCGGGGCTCTCGGGGCTGTAGTCGAACATGGGGCCGGAGCCGGTGACGGTGAGGGCCTTGGCGTCGGCGTCCCAGGTCCAGGTCAGATCGTCGCCGCATTCGGCGGGACCGGGCTCGGCGGAGCCCAGCATGGAGATGGGATAGTTGACGCCCCAGGTGGTCTCGCCGTTGGGGGACCAGGAATTGGCGTAGGCGGCGTAGTAGTAGATGGTGAAGCCGGAGGCCGCGTAGTCGAAGCAGCCGGAGCTGGAGTTCAGGGTCGGGGCCGGACCCCGGAAGGTGGCGGAGGCCAGGAGGGAACAGCGGTTGAAGGCCCCGTAGTTGATGGTCTGCAGGCCGTAGCCGAAGCTCACCTCGGTCAGCGCGGTGCAGTAGCAGAAGGCGTTCTGGTCGATGAGACTCAGGCTGTTGGGCAGGGTGACGGACTGCAGGCCGTAGCAGTTATAGAAGGTGCTGGAATTGAGGGTGGTCACGCCCTCGGGGATGGTGACGGACGGGAGCTTCTGGCAGCCGTAGAAGGCCCTGGCGCCCAGGGTGAGGAGGCTGTCCGGGAGCTGGAAATTCTCCAGCTTGGTGCAGCCCCGGAAGGCTTCGCTGCCGATGGCGGTGACAGGCCCCTGGAAGGTGACGGAGACCAGGTCGGTGTTGTAGGCGAAGGCCGAGGTGGGGATCGCCGTGACGCCCTCGGGCAGGGTGACGGAGGCAAAGCCGGTGCCCTGGAAGCACTGGGAGCCAAACTCCGTGACCTCGGAAAAGAGGCTGAAATCCGTCAGCAGCTTGCAGTAGCCGAAGGTGTTGACGCCCAGCTTGGTGACGGTCTCCGGGAAGGAGAGATTCTCCAGCTTGGAGCAGTAGTAGAAGAAGCTGTCGGGGATAGATTCCCAGGGGGCCAGGATGACCGCGGTGCTCAGATTGGTGCAGTTGGAAAAGACGTGGGTGGAGACGGTGCTCACGCCCGCGGGGATCGTGACCGACGTGATGCCGGAGCAGGCCTGGAAGCAGGAGGTCCCCAGCTCCCGCAGGGAAGCGGGCAGCGTCAGCTCCGTGAAGCCGTAGCAGTAGTTGAAGGCGTTTTCGCCGATGGTCTCTACGCCCTCGCCCAGGCTCAGCTCCGTGAAGCCGTAGCAGTTGGCGAAGGCGGAGCTGCCGATGGCTTTGACGCTGCCGGGGATGGAGATGGCGGTGCAGCTCCGGCAGTTGGCGAAGGCAGTGCTGCCGATGGCCTCCAGGCCCTCGGGCAGGACCAGCTCCCCGGCCAGATAATAGCAGTTCTGGAAGCAGGAGCTTCCGATAGACCTCAGGCCGCTGTTGAAGCTCAGAGCGGTGAGACCCTGGCAGTTGTAGAAGGCGTAGCCGCCCAGGGTCTCCAGGTTTGCGGGCAGAACCACGTTGTTCAGCTTGGAGCAGTTCCAGAAGGCGCCGGTGCCAAGCTCCTGCAGCGTGGACGGGAAGCTCACGTCCGTGATCTTGTTGAAGCCGTAGAAGGCGTAGTTGCCCACCCGGGTGATGCCCTCGGAGAGCACTACGTGCTGAACGCTGCTGTAGTTGGCGTACCAGGCGGGACGGGAGGCGGAGGCGGTCTCATAGTCGTACATCTCGCCCTCGCCGTAGAAGCTCAGGGTGGCGGTGGCGGAGTCGAATTCCCAGTACATCCGGGCGCCGCACTGGTTCTCCACGTTCAAAGCCAGGGGCCAGCCGTTCCACTCGGTCTCGTCGCCGTTGGGCCGCCAGGAGGCGGCGTATTCCGCGGGCCAGAGGATGCAGAAGCCGGGGGCGCAGCCGTCGAAGATGGCGGGTCCGGCCTGGGCGGGGGCCGCGCCGGTGAAGGTCGCGGTCTTCAAGGCGGGGCAGTACTGGAAGGCGGATTCGCCCAGGCTCGTGACGGAGCCGGGGACGGTGATCGACCTCAGGCCGCTCTGGAAGAAGGCCCGGATGCCGACGGTCTCCAAGCCCTCGGGGAGGGTAACGCTTTCCAGGGCCGCGTCCCCGGCGAAGGCGTAGGCCCCCAGCTTCGTCAGCGTCTCGGGCAGCTCCGCCGTGGTCAGCTTGGTCAGGCCGGCGAAGGCGTAGGTCCCGACGCCGGTGACGCCCTCGCCCACGACGACCTTGGTGATCTGATCCGCGTACTCGTACCAGGGCACGCCGGCATGGGTGGCAAAGTCCTCCATGTCGCCCTCACCGAAGATGGAGAGGGTGCCACCGCCGTAGCTCCAGCGGACGTCCTCGCCGCAGAGGTCGGAGCCCCAGGGAAGCGCGTAGGTGTCCTCCTGCCAGGAGGCCGCGTGGGCGGGGAGATAGTAGCATGGCCCCGCGCTGTTGTAGTATCCATCACTTAATTCAAACGTAGGCCTTTCTCCCAGGAAGAGAACGTATCTCAGGCTATAACAGCCCCAGCACATGTAGGGCGGGATGCTGGTAACTCCGGCCGGAATTACCAAGCTCTTGATCTTTTCACAGTACTCGAAGGCGCAGTCTCCAATGGTCTCTAGAGAATCCGGCAGGGTGATCCCCATGATGTTTCTGCAGTTGCAGAAGGCGGCCGTGGAAATGACTTTTACCGTATCCGCCAGGGTGATCACGCCGGTTATGCCATGAGCGCTGCCGTAAACGACCGTGCAGTCCTTGTTGTAGAGCACGTTGTCGATGGCGGCACAGCAGGGGTTTGCGGGATCAACGGTTATCTCCGAGAAATAGGGCAAATATTCCCCGTAGACATAGTAACAATCACTGCTCCAGGCGGCCTCGAACACCGGTTCCGCAATTTCAAACAGGGTTTCAGGCGTACGGAAGGACGCCGGAATGTGCAGCGCAGTATCCATCGTATTAGCGCCTACACAATAGAGCGCGCCGTGATCCGCGGTGACCACTCCTTCGGGGATCACGCAGTCTCCTGTCTTTCTGCCCGGATAATGCAGCAGCCTCGTCCCATCCTTGGAGAGGAGCACGCCGTCTACAGATTGGAAGGCCGGGTTTGCTTCGTCCACAGTGATGCTCTCCAACGCAGGTCCCCAGTTGCTGAAGACGCTTTCGCCGATCTCGGTGACAGACGCGGGAATGTGGATGCTTTGTATGTAGTCAACGGCAAACAGAGCATAATCATGGATCCGTTCGACGGTATCCGGTATCGTCAGCTGAATATTGTCATACCGATTGTAGAACGCGAAGGATCCGATCCCGGTAACACCCTTTGAGATGTCAAAGGGATTGCTGATGTAGATCGCATCCTCCCGCGTGCGATCCCACATATCGCCGTAGCCGCACAGATAACCGCTGCCGTTATATTTTACATACCGGAAGCAATAGATATGGTCGCCAACCTGTGTGACGTCCTGGTAGCCGACGTCAGGATAATAATGGTTATCCGGCAGAATGCCGAAGCAGTTCGTCGTATTCTTGAAAGCGGTATCATTCATGATATTCCGCATGGGGAGCAGGACCACGCCCCAGTTGTTGCTGCTGTGGGTGCCGTTCCAGTGCAGACCCGCAAAGCAGTAGTCGCCGAGAGCCTCCACGTTTTCGGGAATGATGATCGCTTCCATGGAGACGCAGCCGTAGCAGGCCTTGGCTCCGATGTAGAGAAGGGAGTCCGGCATCCGAAGGGTATGGAGGTTGGGGTACTTGTAGAAGGCCCGGGCGCCGATGGCGGTGACGCCCTCCCCGATCCAGACCTCCTTGATGCTGTTTCGCAGGTCATACCAGGGGGCGTTGGTCTCGGTGAAGTCGTACATCGCGCCGGTACCGGTAATGTGGAGGATGCCCTTGGTGGCGTCAAAGGACCAGCTCAGATTTTCGCCTGCGCCGGGGTTCATGGGCAGCTCCGCCCCCTCGATCACGTGAAGGGGCACGCCCTGCCAGGTCCCGTCGCCCTCGTCCCAGGCGGGCTCCTGGTCCTCGGTGATCCAGACGGTCAGGTCCTCGTGGCAGTCCGCGAAGATGTTTTCGCCCACGGATTCCGTGGGAGGCGCGCCCAGGGGCGTGATCTTCGTCAGCGCGGCACAGCCATAGAAGGCGTAGTCCCCGATGCTCTCCAACCCATCGGGCAGAACGAGCTCGGTCATTGCGGCGCAGCTGTCAAAGGCGCGCTCCCGGATGACCCGGACGCCCGTCGGAACGGTGACGGTCCCGGTCTTCGCGGGCAGACAGAGGACCAGCTCGCTGCCGTCGGCGGTGTACAGAAGGCTGTCGCTCAGGACAAAGCTCTGGCTTCCTGCGGCCAGGGTCAGGGTCTGGAGGTTCGGGTTGGCGTGGATGGCGCCGACTCCGATCTCCTCCAGGGTGGCGGGAAGGGAGATGGCGCTCAGATTTTCCAGCATGTAGAAGGCATAGTTCGGGATCGCGGTCACGCCCTCCCGGAGCTTGACGGCTGTGATCTGGTCCGGGTCCTCGATCCAGTCCCCCATCCAGGGATAAACGCCGCTGTCGTATTCGCTTTGCTCGTACATGGCCCCCAGGCCGGTGACGGTCAGCAGGCCGGTGCTCTCGTCGAAGCCCCAGACCAGGGCGTCGCCGCAGCGGCCCATCAGGGGCTCCTCCACGCGCCAGCCGATGATGGGATAGCCCTGCCACTCGGTCACGTCGGGGGCGTACCAGCCGAACTCGTGGTCCACGGCGGCCAGGAACAGGAGCTTCTCGCCGCAGTCGGCAAAGACGTTCTCGCCAAGGACGGTGGGCAGCACGCCGGGGAAACCCACCAGTTCCAGGGCGGAGCAGCCGGCAAAGGCGGAATCCCCCAGGCTCACGCTGCCCGCGGGGAAGAGGACGGTGTTCAGGTCGGCGCACTCGGCGAAGGCGCAGCTGCCAACGGCGGAGAGGGTCTCGGGGAACTGTACGAATTGCAGATCGCCCGCTCCGGCGAAGGCGTAGTCGCCCACGCGAAGCACGCCGTCGGGTATTTCATAATAGGATTCGCCTTTTCCGGCGGGCCAGCGCACCAGCTCGGTTCCGCCGGCGTTGAAGAGAACGCCGTCCACAGCTGTATAGGTCGTGTTTCCGTCAGCCACCGTGAACGCATCCAGCGCGCTGCACCGGACAAAGGCGCTGCCGTTGACAGCGTTCACAGATGCGGGGAGGGTGAGCTCCGTCAGCGCCGCGTCGCCCAGGAAGGCGAAGTCCCCGATCCGGGCCACGTCGGCCCCCAGGCTGACGTCCAGCAGGTTTTCGCAGCCCGCGAAGGCCCAGTCCCCCACGGCAGTGACGCCGCTTTCCACCACGATATGCTCGATCCAGGCCGCGGCCTCGGCCCAGGGAAGCGCCGTCTCGTCCGCATAGTCCGCCATGGCGCCGGAGCCGCTGACGGTCAGGGTGCGGGTGTCGGGGTCAAAATAGAAGGTAACGCCGTCGCCGCAGTCCCCGCTGATGGGGTCCAGCCACAGAGCGATGGGCCAGCCGTTCCAGCTGGTCTCCCCGTTGGGGGCCCAGACGTTGGCATAGGCGGAGGTATAGTAGATGGAGAAGTCGGAATCGCAGTTTTTGAAGACGTAGGAGTAGAAGGTGCTGGGCTTGCTGCCCAGGAAGACGGCCGCGCTCAGATTGGCGCAGTCCTGGAAGGCGTAGTAGCCCACGTAGGACAGGGAGGCCGGGAGCTTCACCCGATCCAGGCTCGTGCAGCTCCGGAAGGCGGAGCTGTTCAGGGTCTTGAGGGTGGAGGGGAGGACGAGCTCCGTCAGGGCCGTGCAGTAGTAGAAGGCGGAGCCGTTGACGGTCTGCAGGCCCTCGTTGAGGCGCAGGGACTCCAGGCCCGTGCAGCCGTAGAAGGCGCTGCTGCCGATGGTGGCGACGGAGGCAGACAGGTTGATCTGCTTCAGGCCCGTGCAGCCGTAGAAGGCGTAATTGCCCACGTTGGAGACGTGCTCGCCCACGGTCAGGGTCTTGATCTCGGTGCGGTACTCCGCCCAGGGCTGGTAGGAGCTGCCGCTGAAGTCCGACATGGCGACGGTAGAGGACTGGTCGGTCCAGATCTCCATGCGGCTCTCCAGCGGGTACCAGGTGTAATAGACGTTGGCGCCGCAGCTGCCGGAGACGGGATCGTACATGGTATCCCGGTTGACCAGCTTCTTGCCGTTCCACATGGTCTCCCCGTTGGGGGCCCAGGAGGCGGCGTGGGCGTCGGTATAGTAGACGGTGGTGAAGGCCGGGCAGCCGGAGAAGAAGCTGCTGCCGCTGGACACCGAGGGCTTGTCCCCCAGGAAGGTGACGGACGTCAGGGCCGTACAGCCCCGGACGGCGTAGTTGTCGAGGGTCGTGAGGGCCTCCGGGAAGACGATGCCCGTCAGGGCCGTGCAGTTGTAGATGGCGTTGCCGGGGACGCGGTCCGTCTGCGCATAGACCTCCAGCTCACCGGACCGGGCCGGGGGGCAGAAGATCAGCTTCGTCCCGTCGTTGTACGAATTTTTATCGTAGGTGGTGTAGAGGACGCCGTCCACGGTAAAGGCCCTGCAGGTCGCGCCGGGGGCGATCTGGATGGAGCTCAGGGAGCTGAGGGTATACAGATCCTCCGTGTCTAGGGCGCTCAGACTTGCGGGGAAGCTCAGCTCCGTCAGGGCGCTGCAGTTGTAGAAGGCGCGGTAGTTGACGACCTTGAGCGTGCTGGGGATCTGGACGGAGACGGCGTTGACGCAGTCCATAAAGGCGTAGCTGCCCAGGACGGTGATCCCCTCGCTGAGGACAATGCCGGTGATTTGGTCGGCCATGTGGTGCCAGGGAACCGGGTTGGTGTCGGGATTCCAGTTGATGTAGGTGCTGCCGCTGCCCGTGAGGGTCAGAACGCCGGTGCTCTCGTCCACGCTCCAGGAGATGTTGTCGCCGCAGAGGCCCGAAGACGGGTTCAGATTCACAATCGGGAAGCCCAGCCAGCTCGTCTCCCCGTTGGGAGCCCAGGAGGAAATATGGGCGTTATAGTAGTAGATCCAGTTGGGGTAGGCAGAGTTGAAAATATCGGCGTCGGCCGCCACCTCTGGCTTGTCGCCCTCAAAGGTCAGGTACGCGATGGCGCTGCTCTTGAAGGCGCAGCTTCCGATGCGCTGCAGACTGGCGGGGAAGGTCAGCACGCTGACGTTCGGGCAGTTTTCAAAGGCGCCGGCGGCGATCTCCTGCACGCCGTCGAAAATGGCGATGGGAGCGTCCTGGTAGGAGTAGTGCCACCGCGGGCAGAGAAGCAGCTCCGTGACGCCCTCGGCTGTGCGGTAGAGCAGGCCGTCATGGGAGAAATAGGGGCTCTCGCCGCCGGAGGGCGACGTTGATGACGGCCAGCCTCCCGTGGCTCTGCAGATCCGTCAGGTCGAAGCTTTGGAGACTGGCGGGGAGGTTGAGGGTATGTACGTTTGTCTTGTAGAAAGCGCGACAGCCGATGGAGACCAGGGAATCGGGCAGGGCGAAGTCGTTTATATTGCTGCAGCCGGCAAAGGCGAGCTCGCCCAGGGTGGTGACGCCCTCGCCCACGACAACGTGGTAAATATTCTCGTAATCGTCGCACCAGGGGGCCGGAGAGGCGCCGTTGAAGTCGTACATGGGGCCCGTGCCGGTGATGGTCAGGGTCAAGGCGCTTTCATCCACGGACCAGCTCAGGTTCTCGCCGCAGACGCCCTCGGGCAGCACCGGCATCAGCGGGTAACCCCGCCAGCTGGTCTCCCCGTTGGGAGCCCAGGAGTCCGCGTGGGCGGGATCGTAGCCGATGCAGATTTCGCTGCCGCGGTTTTCGAAGACGTTCTCCCCCACGGTGGTGGGCTGGGGGCCCCGGAAAACCAGGCGGTCGAGGGAATAGACGGCGTTGGAGGCGAAGGCGTAATCGCCGATCTCCGTCACGGCGGCGGGAACGACGACAGTCTTCAGATAATAGGTCATATAGAGCATATAGGGGCTGATGGCCGTCAGGCCCGCGGGCAGGGTCAGAGATTTCAGATAGATACATCTGGCGAAGGCGTAGGCTCCGATGGTCTGCACGGAATCGGGAACGACGACCGTCGTGAGGCCGGTGCAGTTGTAGAAGGCATAAGCGCCGATGGAGCTAAGGCCCTCGGGCAGGGACAGGGCCGTGATGGAGCCCCGCTGGTCGTACCAGGGTGCCGGGGTTTCGATGCTGTAGTCGTACATATCGCCGGTGCCGGTGACGGTGAGGACGCCGGTGGCGTCGTCCAGGGACCAGCTCAGCGCGTCGCCGCAGGCGTTGAGCGGCTGCGGCTCCGTGGGATCGGTGGGGTCCGTGGGGTCCTCGCCGGGAGCGCCCGAGAGGATCTGCGCCAGATCAACGTCAAGAAAATACAAATCCGTGACGTTGTAGTGGCGAATGGCCGCATAGACCGTTCCCTCTCCAATGAAGTCCGTGAGGGCGGCGCTGTACTGGGTCCATTCCGCCGTGGCGGTATAGTCCTGGGAGAGCTTGGTCATCTCGCTGACGTTCGGGCTCGTGCCGGCGTAGATCGCGAAGACCTCACTCGGCCAGCTCGCGTCCTGTCCCTTCGCGTAGAAGGTGAAATAGGCCTCCGTGGCCGCGCTCAGATCGAAGGCCGGAGTCACGGCCCAGTTATTGGGGGTCAGGGCTCCGGTACCGTTGATGTAGGACTGGGAAACGAGCATATTGCTCCCTTCGTAGGCTGCTATGGTGTTATTCTCGATGGAAGGCGACCATAGCCAGTTGTGGCCGTCGCCGTCGGAATCCACGAAGGTCCAGCCGACGGCGGCGGGGTCGGTCTCGAAGTCCCAGGAATTCAGCACGGCGCGCTGATTTCCGCTCGGGAGCAGATGCCGGCCCTCCGGTTCTTCGGATGCGGGCGGGGGATCGCTTTGCCCTTCTGCGGCGCCCGGAAGGACTTCCTTCCGGTCGTTCCCCTGTCCGGCGGAGCCGCTGTCCAGGGCGTACCCCGTCGGAAGGACGGAAAACACCATGGTCAGGGCCAGAAGCAGAGCGAGGATTCGTTTCGTCATGGGGATACCTCCGTTTCTGAAATTCGTGCTTGCGGATAGACTCCTTCAATTTCTATTTTAGCAGATTGTCCTTCCGCTGTCCCCTATCAGAAATGATAGTTTTTTATGCCTTTTTCACTTTTCCGTTTTTCATTTGTACATTTCAGCAGAAATGTAGTATAATAGACAAAACGCGGTGAAAAGGAGGCCCGGCAATGAAAAACCACAGGCTTTTGACCACCGCCCTGCTCTTTGTGGCTGCCTTCCTGCTCTGCGGTTTTCTGCGCGTCACGATTACGAATCCCTCTGTGCTGAACGGCTTCACCTTTCAGGTCTGCGGGGCAATGCTCCTGCTCTGGGCCATGAGCGTGCGGACCCGCGTCACGGACCGGCGGCTGCGGCGGCTGATCCTGGGGGTGGTCGCCTCCCTGCTGCTGTTCCTGATCCTGCAGATCTTCCGGGGCAATCTGGCGTGGACGCCCCTGCTGGAGCGCTATTGCTGGTACGGCTATTATATCCCCTATCTCCTGACGCCCCTGCTGCTGTTTCTGTGTGCGCTGGCAGCCTTTCGGGCGGAGGACGAGCCCCTGCCCCGCTGGTCGTGGGTCGTGATCGCGGGCGCGGCGGCGCTGATCCTCTGCGCGATTTCCAACGATCTGCACCAGCAGATGTTCCGCTTTCCCGGCGGCGTCTTCACGGATACCGATCTCTTCTCCGCCGGCCCCATTTTCATTCTCTATTTCGTCTGCTACGGCGCTCTGCTGCTGGCGGGCTTTATCATCACCCTGCGGAAGACCTGGAAAATCCGCCGGGGTCTTAACTTCCTGCTTCCTGCCGTCCCGCCGGTGCTTCTGGGAATCTGGATGCTCCAGAATTTCTTCCATTGCGCGCCCTCCTACAAGGGCATGATGGTCTGGAACCAAAGCGACTGCTTCTGCTTTGCCTACGCCGCCTATCTGGAGCTCTGCATCCAGGTCGGGCTGATCCCCGCCAACAGCGGCTACGGTTCTCTGTTCTCCAGGATCGAACTCTCCGCCGCGATCCTGGACGCCGACGGCGCGCCGGTCCGAAGAAGCGGCGGCCTGTCCTTTCCCTTCCCGGAGCTGGAGGCGCTGCAGGTCTCGCGGCAGCCTGTCAGCGGCGGCTCCGTCAGTTGGGCGGTGGATCTGAGCCGTGTTTTCAGCCTGAATGAGCAGTTGGAGGAGGCGGCCCGGCAGACCGAGCACCGCAACGAGCTGCTGATCCGGGAGGGTCGGCTGAAAAAGGAAATGACCGAGCTGGAGACCCGCAGCCGTCTCTACGAGCAGGTTTACGAGCTGATTCAGCCGAAGCTGGAGCAAATTGAATCACTTTCTGCGGGAGACGACGCGGAATTCCTGGGCAATCTGCCCAGGATCTCCCTGCTCACGGCCTACATCAAGCGGCGCTGTAATATGGAGCTGCTTTCCGGCGGCGGAACCCTCCCACTGGCGGAGCTGGGAGCGGCCCTGACCGAGTCGGCAGGCTGCATGCGGCTCTGCGGCGTGGAAGCCGCCGTCAACGTCCGGGGCGAGGGCGAGCTGCCCGCGGCAGTGATTATCTCTGCCTACGAGCACGTGCATGCGCTGACGGAGGAAGCGCTGGAGACCCTGAAGGCCTTTCTGGTCCGGATCTCCGCCGAGAGCGCGGATTCGCTTCTCGAGGTCCGGATCATGCTGAAGGTGGAGGATCTGAGCTGGGATTTCAGCAGCCCCGTCTACGGCAGCAGCGAGGCCCAGCCCCGGATCTGGGTAAGCAAGGAGGGCGGCGACCTGGTGGTCCTGCTGCGCTTCCCGAAAGGAGGCGCGGCATGATGGATCCGAGAATTCAGGCGCTGCCCATCGGGGTTTGGCTGCTTATGGCGTTTATGGCCATCGTCCTTCTCTTTACCGTGATCAGCCTGCTTTCCCTCTGCGCCCAATACAGACGCTGGCGGAGCTTTGCCGCCTGCCTGCCCCTGGCCCCGATCTGCTATTTCCTGGCCCAGGCCTTTCTTGTGCTGAGAACACCCAAGGATCCCCGGGGCCCGGCCTACTACGCCCTGCGGGAGCTGGTTCTCGCGCCGCCGCCCTGGGTCCCGGCAGCCGTGCTCCTGGCCCTGACTTTGCTCACAGCCCTGCTTTGGCGGCGCATGCTCCGCTGGACGCACGGTCATATCAGCCCGACGTCTGTGAAGGAGGCTGTGGACAGCCTCCCGGTTGGGATCTGCTGCTTTCGGCCCTGGGGCCGGGTCGTCCTGGTCAATACGGCCATGGAGGCCCTGTGCCGCGCCGCTTTGGGCGAGGTGCTGATCAACGGAGAACGTTTTCGCCGGGCCCTGGCCGAGGGTGCGCTGCAGCCCGGCTGCAGCCGGGCGACTCTGAACGGCGAACGGCTGCTCCTGCTGCCGGACGGAAGCGTTTGGAGCATCTCAAAGCAGAGTCTGGACTGGGAGGGCGAGCCGCTGACGGTCCTGACGGCAGCCGAGGTCTCCGAGGCTTATCGGAAGACCCTCGCGTTGGAGGAAAAGAACCACCAGCTCGTGGAGCTCAATCAAAAGCTGGCTGTCCGAAACCGCGAGATCGTGGATCTGACTATCCAATCCGAGATCCTCGCCGCCCGCGCCAGACTCCACGACGCCATGGGCGAGGACCTTCTGATGATGAAGAAGCTGCTGAACCGGGGCGGCAGCGCCAAAGATCTGGATGCCCTCCGGCGCAGGCTGAAGCGAAACGTCTCCTTCCTCCGGGACGCCTCGGAATTCCAGGTGACGGACGAGTACGCCGTCCTGCTCCAGACCGCCAAGCGGCTGGGCGTCCGGGTCGAGATCAGCGGCGAGCTGCCCCTGGAGGAGCCCATCTGCCGCGTGGCAGCCACCGGCCTCCACGAGTGCCTGACCAATCTGCTCCGCCACGCCCACGGCGATCTGCTGCGGATCGAGCTGCGAGAGACCCGGGACAGGCTTACGATCGTCTTCTCCGGCAACGGCGAGCCGCCCAAGGGCCCCGTCCGGGAAACCGGCGGTCTGCGCATTCTCCGCACGATCACGGAGCAGGCCGGCGGAACCATGTACGTCAGCAGGTCGCCCTGCTTTACCGTGACGTTACACCTGAACAAGGAGAAGCCTTATGCAGTATAGCGTATTGATCGTAGACGATCAGAGAATGTCCCGGCAGCTCTTTGAGAGCATCGTCTCCTCGGACAGCCGCTACAAGGTGATCGCCGCCATCGAAACGGCCATGGTTGCCGACGCCTGGTGCGCCAAGGGTGGGGTCGATCTGATCCTGATGGACGTCGTCATGCGGGACAGCTCCAACGGCCTGGACGCCGCCGCCCGGATCAAGGGCTCCTATCCCAACATCAAAATCATCGCCGTCACCTCCATGCCGGACCCCGCGTTCCTGAAAAAAGCCCGCGCCGTGGGCGTGGACTCCTTCTGGTATAAGGAAGTGGAAGCGGAGCCCCTGCTCTGGGTCATGGACCGCACCATCGCCGGGGAATCCGTCTGGCCGGATGAACCGCCGGAGATCTATCTTGGCCAGGCCAGCAGCAAGGACTTCACAGAGCGGGAGCTGGAGGTGCTGCGGCTTCTGTCCGAGGGGCTGACGGATCGGGAGATCGCGTCCCGGCTCTATCTGAGCCTTCCCGCTGTGCGATACCACGTCGGGAATTTGATCAGCAAGACTGGCCTGAGCTCCCGGACTGAACTGGCCGTCCGGGCCGTCGGCAGCGGCCTGATCATCCCGGCGAACGTATAACGGTTTTTCCGCACGGCTCGCGCAATTGCTTGCCGCTTTCAGAGCAAAAGGGCGCGTTGCAAAACGAAAGGATTGCAGCGCGCCCTCGTTTTATGCGGTTTGGCGCTGAGAAGAGAGAAAAACGCCCGGGCTGTGGATAATTCACAGCGCAGGCGTACTCTCAGGCGCACTTTAACTGGCGTTGGCATGGTTTTGCAACGCCAGGTGTGGAAATGATTCTGTTTTTATCGCTTATGCGGAATCCAAAACAGGCAGATGCGTTCCCAGCCTGCCTGCTTGACGTTTTCCGGCAGCTTTTTGAGATTAAATCCCATTCCCAGCAGAAACAGCTCTGTCCTCACGTTCCGCTTACCTGTTGTCAAAAAGCGACGAAATCATTCCAAAACGACCGGGGCCAGGTATGAAAAAACAGACAGGCTCAAGAAAAAATTTTCTTGAAAACTGTCTGCTGCTTTCAATATTTTGTTGTCTCCGGGGGAGGGGTTCCGCCGAAATCTGCGAAAGATTTTTTGATCTGAGGCTCGGATTGCTCCCAAACCGGGTTGCTCGCAAGTTCGAGTCCTACATGATTGGAAAAACGGGGGTTTGGTATCTACGGAAAAACCTTGTACTTTTTTGACCCCCAGACATGCAAAAAACCCAGGAATTTCCTGGGTTTTTTGGGGTGGTATCTTTTTTGATCTACCCTTCTGGAAGGGTAGATCAAAAAAGATACCAACTTTTAGCTCCGCCTTTGGCGTATATCACCCGCGAAGCCAGGGCTATATCACCCAGGAGACAAGGACCATATCACCTGCGGGCCTTTCCTCTATTATGAAGGTATGTATCATATTTTCGTTTTGCAGCGAAATTACATGACCGCCGGCGACGCAGGGAAATGGGGCTGCAAAACAACGAGAACTCAGTATGGGAGGATGATCTTGCACAAGGCGGAAATTAACGCGGAACCATGCGGGCACGGCTGATACCACAAATCTTGCGAAATAGCAAGAGGAAAACGGTTGAAGTATATTGAAATCTAAGGTATAATCCAGCAACTCCTCTCCTGTCATTTTCGGCATAAAAACGGAATCGAATTTTCCACGACTTATAGTACGCGCTGCCCTATCAAAACCTAATCGATGCCTGTGCGCCGGGAAAGGAGTAAAAATGAGAACCATTCGAGTAACGGGTAACAGATGATAGAAAGCCCCAAGTCGAGAGTGAAAATCTCGGGTTTAGGGCTTTCTATTTCTGTTCTTCTGCGCTCTATTCGTGCGAACGTATCTGCTATTTTCAGCCTGTGGTTTTTAAGCTGCGTTCAGGATCTGCATGAACTCTTCTCCTG
>CAMUYE010000034.1 GCA_947164825.1 uncultured Clostridia bacterium
AGACAGAGGCCTCTCACGCCTTTAACATCGGTTCGAATCCGGTACGGGTCACCATCAAAGAAACCTGATTTGTCTACCGGACAAATCAGGTTTCTTTTAATGATATCCGTTCCTGGCGGAACGGGTGATATACCTTCGGTATGATATCCCTTACGGGGATGATATACGCCTGCGGCGTATGACGGAACGGATATTAAATCATACAAACGCGAAGCGGATGTATATCATATGCGGCGGAAGCCGCGTATATCATATCACGCAGTGATATATCATTGAAAGTAGCTGCTTTCAGAGGAAGAAAAGATGGATGAGATCGAATTGTTAAAACTAACCCCTGGAGAATTAGTGGACAGGGGCATTTGTCCAACGTGCCTGAACCGAAAATACGCCGGAGCAATATACGGCGATCTGACAGACAAGATGCTTTATAAGGACAATGATATCGAGTGCTTTTTTGTCGGGAATCCGAGGGCAAGAGGACATATGTGTATCTCGACGATCGAGCATTATCATGATCTGAGCGAAGCGCCGGATCACATCAATGAGAAGATCATCCGCTTTGCAAAACAGTTCATGATCATCCTTCGGGAAGTTTATCAATGCGAACGTGTGTATTTGTGCTCTATGTGCGACGGCCCTATGAATCATTATCACGTTCAGCTGATCCCGCGCTATAACTATGAACAGCGCGGGAGCAAAAACTTTGTAAAAAGCAGAACTGAATATGTATTTGAAAAGACACAATTTTTTGCAGTGAAAGAAAAAATCAGCATATATGCCGATTCAAATAAACAATAATCATCTGATGGTGTGCTTTTTGGCGTTCTCCTGTTTAATTGGTACACTTTTACACACTCTTTCACATCCCCAAAACGCCTTTTGTTTTTCGACAAAAGGCGTTTTGGGGAACGATGAAACCGATGAAATCGGGGGAAGGCTTTTGATTTCATCTGAGAAGACATAATATATAGATTCCCATACTTCGATCAGACAGTAGAAAAGGAGAGATCATGATGTCGTGGTTTCACAGAAAAAAGGCTCCGGCCTATGACGCGGAGAAGCTGCAGCCCGCGGTGCGGAGGAGCTACTGCAACCGGGAAATGTCTCTGGGCTTTATCGACAAAGAGACAGGAAAATTCCGGGAGTACTGCGGCGCTTCCACCCAGAGGGAGCTGGAGGATTTCTGCCGCAAATACGGCCTCCGCCCCGAGGACCTGAAAACGATCTACTGATAATCCGCGACACGAAAGACCATCCCCGCTGTAAAAATACGCAAAAGGGAGATCGACCATGCTGAATGACATCGAACGCTTTGACATGAAACGGAAGCCCCAGCGGATGCACCTGCGCTGGCTGATCCGGGGGCTTTGCGCGCCGGATCTGGTGAAGCATCGCTGCAAACTCACCAAGATCAACATGGACGGCGTCAAGCCGCCCTATCTGCTGCTCTGCAACCACAATGCCTTTCTGGATTTCAAGGTTGCCTCCAAGGCCACGGCCCCCTATAAGGTGAACTACGTGGTGGCCATCGACGGCTTTCTCAAGCGGGAATGGCTGCTGCGGTACATCGGCTGTATCTGCAAGCGGAAGTTCACCAACGACGTCACCCTGGTTCGCCATCTGAAATACGTGGCGGACCGCGGCGACATCGTGGGACTGTACCCGGAGGCCCGGTACTCCCTGTGCGGCACCACAGCCGTGCTCCCGGCCTCCATCGGCAAGCTGGCGAAGCTGCTCAAGGTTCCGGTGGTGACGCTGATCTGCCACGGCCACCACGTCAATTCCCCCTTCTGGAATCTGCCCGATCACGGGGTCAAAGGCACCGAGGCGGAGATGACCTGCCTGTTCCGGCCCGAGGAGCTGGCCGCCGCCACCCACCAGGAGGTCACCGCCGCCATCGAGAAGGCCTTCGTCTATGACGACTTCCGCTGGCAGAAGGAACGGGGCATCCGGATCGATTACAAGGGCCGTGCCGACGGCCTGCACAAGGTCCTCTATCAGTGCCCGCACTGCGGAACGGAATACCGCATGCGCGGCGCGGGAACGACCCTGCGCTGCGAGGCCTGCGGCAAAACCTGGGAGATGACCGAGTTGGGCGAGCTCCGGGCGCTGGAAGGGGAGACCGAGTTTTCTCACATCCCGGACTGGTACGAATGGGAGCGCGCCAACGTCCGGCGGGAGGTGGAGGAGGGACGCTACAGCTTCTCCTGCGACTGCCGGGTGGACGCGCTGCCGAACCCGAAGAAGTACCTGGATCTCGGAATGGCGAGGCTGGTCCACGACATGGAGGGCTTCCGGCTGGACGGGACCTACCGGGATGAGAGCTACCACGTGGAAATCGCCGCGAAGGATCTGTACTCCGTGCACATCGAATACGAATATCTGGGAAAATACGGGGACTGCGTGGATCTCAACACCCTGGACGATACCCTTTACTGTTACCCGAAGAACTGTGCGTTCTCCGTCACAAAAATCGCGCTGGCCACCGAGGAGCTCTATCAGTTCTATGAGCGCCGACGCCGGCAGGAACAGGCCGCAAGGAGAAACCGAATTTCGTCTGAATGATAATCCCCGCATGGCCGTTTCCCGCCGCAGGGCAGATGCCGGGATCAGCCCCGCTCCCGCCTGCAGCGCGGACAATCTGCCCGCCCGCCTCCCGTCCGCAGGTGCGGCCATAGACCGCCCCTGCACAGGAACACAAAACCCGCGCCCAAATCCTGGGTGCGGGTTTTGCGTCGAATGAAAACAGAACGAAGAGACAGAGAACAAAGCGAACTGCGTTCTGCTCAGGTTCAATCATCCCTTACAGCGCCGAATAACCGAAGCTGTTGACCAGGGCGTCCAGACGGCGGCCGGCCTTGCAGTAGGGGCAGTCCCGGTAGTCGTAGCTGGCGTAGCCGGGCAGGTCGTTCAGATCGTAGACCGAGCGGACCGGGAAGCCCGCGGAGGTATCCACAGCGCTGTAGAGCGCGCAGACGCCGCTGACCTCGCCGCCGTAGTAGCCGATGGCTTCGATGGAGCGGTTGGCGGTAAAGCCCGTGGTGACGCTGGCCATGAGGACCAGGACGTGCTTGTCCCGGATCAGAGGCTGGGCGTTATCACGGAAGATGATCTGGCTGTTGGCGTTGTATTCCGGCTCCAAAACGCAGATATCCCGATGGTCGTTGACGCTGCGGACGGCGGTGACCAGCTCTTTTGCCAGGCAGGTGCCGATGACGGCGGTGCCGTCCAGGCAAAGGATCGTGTCCACTGGGATGGTGCGGTAGAATGGCGCGAGCTGTTTTGCGACGTCCTTGGCTTCGCGCAGACGGGTCTTCTGGCTGGAGATATCGACGTAATAGTTGATGTGGCTGTGGTTGGTGGCGAAGTGGCCGCGCGCTACGCGCAGGGGCACGTTGCCTCTTCTGACGGGCATTTCCTGGATCTCGATCATTGCAGTCGTCCTCCCTTTCCGATTGACGCTTCTGGTGTGCGGGGAAAACAAAAAAGCGTGTCCATTCCGGCAGGAATCAGCTTTCCGCCGAATCCCGAAAAACGCTTTTTTTTATTGTAACTCCGAACTACCGCTTTTGTCAAGTGCTTCTGCCTTTTCGTTGACAAAAAAACTTTTTTTCGGTATAATAAAGATAATCTTTCGGGAGGTGTATCCAAATGACAAAAGAAACCATACTGCAGCTCGTTGGCTATTTTTCTACGCTTTTGATCCTGATTTCTTTTCTGATGACCTCCGTGGTCAAGCTGCGGCTGGTCAATCTGGTCGGCTCGGCCATTTTTGTGGTCTTTGCGTTTATGACCAAGTCCTATCCCACCGCAATCATGAACGTGGGTCTGTGCATCATCAATATCTATTTTCTGATCCGCCTGGTTCGCTCCAAACAGCTCACGACCATGCTTCCCATCGAGCTGGATAACGCCTATCTGAAATCCTTTTTGGACCTTTACCGGGAGGATATCCGCACCTACTTCCCGGATTTCAACGTCGATGCGCCGGGGGCGGATACGGCCTACTTTGTCTACTACGACATGAACCCGGTAGGTCTGACCATGGGCAGCCGCATGCCGGACGGCACGCTCGACGTCAAGCTCGACTATACCACCCCCAAGTACCGGGACAGCTCCGTGGGCCGCTTTCTCTATCCCCATCTGCTGGGGGAGGAGGGCTTCCGGGCCCTGGAGTTCCGCAACGCTTCGCCCAAGCATGAAAAATACCTGAAAAAGGTCGGCTTCCGCCTGGAAGACGGCTGTTGGCGGCTGACGAAGTGAGCTGTCCGCGGCGGCCCGCACCCCGCGCCGCCCGCTGACGGAACGATCTGGAGGAAGATCCCATGAAGCTCTTATATGCGGAGGACGAACGCAGCCTCTCCGAGGCTGTGGTGGACGTCCTGGAATACCATAAATACAAGGTCGACGCGGTCTATGACGGCCAGGACGCCCTGGACTACGCCATGAACGACCAATATGACGGCATCATTCTGGACGTGATGATGCCGAAGCGCAGCGGATTTGAAGTGCTCAAAGCCCTGCGCGCAGCCGGAAACAAGACCCCGATCCTGCTGCTCACGGCCAAGGCCGAGGTGGAGGACCGGATCGAGGGGCTGGATCTCGGCGCGGATGACTATTTGGCCAAACCCTTTGCCATGGGTGAGCTGCTGGCCCGGATCCGGGCCATACTCCGCCGCCGGGAGGACTTCACCCCCGATCTGCTCACCATGGGCAACCTCAGTCTCGACCGGCAGAGCTATACCCTGGGCGTTGGCGACAAGCGTCTGCTCCTGCCCAAGCTGGAATATCAGCTTATGGAGCTCTTTCTGCTCAACCGGGGCGTCTATCTCTCCACCGAAGACATCCTGGTCAAGGTCTGGGGCTATGACACCGAGGCCGAGATCGGCATCGTCTGGGTCTACATCTCCTATCTGCGCAAGAAGCTCGCGAGCCTGGGGGCAAACGTGCGCATCAAGGCGAAGCGCAACATCGGCTACACCCTGGAGCTGACGCCATGATTAAAACGCTGAAACGAAAATTCATCATCTCGGCCATGATTGCCGTGACGATCCTGCTGGTGCTGCTGCTGGGCGCGGTGAATGTGGTCAACGCCTGGTCCACATCCCAGGACACCCGCAATCTGCTGGACAATCTGGTCCAGATGGAGATATCGGGCCGGCCGGAGCTGCCGGAGGGGGAGACCCCGACCTTCCCGGAAGGGGAGGACCCCCCTGCGCCTCCGGATGGGGAGAATCGCGAGAGGGAGGACCCGCCCGACAAGCGTGAGGGCAGGGGCCGTGGCTTTATGCTCGAGGATCTGACGGACAACGACCGCCTTTCCGCGGTGTATTTCACCGTCCGGAGCAGGGACGGCGTCGTGACAAAATGCGACGTCAGCCGGATTTCCAGCGTCAGCGAGGAGGAAGCCGCCGAGATCGGCGCTTCGGTCCTGTCCGAGGGAAAAACCGAAGGCTGCGTTGATAGCTTCCGCTTTGCTTCCGGTTCCGCGCCAACGGGGGAGACCGTCTGCGTCTTTCTGGAAAACTCCAGCCGCACCAACGCCGTGCTGCGGGTCCTGGCCCTCTCCGCCCTTGCCGGGCTGGGAGGCTGGCTTCTGATGCTCGGCGTGGTGGTGCTCCTCTCCAATCGGACCATCGCGCCGATCGCCGAAAATATGGAACGCCAGCGCCGCTTTGTCACCGACGCGGGCCACGAGCTGAAAACGCCCCTTGCCATCATCCAGGCCAACACCGAAGCCATGGAGCTGATCAGCGGCGAGAACAAGTGGAGCCGGAACATCAAGGCCCAGACGGCCCGGCTGACCGAGTTGACCCGGAACCTGCTGACCCTGGCCAGAGCCGAGGAGCTTCCCGCCCAGGGCAGCTTCACGGCCGTGGATCTCTCCGCCCTGGCGGAGAAGACTGCCCAGATGTTCCAGGCTTCCATGGAGCGGAAGGAGCTGACTCTGAACGCCCAGCTCAGCCCCAAGGTGACGGTCCGGGGCAGCGAGGATCAGCTTGCCAGCCTCTTTTCGATCCTTCTGGACAACGCCGTCAAATACGGCGTCCAGGGCTCGGTGCTCCGGATGAATCTCAAAGCAGCGGACAAGACCTGCACCCTCCGGCTGGAAAACAACTGCGACAAGCTGCCGGACTGCCCGCCCGAGCGGCTCTTTGACCGCTTTTACCGGGCGGACGAGGCCAGATCGCAAAAAGGCGGCTTCGGGATCGGGCTTTCCGCCGCCCAGGTCATCGTCCTGCAGCACCGGGGCCGCCTGGAGGCCGAGTACCCGGCAGAGGATCGCATCGCCTTCACCGTGACGCTTCCCCTGGCATAAGGCCCTGCCCGCGGGTTTGCGGAGAAGAAACGGAATATTTGCATACCGGGGCTGTTTTTCTACTTTCCTCTTGCAATTTCCGTTCAAAATCGTTATAATTTTTTTGCAGGCTAAAATAGGGGGGAGAAGGGTTCCCCGGAAACCGGAGGCGGATATGGGCGCATACGTAAAGGTCCTGCGCTACCTGAGCTGGCTGACCCAGCTCGGCTTCTCCGTCGCGATTCCCCTGGTCGGTTTTATCCTGCTCGGCGTTTGGCTGCGGGACAGCCGGGGCTGGGGCGGATGGACAGTGCCTGTCGGCATCGGGCTTGGGCTGCTTGGCGCCGTGGGAGGCCTCTACAACAGCTTCAAGACCCTCAACCGAATGTTGAAACAAGACGAGGAAAAGCCCACCCTGGGCTATAACCGCCATGAATAATCGAAGCGATAAACAGCAAACCGTCCGGGAGCTCACCGTCGTAGCGGTGGGGGAGCTTCTGGTTTTTGGCCTGCTCTGCGGGGCGTTCGCCGCGCTGGGCAAGCTGGACGCCAAAGTGATCCTTGGCGGAGCCGTAGGCGCCTTTACCGCGGTCTTGAACTACGTTCTGATGGCCGTCGGCGTCTGGGCCGCGGCAGCCCGGGCCGAGGCGGGAGAGCCTGCCCGGGCCAAACGTGCCGTGACCCTTTCCATGCTGGCCCGCTTTGGCCTGATGATCGCGATCCTTGTGATCGGCGCAAAGAGCGGCGCCTGCAACGTCATTGCCATGGTGATCCCCCTGGCCGCGTTCCGCCTGCTGTTGTTCGCGGCGGAGCTGTTCCGCAAGAAGTAATCCGAAGATCCCGCGCACGCACAGTACAACCCGAAAGGACGGATGATCCGACATGCAGATCAACGGACCGAAAATATACTTTATCATTCCCATCTTCGGCGGCATCCCCATCACCCAGACCCTGGTGACCTCCTGCATCGCCACGCTGATCCTCTGCGTCGCGGGCGTGCTTCTGGGCCGCAAGCTCAAAAAGCGGCCCGGCCGGGTCCAGGTCCTGACGGAGAAGGCCGTCACGGTGATCCGGACCATGGTCGTGGAGGCCATGGGCGAACACAACGCCCGCTGGACGCCCTTTATCGCCGCCCTCTTCCTCTCGTCCCTGCTGGGGACCCTGCTGGGCATGACCGGCGTGCTCCGCTCCTCCACGGCGGACATCAGCACCACCATGACCTGGGCCGTGCTGGTCAGCGTCATCTGCTGGTATGAGTCCATCAAGAATAACGGCTTTTTCGGCTGGCTCAAGGGCTTTACCGAGCCAATCGCCGTCATGACCCCCATGAATATCGTCTCGGAGATCGCCCAGCCTGTCTCTCTGGCCTTCCGTCACTTCGGCAACATCGCCGGCGGCGGCGTCATCACCACCCTGATCTACTGGGCCCTTTCCGGGGCCTCGGCGGGAGTGCTCCGGCTGATCGCCTCCAGCTCCGTGGCCGTGCCTCTGGTCCTGCTGGCCGTCGGGCTGCTGCTGGTCCTGCTGGCCCGCTTCAAGGCGAAGGACAAGCTGAAGATCGCCCTCCGTCTTTTGGGGATCCTCTGCCTGGCCCTGGCGGGGCTCCGGCTGGCGGATCTGCTCTGGAGTCTCACGGGCCGGGCTTATCCCGAAATGAGCGGCCCTGTGACGGGCCTCTGCTGGTTCGCGGGGCTGGCGGTACTGATCTGCGGCATCGTCCTGCTGATCGGCCGGAAATCCAAGGGCAAGACCGCCCTGGGCGTCCTGCTGGCGGCCCTGGGCTTCCTGGGGATCTGCTTCGTCTCCGAGGGGCCCATGCAGGTTCCGGTGCTGACCCTGGGCCTGCCCGCCGTCCTCTCCCTCTACTTCGACGTGTTCTCCGGCGTGATCCAGGCCTTTGTCTTCAGCCTGCTCACGATGATCTATATCTCCAGCAACTGTCCCCCGCCGGAGGAGAAATCCAAATCGTAATCCGTTAGGACAACCCTATCCCAATATACAAACTTTTTAGGAGGATTTTACTATGGAACTTACTGATGCGATCGTCAAGGCTGCCTGCGCCCTGGGCGCCGGTCTTTGCATGGGCATCGGCGCCATCGGCCCCGCCATCGGCGAAGGCAACGCCGTGGGCAAGGCCCTGGAGGGTATGGCCCGTCAGCCCGAATCCACCAGCAATCTGCGGACCAACATGCTGGTCGGCTGCGCCGTCGCGGAGACCACCGGCATCTACTCTCTGGTTATCGCGCTTCTGCTGCTGTTCGTGTTCTGAACACCGCAGCAGCGGCCCGCGTCAAGTGCGCCGCCGGAGAAGCATGCAAGCTCTAAAAGAAGGAGGGAACCTCCATGGAAGCCTTTGAAAACTTCATTGGATTCAATCCCTGGACCGCCCTGTTCACGCTGCTGAACCTGATACTCACGTTTCTCATTCTGAAAAAATACCTCTTCAAACCTGTCAACAAGATGATTGATGACCGGCAGAAGGAGATCGACGACATTTTTGCCGACGCCGAGGACGCCCGCCAGAAGGCCGAGACCATGCGGGCGGACTACGACCGCAAGCTGTCCGAGGCCAAGGATGCCTCCGCCCAGATCATCGCCGAGGCGACCCAGGAGGCCCACCGCCGCCGGGACGACATCCTTGTGCACGCCCAGACCGACGCCGAGGCCATCCGGAACAAGGCCAGAGCGGAGATCGAGCTGGAGCGGAAGAAGGCCATCAACGGCGTCAAGGACGATATCTCCCGCATCGCGCTGGATATCGCCGAGAAGGTTGTGGAGAAAGAACTGGACGGCGCCGACCATGACCGCCTGGTTGAGGACTTTCTGCGCGAGATGGGGGACCAGGTATGAGCCGGGCTGCCAAGAACTACGCCGATGCCCTGTTTGAGGTCGCCTATGAGGAGGACGTGGATGCGATCATCCTGGACGAGTTTTCCGACGTGCGGGCGCTCTTCGACGAGAACCCGGACTACGTCAAGCTCCTCTACGCCCCGAACATCGCCAGAGCGGAGCGGACCGCGCTGCTGGACGAGGCCTTTTCCGGCCGTGTCCACCCCTATCTGCTGAGTTTTCTCAAGCTGCTGTGCGAGAACGGCTATATCTACGAATACGGCTACTGCGAGACCCGCTACCGCACCTATTTCAACACCATCCACGGGATCGTTTCGGGCGTCGCAATTTCCGCCGTGCCACTGAAGCCGGAGCAGATGGAAAAGCTCCGGGCAAAGCTGTACGAAAAGACCGGAAAGAGCGTGGACCTGATCAACCGGGTGGACCCCTCGGTCCTGGGCGGCATCCGCCTGGAATACGAGGGCGTGGAGCTCGACGGCACCCTTCGGCAGCGCCTCGACGGCATTGAAAAAACGCTTTCCGATACCATCCTGTAGGGCGGCCTGGCCTCAGGCCGCCGCGTGGAAACACGATGTCCGCTTCCCAACCCGTAGGGCGGCCTGACCTCAGGCCGCCGCGTGAGAACACGCTTTCCGATACCATTTTTTAAGAAAGCAGGTTAGCTATGGAATTCAGACCGGAAGAGATCGCGAACGTCATTCGCGCTCAGATAAAGCATTACGAATCGAAAATCGAACAGAGCGAGACCGGCACCATCATCACCCTGGGCGACGGCATCGCCCGGGCCGTGGGCCTGGAGAACTGCATGGTCAATGAGCTGGTGGAGTTCCCCAACGGCACCTACGGCATGGCCCAGAACCTGGAGGAGCGCTCCGTTTCCCTGGTCATCCTGGGCTCCGACGAGGGCCTGCGCGAGGGGGATACGGTCAAGCGCACCGGCCGGGTCGTCTCCGTCCCCGTGGGCGAGGCTCTGATCGGCCGCGTAGTCAACGCCCTGGGTGAGCCCATCGACGGCAAGGGCCATATCGTCACCAACGATTACCGGCCCATTGAAATGCCCGCCCCCGGCGTCATCGACCGAAAATCCGTCTCCGAGCCCCTGCAGACGGGCATCAAGGCCGTGGACGCCATGATCCCCATCGGCCGCGGCCAGCGTGAGCTCATCATCGGCGACCGCCAGACCGGCAAGACTACCATCGCCCTGGACACGATTCTGAACCAGAAGGGGAAGAACGTCATCTGCATCTACGTGGCCATCGGGCAGAAGCGCTCCACCGTGGCCCAGATCGTCAACACCCTGACCCTGGGCGGCGCCATGGACTACACCATCGTGGTCTCCGCCACGGCCTCGGAGCTGGCACCCATGCAGTACATCGCCCCCTACGCGGGCTGCACCATGGGCGAATATTTCATGTACCAGGGCAAGGACGTGCTGGTGGTCTACGACGACCTCAGCAAGCACGCGGTGGCTTACCGTGCCATCTCCCTGCTGATTCGCCGTCCCCCCGGACGCGAGGCCTATCCCGGCGACGTCTTCTACCTCCACTCCCGCCTGCTGGAGCGGGCGGCCCGGCTGGCCCCGGAGAAGGGCGGCGGCTCCCTGACGGCTCTGCCCATCATCGAGACCCAGGCCGGCGACGTCTCTGCCTATATCCCCACCAACGTCATCTCCATCACCGACGGCCAGATCTTCCTGGAGACCGAGCTCTTCCACGCCGGCGTCATGCCCGCCATCAACCCGGGCATCTCCGTCTCCCGCGTGGGCGGCGCGGCCCAGATCAAGGCTCTGAAAAAGGTTGCAGGCCCCCTGAAGCTCCTCTACTCCCAGTACCGGGAACTCCAGAGCTTCGCCCAGTTCGGCTCCGACCTGGACAAGGACACCAAGGCCCGGCTGGCCCAGGGCGAGCGCATCGTGGAGGTCCTGAAGCAGTCCAACAACGCTCCTGTCCCGGTGGAGTTCCAGGTCTGCATCATCTACGCCGTCATCAACGACTATCTCAAGGAAATCCCCGTGAACCAGGTCCACGAGTTCGAGGAGGGCCTGTTCCGGTATCTCGATACCCACGAGCACAAGCTGGTCAAGGCGATCCGCGACACCAAGCAGCTCTATTCCCCCACAGAGGAGGACCTGAAAAAAGCCCTGGTGGCCTACACCGCGGAATTTTTGAAGAACAGATAAACTTTGCTGACTGTTTTGCGCGCCGGGCAATGACCGGCGCCGCGATCAAACAATAAAGGAGGGAGCGCATGGCTGGCGTTTCCATGAAGGATATCAAGCTCCGCATCAAGAGCATGGAGAGCACCAAGCAGATCACCAAGGCCATGGAAATGGTCGCCGCCTCCAAGCTGCGCAGAGCCCAGGATCGGGTGGCAAACTCCCGCCCCTATTTTGAGATCCTCTTCGATACCCTGAACACCATCGCCAATAATACGGAAGGCTTTGAATCTCCCTTCCTGGAAAAGCGGGAGGTTAAAAAGAGCTGCTACGTCGTCATCGGCGGCGACCGGGGCCTGGCCGGCAGCTATAACCACAATGTCTTCAAGCTGGCCTATAGCAGGATCGAGGGGAAAAACGCCTGCGTGGTCCCCATCGGCAAGAAGTGCCTGGAGTTCTTCCGGGCCCGGGGCGTGGAGATCCTCACCGAGGCCTACGCCGTGGCCGCGGAGGTCTCCGTGGGCGACTGCTTCACCGTGGCCAAGATGCTCAGCAAGGGCTTCCTGGCCGGGGAGTTCGACACGGTCAGCGTGGTCTACACCAATTTCGTCTCCATGCTGTCCCAGTCTCCGGGCGTCCTGGAGATGCTGCCCCTGCAGTACCATCCCCAGCCCGGCGACAACAACTGCCTGACCCTCTACGAGCCGGACAGCTTCACCGTCTTTGACACCATCATCCACGAGTACCTGGGCGGCCTGATCTACGGCGCCCTCTGCGAGGCGGTGACCTCGGAGCACGCGGCCCGCCGCACCGCCATGGACGCCGCCACCAAGAACGCCGAGGAGATGATCTCCAGCCTGAGCCTGAAGTATAACCGGGCCCGCCAGGGCGCCATCACCCAGGAGATCACCGAGATCGTGGCAGGCGCGAACAATTAACGCCGTGCTTCGTCCAGCGCCGTAGGGGCGCTCACTGAGCGCCCGCCCGCTGCCCATTTTCCAACGCCGCCGCCCGTCCTCCAGCGCCGCAGGGCGGCCTGACCCCAGGCCGCCGCCTGTCACGCCGCGCTTTCCATGAAACACCGCAAACAAACACATTTTGCATTTTGCGTCTTGCATTTTGCATTTGCGAAGGAGCTGACCCTATGGTTACAAAGAATAAAGGCAAGCTGGACCAGATCATGGGTCCCGTCATGGACGTCCGTTTTCCCAACGGCTGTCTGCCCCCGCTGCTGAACGCCCTGGAGGTGTTCAACGGCGATGAGAAAATCACCGCCGAGGTCGCCCAGCACGTGGGCGACGATCTGGTGCGCTGCGTCGCCATGTCCTCCACCGACGGCCTGCGCCGCGGCATGGAGGTCATCGACACCGGCAAGCCCATCACGGTCCCCGTGGGCGAGGAATGCCTGGGCCGCATGTTCAACCTGCTGGGCAGGCCCATCGACAATATGCCCCCTCCGGTCACCATCGAGCGCTGGCCCATCCACCGGCCCGCGCCCAGCTACGACGAGCAGGAGAGCACCACCGAGATCCTGGAGACCGGCATCAAGGTCGTGGACCTGATCTGCCCCTACGCAAAGGGCGGCAAGATTGGCCTTTTCGGCGGCGCGGGCGTGGGCAAGACCGTTCTGATCCAGGAGCTGATCTACAACATCGCCACCGAGCACAACGGCTACTCCGTCTTCACCGGCGTCGGCGAGCGGACCCGCGAGGGCAACGACCTTTATTATGAAATGAAGGAGTCCGGCGTTCTGGCGAAGACCGCCCTGGTCTACGGCCAGATGAACGAGCCCCCCGGAGCCCGTATGCGCGTGGGTCTGGCGGGTCTGACCATGGCCGAGTACTTCCGCGACGTGAAGAACCAGGACGTGCTGCTCTTTATCGACAACATTTTCCGCTTCACCCAGGCGGGTTCCGAGGTGTCGGCTCTGCTGGGCCGTATGCCCTCCGCCGTGGGCTACCAGCCCACCCTGGCCACGGAGATGGGCGCCCTCCAGGAGCGCATCACCTCCACCAACAAGGGCTCCATCACCTCCGTCCAGGCGGTCTACGTTCCCGCCGACGACCTGACCGACCCTGCCCCCGCCACCACCTTCGCCCATCTGGACGCCACCACGGTCCTGGACCGCGGCATCGCCTCCCTGGGCATCTATCCCGCCGTGGATCCCCTGGACTCCACCTCCCGCATCCTGACCCCCGACGTGGTGGGCCGCGAGCACTACGAGGTCGCCCGGGGCGTCCAGCGCATCCTTCAACGCTACAAGGAGCTCCAGGACATCATCGCCATCATGGGCATGGACGAGCTCTCCGAGGAGGACACCCTGACGGTCAACCGGGCCCGCAAGGTCCAGCGCTTCCTCTCCCAGCCCTTCCACGTGGCCGAGCAGTTTACCGGCTACGACGGCAAGTACGTCCCCCTGAAGGAGACCATCCGGGGCTTCAGGGAGATCATCGAGGGCAAGCACGACGAGATCCCCGAGTCCTTCTTCCTCTATGCCGGCACCATCGAAGAGGTGGTGGAGAAATACCGGAAGGAGAGTGAAGGCAAATGACCTTCCGCCTTCAGATTGTGACCCCCGACGGCCTGGCCTTTGAGGGCGAGGCCGAGAAGGTCTCCGTTCGGACCATGGAGGGCGAGATCGGCATCCTGGCCCGACATATCGACTACGTTTCCCCCCTGGGCATGGGCGAGGCCGTCATCACCGACGCCGAGGGCAAGGAGCGCCGCGCCGCCTGCATCGGCGGCATGGTGGCCGTCCACAACGGAAACGTCCGCCTGGTTGCCACCACTTTCGAGTGGGCCGAGGACATCGACCTGGAACGGGCCAAGGCCGCCGAGAAGCGGGCCCGGGATATCATGGCGAAGCCCGACATCAACGACCGGGACCTGAAACTCGCCGAAGCCAAGCTCCACCGCGCCCTGGTCCGCCAGGCCGTCCACCGCGGCCTGTAGCGCGGGCAATCTGCCCGCTCCGCCCGCAGGGGCGGCCATTGTCCTCCCTTAAAGAAGAAGTAAGAGGAAGCAGCAATGTGTTCTCTTGCTTTTTCTTTTATTTCTTGAAAATATTTCAAACCCCTGTCCGAAATCGTCTTCTCCGCACGTTATAGATAACAGAAAACAAAAAGGAGCTTTCCCATGCAGACAAACGCCGTGCGCAACGCCGACTTCGAGCGTACCTACGCCGAATACCGCGGTCTGATGTTCGCCCTCGCCCGCCGCATCCTCGGGGACGCGGCCCTGGCCGAGGACGCGGTTTCCGACGCCTCCGTGAAGCTGCTGGAGCACTACGACTGCCTGGCGGAGCCCGTCGGACCCAGGACCCGACGCTTCGTGGCGGTGCTGACCGAGCGCACGGCCCTGGACCTGCTGCGCAAACGGAAGTGGGAGCTGGCCCTTCCCCCGGAGGAACTGCCGGCCTGTCCGGCCCCAGCCTCCGACCCCGACCTGCGCCTGACGGTTCTGGCGGCTCTGGACGCCCTGCCCGGAGACCAGCGCACGGCAGTCCTCCTTTCCACTCTCTGCGGTCTGACCGCGAAGCAAGTGGGGGAGAACCTGGGCTGCAGCCAGGCCAAGGCCGAAAAGCTCATCAGCCGTGGCCGGGAAAAGCTCAAAAAACAACTGCGGGAGGCGATCTGACATGAGACTGTTCCAAAAGAAAGCGACCAACGAAATGACTGACGCGGCCCTCGACCAACTCCTGACCGAGGCCTACGACGCCCGCCTCGCCGCCGCCCAAGCCTTCCCCCTGGGGGGAAGGTGCCCCGGTGCGCGCACTGGGGCGGATGAGGGGCTCCCGGATACGGCATCGACCTCGAAAGAAGAGCCCGTCTCGGAACCCATCTCCCTCCGTTCCGTCTCCGCCCGCGCCGCCCGCTGGAGGACCGCCGCGGCGGCCGCCCTCTTCCTGGTCTTCCTCGGCGCCGGCGGCTGGCTCCTGCACCGCTCCCTCCGCACCAGCCCTTCCGCTTCCGATCCCCCCAATACGGGAACCTTTTTCCGGCGGCCAAACGAGGACCAACCCCGGAACGCCTCCGAAACCTGCCACACCGCCAGACTTGGCGGCGAGACGGTCTACGTTCTGGACGACCCGGAGGCCGAATACGACGGCGAGTACGATCTGCAGCAGGTGGAAACCGACGATCGGTTCTTCCGCCCGATCCTGGACGGCACCGTAGAAGACGAGATGCCAACGGGCTTTGCGCAGAAGACTGTTATGTCCTATGCCGACTACGCTGCCTACTGCGAAACCTGGGGCCTGGATCGGAAATACGACGACCCGGATCGGTGCTATCTCGTCTATGCCTGGGTATATCGCGGCCAGCCGCGTCTGGCGGACGTGAGCCGGAGCGGTCAGACAATTTCTCTGTTCCTGCTGGACGACACGAGCGCCGGCGAGTTAAAGCAGATCGATCAAACCGCCTGGGTTCTGACCGTTCCGATGGAGCAAAGTGTTGAATCGGTTGAGATCCGGGAGCTGATGACGCAGGAGGAATACGAATCGGAGCTTCTCCTGTATAAAACCGTCATGGAAACACTCCCGGACGGATCCCTCCGGATCACGGGGTATCCGGAACCCCTCTCGTGGAGCATGGGAAATCTCTTTGGCTGGGCGTTCCGCCTTTCGGACGGAACGAGAATCATGGTGTATATTCACAGCGCCTCGGAGTGGCTGAACGCCGACGGAACGCCAATGGATAACGCTCCGCTCGCAGCAAATAATACCGTCCACGAAAAGCTTTGCCTTCGCGCGGAAGGCTGTGTGGAAGAAAAGGATGGGAAGGGCAGCTTCATTGACGCGGATGCGACTTATCTCGCAGATCGAATGGTTTTCTATTTTGACGAGGATGCGGAAAAGGCACTGGCGTCCGCAAACGCCGGATTCCGAGCCCTTTCCTTGGACGAGATCCGGGATCGAACCCAAGACCCTGACCGGTATCGGGACGAGCTCCGATACGAGGACTGGGCGGGCTGCGTCCACAAATGCGCGGTGTTCGACTACGGCGCGGGCTATTGCTGTGCGATCTGGGACTGCTATGACGGCCATCTCTATGGTGCCTGGCTCTTTGACTGGACCCTGACCCTGCGGGAGACCGTCGCCGGCCGCGCCGCCGGGTTCCCAGCGGACGAAGACCTTGCAGAATCGCTGGAAGGGCTTACGATGAAAGAGGTTCGAGACCAATATGGGGAATACCTGTTCGACGCCGGAAGCGGACGGTATCTGGCGACGTGGTTCTCCACGGACGGCCGGCTGATCGTGATCCCAGACGCGTATCGGGGCGAGGATCCTGTGCGAGAATACGGTTCAACCGACGTTCTGGCCGCTCTGCGATGGGGATAATAAAACAATCCGTCAAGCGTCCTCCGGCCCGCGAGCCGGGCCGGAGGACGCCGAGCGTGCCGCGCAGTTTTACAGGGCCCCAAAAATATTTCTCCGTCCCCCTTGACAAAGCCGCGGAGCGTGCTATAATATGCCTGCGAAATTCCTTGAGGGAGTAGTCCCGCGCATGCCGCGGGGACGGAGCCGTCACGACGCCTTGGGCCGGTTCCGTCCGGAAGGACGAGACTCATGTGCAGCCTTTGCTGCGCGTGGGTCATTTTTATTGTATGTACAGTTTGAAAGGAGACGTATCATGAAACGCAGCCGCAGACCGGATCAGGAGCGGGAACCCGCTTGCCCCGAGCTTGCACCGACAGAGGAGAGCTCTGAGCAGGCGCTCCTGGCCCTGGGCTTTCCATCGGATCGGATGTATCTGGTTTCAGTTACAGAAAAGCATTACGTTTTTACCCATGTGGGCAATGCGATGAGGATCCGGGAAGACCTCTTTCCGGAGCAATTCCCTGCGGACGCGGACAAGACCTCCCGCCGAAAGAAGGACATCTGGATCGAGAAAGCCGCAATCCGGGATTTCCGCCTGACCATGAAGCACTGTGTCAGCACCAATCTCCCCAACAACGCCCTGCTGAAGCTTGCCCTTTCCGACGGAAAGCGCTACACGATGATCCTCTGTATGGAGGAGGAGAAAAAGACCTACCTGGAATTCTTCCGGGACGTTGCAAACCGCCGGGACCCGGCCGCCTCGCAGGCGGATTGCGCCGCCAACACGCGCGCGGAAGAACGGGAACAGCGGCGCCTGGCCCAGGAAAAGCGCAGGCAGGAGCGGGATGCAGCCCTGGCAAAGCAGCGCACCAAAAAAGGGAACCTGTGGGCCGCCGTCGCCTGCTGGGGCCTCTGCGCGGTGGATATTTTGCTTTTCTTCTTTTCGTCCAGAGCAAAACGAGACGTGCAGACGCCTTTCTTTCTGTTCTGTATGGCGCTGGAGGCCGCGGCGCTGTTCCTCGTCTGGCGCTGGCCGGCCTATTTTTCCCTCCGGGACAAAGATCGCCTGCGGACGAAGATCCCAGGCCGAAAAAACAATATGATCCTTCAGATCATCCTGCCGCTTGGGGATCTGTTTCTCGCGTCGGTCAGCTCGGAGTATTACGACGATGTCGCCGCTCTGATCTGCATCTGTGCGGCGGTTGTGGGTCTGCTGATCTGGCTCGTTTTGTGGCTGATCAGAAGCCACGAGCTGACAAAGGGAGAACTGATTGGGTGGGTATTTCTGCTGCTTATGTTTGGCGCGGGCCTGCCCCTGTCTCTGAACATCATGCTCTCGTCGAAGCTGCCGAATGACAGTCGAACTGCCGTCATTGAGGAGATGGATGTTTCCGAAGGCAAGTATTCCGACAGCTACCACCTGACGCTGCAGATCGACGGAGATTCCCGCACCTATGATATTTCTAAGGACTATTATGAAGCCCTGGAAGTCGGAGAAACCGTCAGCGTCGGTTCCTGGAGCGGAGGCATCGGGATTCCTTATACCAGAGTGATGGAACCGGAACCGCCGACAGAAGAATAATAAACAGAAGAAGAAAGAAGGGGAGGGCCGACGGTTTTTCAGCCCTCCCTTACACCGTTTTCGGCATAATCCACAAATGAAGGGGACGACAAACCCGCATTTGGACGAAGAAAAAATACTGAAATACTATATGTAGAAACAAAAAAATTTTTTGGAAAATTTTGAAAATAGTTCTTGACATTTGATGGGGTGCGTGCTATTATATCGGAGCGCTCGCAAAAAGGGCCGCAAAAAGTCCCTGACGAGCGCGGTTGTACCTTGAAAATTAAACAACGAAAACATGAACAAACACCATGTCAATGATTGTGAGCGATTTTAAATCGCCCACGAAACGTTGCAAAAAAGTCAACGTAAATTTCTTGAGAAGTCAAGACAAATTCTAAAAGTGATTTGCTCGGGCGATTTGAAATCGCTCGTACAGATACCATTTTATAGAGAGTTTGATCCTGGCTCAGGACGAACGCTGGCGGCGTGCCTAACACATGCAAGTCGAACGGACGAGGGGAGCTTGCTCCCCGAGTTAGTGGCGAACGGGTGAGTAACGCGTGAGCAACCTGCCTTTCAGAGGGGGACAACGGTTGGAAACGACCGCTAATACCGCATGATGCATTCTGACCGCATGATCGGGATGCCAAAGATTTATCGCTGAAAGATGGGCTCGCGTCTGATTAGATAGTTGGTGGGGTAACGGCCCACCAAGTCGACGATCAGTAGCCGGACTGAGAGGTTGAACGGC